>SYGW01000017.1 GCA_005800255.1 Nitrospiraceae bacterium | reverse complement strand
GCGCGTGGCCTCCGGGGGGGAACTTTCGCGCATCATGCTGGCGCTGAAAACCGTGCTGGCCGAGATGGATCAGGTGCCGGTTCTGGTCTTTGACGAAGTCGATACAGGCGTAGGCGGGGCGGTGGCCGCGGCCATGGGGACGAGATTGCGGAAGCTCGGCTCGTTCCATCAAGTGTTTTGCATCACCCATCTTCCGCAGGTCGCCTCCCAGGCGGAACATCATTTGCTGGTGGAGAAGGGGCAGGAGAGTCAGCGGACCTCCACATCGGTCCGAGTACTGACAGGGATGGGGCAGGAAGAGGAAATCGCCAGAATGTTGGGCGGGCTGACCATCACCAAAAAGGTGCGCGAAACGGCGGCGGAGCTCATTGCGGGGGCGAAGGCGAAGCGGCCCAAATGACCTAGGGGCTGGCGCGGAAGGCTGGAGTGGCGGTGATCGCCATGGCAGGCAGGGCACTCTTATTTTCCTGGACTGTCTGCACAAAGTGCTCTGTCAGTGTTGGCTTGAAGTGGGTGCCTGCATGGGCGCGCAGCCGTTGGCAGTTCTCCTCTGAGGAGATGGCGGTGAATCAATGAGCTCGAGCGGTTGCGAAGTCAGGAGGCCTGCTCGATTTACCGTGAGGCTGGTACCGGTGTGAGTCGGTTCCATTGGTAGGTCCCGCCATGCTCACGAGGGGGGATATTTTTCTGGCTTCCGACTCGTGAATACCACCACCGGCCTTTAGCTCGCGTGCCGTCTTCTGCGAGCAAGATTTCAAAGCCCCCTTCACGATCATTGCCGGTTTGTTGCCAGGTACCTTGCCAGAGACGGTCGGCATATTTCGTGGTGGTGAATCGTCCGCCCTGTTGGCTATAGGGGCCGTTGCCGGCTTTGTCGAGGGTGGCCTTGTAGCGTTTATCGTCTTCGACTTCGAGAATTTCCCATTCCCCGCTTAGGTCCGGTATAGACGAGGGTTGCGCAGCATTGATCAGCTGTGGCGGAGAAGCGATGCGGCGCCGCTCAAACGCGGGCCATTCCCGAGACGGCTCTCTGCCGCTGGTGTAGCCGGAGGCGTCTGTGCCCTGTGCTCGATCCATTGCGGCGGCGGCTTGAATCGTGGCGAAGGCGAAGAGGAGACTGAATATAATGTGGGACATGAAAGCCTCTTGAGGAGGTGTTTGGAAATTTAAGCTATCGAGTCAGGTTGCTCGTGTCAACGGCGCAGCCGGATGTCTTCTCGCGATGAGCGGCCACGACGATCACCGTCACATTATCTTCGCCCCCTCGGCTGAGGGCCTGTTCGATCAGGTCATGGCAGGCCTTGTGGGGATCGCCGTCCGCACGGGAGAGCACCGATGCGATGGCGGCATCCTCCAGCATTTTGGTGAGCCCGTCGCTGCAGAGCAGAATGAGATCGTGCTGAGTCACCGGGGTCGAGGCGAGGTCCGGTTGTATCGCGACGTCTATGCCCAGACCTTTGGTCAAGATGTGGCGTTCCGGATGGGTGAGGGCTGTGGCCGCATCGATCAGGCCGTCTTGCAACAGGTTTTCGACGAGGGTATGGTCGCGCGTCAATTGCTTGAGCTGCCCCGTCCGATAGAGATAGGCGCGGCTATCTCCCGCGTGGGCGATATGGGCGATGGGCATGGGGGCTTGCGTTATGGCCAGGGCAACGAAGGTCGTGCCCATCCCTTGCAATGATGGCGTCGCCAGCATGAGTTCATGGATATGCTGATTGGCGGTTGTCACCAGGCCGGTGACGAATGCGGCGGCAGCGGGCTGGTGCTCGCGGAGCTGGGCGGCTTGTGCGCGAGCTCGCTGGGTGGCGGCGGCCGCGGCGCTTTGGGCTGCAAGATCTCCAGCCGGGCGATCACCTATTCCATCTGCCACGATCCAGACGCCACAATCATTCAGGAGGGCCAACGCATCCTGGTTCGACGTCCGGACATGACCGGTTTCAGTTCGGCCGACTCCGGTCCATGGCTGGGCCTGCATCATGGCGCAACCTCGATCGGTTCTTGTTGCCTGGTCGGTGGAAATCCTATGGATGAGGGGCCGAATCGCGCGACCATCTGGTCGTAAAGCAGGGCTGCGAGCGGTTCGAGGTTTTTGGTATCGGCTTCGTTGTACCGTAGGAGTAGAGCACGGGCGGCCTCGTCTCCCGCGCACCATTGGTGCCAGAGGCGCACGGCTTCCCATCCGTCGAGTCCCACCACATCGGTCTCTCGTTCAATCTCAAGTTCGCGCTCGATATGTTTCAGTCCGCCTTGCAGCCCGAGCCTGCGCGCCGCGAAACAGAGATCGAAGTGCGGTTTTTTGAAATTTAACCGGGGGAACTTCGCCTGCAAGTAGGGGACGTCGAACCCGCTGCCGAAAAATGTGACGAAGAGGTCGGTCTGCTCCAGCTCGGCGTGCAACCGCTCTTCCGTCAATGTTTCCCCCCGGACTAGGCTCGTCATCTGTCCGTTGCGATAGAGCCCGACTACCGTGACATGGCCTTCGCGCGCGGAGAGTCCTGTCGTTTCGATGTCCAGATAGAGTGTGCGGGGGCGAAACGTCTCGAAGAGGCGCCAGTGTTCCCGGCTTTTGAGACAGGCGCCGAAAAATTGCGCGTCGCCTGCTGCCAGCCGTGTTTGGGCGGTGGCGAGTTCGCCGTCATACCATTCTTTTCTGCTCGAGGAGATGCCCGGGAGAGTCGGCGATCGGAGGAAGGAGCCCCAATCGAGGACGCCTTCCTGCCAGAGACGGCGTTCGGAGCTTTGGCCGAGACCTTTGAGGAGTACGAAGGATGATGTGAGCATGTAATGGCGGGATTGTGCCTTGATTTCACCGAATAAACAAGCTAAAGTCCGCGTCCTGAGCGGGTTTTCATCTCATGGCCGCCACGAGGCGGCGATTGGAATCTAATGGCTGATCTTCCCAATAAAATTCGCATTACCGTCGGCTCCGTGCAGCTCGACGCGGAACTCAAATCCACGAAAACGGCGCAGGAAGTCTATGCGGCCCTGCCGGTTGAAAGTCCGGTCAACACCTGGGGCGAAGAGTTCTACTTCAAGTTGGCCGGGGTGAAAGATCACCGGGAGACGGCAACGAATCAAGTCAAAGTCGGCGATGTCGCCTTCTGGGGAGCGGGGCAGGTCCTGGCGATTTTCTTTGGACGCACTCCGATGAGCATGGGGGAGGATCCGGTCCCGGCTGACCGGGTCAATGTGATCGGCCGTATTGTCGGGGATGCCTCGGTGCTGCGGCGGGTGATGGACGTGCCGACCATCAAGCTTGAGAAGGTCGAGCGATGAGACTATCGAAAGAGCGTATGCGCCACATTTCCGAGTCGGTGGTGACGAGGCTGCAGCAGGAGGGGCAGGTGGCGATCGCCGGGGATCGCAAGGCCTTCGTCGAACAGATCAATCATGCCATTGTCGAGGAACTGTCGGTCGAAGACCGTTTGAACGCCGAAGTGCGGCAGCTGTTGAAAGCCTACGAGCAAGATATCGAGCGGGGGCAAGTGGATTTTCAGCGGATGTTCACGATGGTCAAGACCAAGCTGGCGCGGGAGCGGGGCATCATTCTGTAAGCGTGAAACGCAGCAAGAGTGAACATTCTTCATTCGGGCCTGTTACCTTTCACCTCTCACGCTTTACGGGTTTTGTATGTTGAGCGAAGACAAAATCAGCCATCTCTCCCATGTCATTCTCCAGGTGGTGAAGAAAAGCCCGCTGGTGACGGTTCAAGCCGAGGATGGGCGGGTCTTGAGAGAGATCAAAAATGTGTTGGCCTCCGAGTTGGCGCAAGAGGCAGAAATCGATCGAAGGGTCAAGGCCAAGTTGGCCTCCTACTCGCGCGGGATTGTCGAGGGCAGTGCGGAGTGGGAGGTGCTGTACCGGAAAACGTTTGAAGAAGAGATGCGAAAATATGCAAAGCTGTGAGGGGTTCATGGGCCGTCGAGGTGCGATGAAATTCCTGTCTCTGCTAGGCGTGGTTTTGTTGCTCGTCGGGGCTGCGGCCTGCGCGAAACCCAAGGCGAAGCCGTTAGTCCCGCTGGCGCTCGAGTCGGGGGTGAAGCCGCAAGCCGTGGCCCTGACGGAACAGGGGACGCAGGCCTATCACACGAGGCAGTTCGAAGAGGCGAAGAAGTATTTTTCCCAAGCAATCGCCGCGGCGCCTCAATCGGGGCCGGCGCATTATAACTACGCGCTGGCGTTGAATGCCCTGGGCGACACGGAGCAAGCGCACCAGCAGTTTCTGGAGGCGGCCAATCTGGCTCCGGGCGACAAGGTGATCTGGGATTCGCCCGCCCTCCGTCCCTTCGGAAGCCCGGACGCGCCCAAGGTGCATAAAGAACATCCCATCGCGACCGGCAGGCCTGGCATCGGCAGCGGCCCGCGATAATTTTTCGGGAACTTGAGAGAGAACGACTGAGATGGCAACAGAACTTGAAATCGGTGATAAGGCGCCAGCCTTCGCGCTCCCCGATCAATCGGGAGAGCCGGTGAAGTTGAAGGACTTCCTCGGCAAGCAGGTGGTCTTGTATTTTTATCCCAAGGACAGCACCCCTGGCTGCACCCAGGAGTCCTGTGACTTTCGCGATCACATTGCGCTGATCAAAAAGGCTGGGGGGAGGGTCCTGGGCGTGAGTTTCGACGGCCAGAAATCCCACCAGAAGTTCATCGAGAAATTTGCCTTGCCGTTCACGTTGCTCTGTGACGAGGACAAGGTTGTGGCGACAGCCTACGGGGTCTACAAAGAGAAAAGCATGTACGGGAAGAAGTATTGGGGCATCGAACGCAGCACCTTCGTGATCGACCAGACCGGCAAGGTGAAGGCGATTTTCAGAAAAGTGAAGATCTCGGGGCATGTCGATGAAGTGTTGACGGCCTTGAAAGCATAACCTCGTCCTATTGTATGCTGGCTGTGCGGACTATGAGCGTATCCTTCCGCAGAGCCGGTTTTTTCCTCTTCTTCCTCGTGTGGACTGCGACCAGCACCCTCTTTGCTGCTGAGAAGATTCCCGGGACCTTGACGGTTCAGGATCGCCTCACGTCGCCGAATCAACCAGCCACCATCGAAGCGACACTGACCTGGAAGGGCTTCAAGACGGAGGCCGTTCTGGGGGGCGAGCCACTGGAGCTGCTGATCGCGGGCAAGGTCGTCGCCACTGCAGTGACTGGTGGAGATGGGCGCGCCCTCTTCTCCTATATCCCGAAGGCCAAAGGATCAGTTCCTTTCGTCGTGCGAATTGGAAACAGTCCGAGAGCTGCCGCGACCGAGGCCGATGGCAATCTGGCCGTATGGGAACGGCGCGGCCCGATCATGGCGGTGGAGATGGCCTCGCTCATGGAGGATCCAGTTGGGCAGGGGCCTTCCCTGATCTGGCCAGGGAAGGAAGCGGAGGGCAGGCGTCCGATGCCTGATGCAGCGGAGGAACTCGGCAAGGTCACGCAGTTCTACTACAACGTCCTCTATGTGGTGACGCAGGATCAGGCGGCTGGTTCTGCCAGCCAGGCAAGCGCTCAAGCCAGGCAATGGCTCAAGGATCGGAAGTTTCCGGTCGGTCATATTCTCGTGCTGCCATCGGATCTGGCAGCGCTTGGGGTGAAGCTCGATGCCTTGCATGCGGCAGGATGGAAAACGTTGAAGGTCGGGGTAGGGCGCACGAAGGCCTTTGCCGAAACGTTTCTGCAACGCCGCCTCGATGCCGTGATGGTGCCGGAGCCGGCCAAGGGAGAGGCGCCGCGTAAGGCGAAGATTGCGAAGGAGTGGAAGGACGTGCGGAGGAAGTTATAGCGGGCGACGAAAAAGGCTTTGGTTGCAAGGAATGTTCGTAAAAACGCTCAGGAATTAGGGTTTCTGAGCGACTCCCGTATCTTCCATTCACCCCTCCTCTCCTTTACTATAAGCATTCAGACTTTAGCCCTTTGACTTTACTTTTTATCGAGGCTCCGTTAGATGAAAGCGAAAACGAGTTTTTCCTGCCAGGCTTGCGGGCATCAGGCGCCTCGGTGGCTTGGCCGCTGCCCTGATTGCAGCGGCTGGAATACCATGAAAGAGGAACGGCAGGCGCCGACCGGGAAGGGCCGACCTGCTGCGATGAAGATTGCCCAGGCCAAGGCTACGCCGATTGCCGAAATTGAAGTGGTCGGTGAGGACCGGAGGCTGACCCATATCGGCGAGTTTGACCGGGTGTTGGGCGGGGGAGTCATTCCCGGCTCGGTCATTTTGATCGGCGGAGACCCTGGGATCGGGAAGACGACCCTGTTGCTTCAGGCTCTCCCGCGTCTTTCGTCGAAAGACGAACCGGTGCTCTATGTTTCGGGGGAGGAATCTCCGAGGCAGATCAAGATGCGGGGGCAGAGGCTCGGCATCGAGCATCCGAATCTGTTGATCTTGGCGGAAACCTCTCTCGAGCAGATCCTTAAGGCTGCGCAGGAGATCCAGCCTGCCGCCGTGGTCATCGATTCGATCCAAACGGTCTATACGGAACAGATCACGTCCGCGCCTGGCAGCATCAGCCAGGTGCAGGAGGTGGCTGGCCAATTGATGTGGTACGCGAAGCGCAGCAGCGTGCCGGTCTTCATCATCGGCCATGTGACGAAGGAAGGGGCCATCGCCGGGCCTCGGCTGCTGGAACATATCGTGGACACGGTGCTCTATTTCGAAGGGGATAAGGGCCATAGCTTCCGCATCCTTCGCGCGGTGAAGAATCGCTTCGGTTCGACCAACGAGATTGGCGTGTTCGAGATGAAGGACTCGGGTCTGGAGGAAGTGAGCAATCCCTCCGAGTTGTTTTTGGCGGAACGGTCCCAGCGCACGACGGGATCGGTGGTGGTGTCGAGCCTCGAAGGGTCGCGGCCGATTCTGGTGGAGTTGCAAGCCCTGGTCTCTTCCACGAGCTATGCGATGCCTAAACGTATGGCGAACGGGGTGGAGCAGAACCGGGTCTCGCTCCTGCTCGCGGTCATGGAGAAGCGGCTGGGGATGCATCTGTCCGGGCAAGATGTCTATGTGAACGTCGTCGGGGGGATGCATATCGACGAGCCTGCCATCGATTTGGGCATTGTGGCGGCGGTGACGTCGAGCCTGCGCGAAGTGCCGATCGAGCCGGGCCTGTTGGTCCTGGGCGAAGTCGGCCTCGGGGGTGAGGTGCGAGCGATTAGCCAGGCGGAGATGCGGATTCGTGAAGCGGCCAAAATGGGATTCAAACGTTGCCTCTTGCCGGAACGGAACCTGGCCAAGTTGGAACCGATCGATGGAATCGAATTGATCGGGATCAGGGAAGTGGGAGAGGCGTTAGATGTGGTGCTGGCGTAGCCAAGTAAAAATGCAAAAGGCAAAAGGCAAAATGGTGGGGCGGAGTCTGTTTGCATTTTGCATTGTGAATTGTACATTCGCGCTCCTCGCGGGCTGCGCCTTGTTTGTGCCGCGGGAGGAGATCCGGCCCCCGTTGGCGACGGTGGAGGGGCTGACGGCCTTGTTGAGCCAGAGAGAAGCGGCGCTTCAGACGATGAAAGGTCTCTTTAGCGCGAAGGTGCGAGGCGGGATCCTTCCGATCGCGTCACGGGTGGAGGGCACCCTCTACTATCGCCGTCCTGACGCCATGCGCTTGCGCGGGTTTACCGCGGTCGGCAGCGAGCTCTTCGAATTTGTGCAGACGGGCGAGCAGTTCACGTTGCGGTTGCCGACGATGCGCCGTGTCCTGTCCGGTAATGCGTCCGACATGGGCGAGATGGGAAAGCTGGCCAGGCCGTTTCAGTTGAGCGTCTGGGCGATGGGCGGCCTGCTGGGCATTCGCACGGTTGCGAAGGACGAGACGGCCACATTGGTGGAGGACGGGGATCGGTACAGGCTGGATGTGTCTGGCCCTTCATCCAATGGTGCGCAGGTGCTGCGCCGGAAGCTCTGGTTCGAGCGGCAGGCGTGGCTCGTCGTGCGGGAGGATCGCCTCACGGAGTCCGGTTCTGTGGAAGCGACTATCCAGTATGAAGATTTCCGAGCGATCGGCGGAGTTGCGCTGGTCTCCAGCGCCAGCGACGAGCAGTTGCGGCGGCCGTTCAAGATTTCATTGGTCGATGGGAAGGGGCAGGGGAGCGTGGAGATGACGTTTCACGAGATGACTCCGAATCAACCCTTGACGGCGGCCGACCTCCCGCAGTTCTAACAGGATGCTGAAACAGTCCGCCAGCTTCGTTCTCGGCTCACCGAAATCCTCAACGTACCCAGAGGGGACGCCTCCGGTTTCGATTCGCCTGCGGCCTTGCTGGACGAACTGTTTGAGCATCCTGCGGGACTGTGTATTTTGAAGTGCTTTACCTGAAGACCATCGAAGTTCTGGTGTGCCGCACATAGTTTTTCTATAGACGAGTAGCAACGATGAAAGTGTTGGCGGTTGAAACGGCGACCTCCTGGCAGAGTGTGGCGATCCTCGACGGGACGCGCGTGCTGGCCCGGCACGATCAGGATGCAGGCGGGTCTCATGCCAAGTTGTTGTTGCCTGTGATCGACCGGTTATTCAGCGAGTCCGGTGTGACGCTAAAGCAATTGGATGGGCTGGTGGTGTCGATCGGGCCCGGGTCCTTCACGGGACTTCGCGTCGGCCTGGCGACCCTCCTCGGGTTCCGCACGATCAGCCAGCTTCCCTTGGCTGTCGTTCCGACCCTTGAGGGCATGGCCTGGAGTCTCCGGGGAACCTCGACGCTGCTCTGTCCTGTTCTCAACAGCCGCCGAGGGGAACTCTATTGGGCGCTCTTTCGCTGGACCGGCGAGGATCGGTTGGAGCGAGTGGTCTTGGAACAGGTGGGCACGCCCGTCATGTTAGGGGGCAGCCTCAGGGAATCGGCTCTTTTGTTTGGAGAGGGGTGGACGGTCGAAGCCTCGGCCATCCGTGCGTCTCTTCCTCCCTCCGTCACGATTACCGAGGCGCCGGACCAGGCGATGAAGCCGTCGGCCGTGTCGATCGGGTTGGCAGGGATTGAACGGCTCCGCCGGGGCGAGCATGCAGGAATCGGCATCAGCCCCCTCTATGTGCAGCGTACGGCAGCGGAGCTGAAGTATGAAGAGTCCGGCGGCATTTCGCCGGTGTTGTTGCGGCAGGAACGGGTCGCGAAGAAAGTTCAGGCGCGGGCTGCGGTGGCGCGGACTCCTTCCGGGCGCAGGAAGGCGACGCGCAAGAGCGGTAAGGGCGGGACGCATGGCGGGGCATGATGAGTGTCGAATGGGTCATTGAGCCGGCGACGATTGAGGCGCTGCCAGATATTCTGCAGATCGAAGAGGCTTGCTTCTCCTCCCCCTGGACGCGCAAAATGTTGGAGGCGGAACTGAGCGGGAATCGCTTCGCACATTTTCTGCTAGCCAAGTGGACGACCCAGGGCGAAGCCGGTTCCTCCTCGATTATCGGGTATCTCTGTTTCTGGGTTATCTTTGAGGAAGTCAGGCTGATGAACCTCGCGGTCATCGAGTCGATGCGGCATAAGGGTATCGCCACAGCCTTGGTTTCGCAGGCCCTGGAGGCGGGGTCGGCACAGGCGGGGACACGCGCCCTGCTCGAAGTGCGGGCGTCGAACCATGCGGCGCAGGCCCTCTATCGGCGCTTGGGGTTTCGCGACGTGACGACCAGACCGGCGTACTACACCAACCCCCTAGAAGATGCGGTCTTGATGGAATTGAACCCGATTGTATCGGAGTCTGCGCGAGTGACAGCAAAATTCGGTCGCGACGGAGGACGTATTACGCCACTGCAGTAATTTCATCACCAGGAGGTGCGACATGCTGACAGACAGTATGATTGCGGAACGGCTGCGCCGATCCAGTTACGAATTCCGTACACTGGAAGAATCCCACCACCGGTTGGACCTGGAATTGACCGACTTGCAGAAGCGCCACGTGCTGACTCCGGCCGAAGAACAATCGAAGAAGCAATTGCAAAAAGAGAAGCTGGCGAAGAAAGATAAAATGGCCGAGCTGATCTGCGCCCATCGGGATCAAGAGCTGCAGACCGCTATACGCTGAGGAGCATCGTCGCGGGGCTGGGATAGACCAGCAACCGGGACCGGAGTCATGGCACAGATTCTCAATCCCCTTGCCGCGCATATCCGGACCGTCAAGCATCGCCTGATCATCATCGGGGCCACGCTGTTGGTGGCCCTGATGGTGTCCTTTACCTTTTCCGGGGAGATGGTCGCCTGGCTGAACCGCCCCTTTCCCAACCAACTGGTGTTCTACGGACCGACGGAAGCGCTCTTTGCTTCTATCAAAGTGTCGTTTCTGGCGGCGATCCTGGCGAGCATGCCGGTCATCTTTTATCAATGCTGGAAGTTTATTGAGCCGGCGTTGCTGCCCAAGGAACAACGCTGGGGCTTCCCGTTGTTTGCGCTGGCCGGGGCCTTGTTCGCGCTCGGCTTGACCTTTTGCAATCTCGTCATCCTTCCGCTGGTTATCGAGTTTTTTGTCAGCTTCGGCATGGATCACGACGTGACGCCGCTCCTGAGCGTCGGGACCTATATCGATTTCAACGTCAAGTTCTTGCTGATTTTCGGATGCGCATTCGAGTTGCCGCTGGTGTTGACTATCCTGGCGCGGCTCGGCGTGGTGACCGGATCGACATTAGCACAGTATCGAAAGCACGCGATCATGGCCGCCTTGATCTTTTCGGCCATTGTGACGCCGGATGCGACCCTCTTTACCATGCTCTTGATGGCCGTGCCCTTGATGGTGCTGTATGAGATCGGGATTCTTGGCGCCCGTATTTTTGGACGGGGAGGCCCGACAGAAATCAGTTTGCCGCTCGATCCGGATTTGCCGATCGGGCCGGCAGGGGAGCGGGTCCGCTAGCAGGCTGTTAACAGGATGCTGAAACAGTCCGCCAGCGTCGTTCTCGGCTCATCGAAATCCTCAACGTACCCCTGAGGGTCCGCCTTCGGTTTCGATTCGCCTGTGGCCTTGCTGGGAGACCTGTTTGAGCATCCTGAGGGATTGGGGCCTTCAGGTCACGCGATTGGTATAACCGTGTTTTTTGCACCGAGAATTTTTACGGCCTGCTAGAAAGCGTGAAGTGGGAAGGGTTGAGATGAAGCTTGTTGGAATGTGGTTGGTCATGTTGTGTCTCTGTGCAGGCACTGTCGGGCCTGTGTTTGCTGAGCCAGGCCCGCCGCATAATGAGCCAACCGGTCGGGATTTGACCAGCATTCAGGCCATCACGTCTGTCGGGAATGATCTGGTCTATGCCGGCTCGTTCGGCCATGGCCTCTTTCGCAGCGAGGATCGCGGCGCCACCTGGGCGAGATCCGGCCAGGGCGTGACGGACCCCTTCATCCTGACGTTGACCACAGGGAAAGACGGGGTAATCTATGCCGGCACCTTCCGTGGCGGAGTCTTTCGCTCGCGCGATCGCGGGAAGAGTTGGCAGGCGATCAACAGCGGGCTCAAACATCTGGAAATCAAATCCCTGCTCGCGGCGGGGGATGCGCTCTATGCAGGAACGGCTGACGGGGTCTATCGGCTGAGCGCGCCCAACGACCATTGGGCGATGGTCTCGACCGGATCGAGCGATATCCTGGTTCATGCCCTGGCCCTTTCTTCCGACGGGACGCTCTTTGCCGGTACGTCCGGGAAAGGCATCTTGCGATTTAAGGCGCAAGCGGCCGGGTGGGTGCGCCAGCAACAGGGACTCAAAGACCATGAAGGCATGGTCGAGAACTTCATCCGGGTGCTGACGATCGATTCCGAAGGGGGCGTCTATGCCGGAACCTTCGACGGAGGGGTCTTTCGCAGTGTCGATGCAGGGGTGACCTGGCGATCTATCAGCCGCGCCTTGCCGAACGATTCGATCCGCGGCATTCTTTTCAATAGCCGGGGGCTTTTCGTGGCGACGGGCCATGGTATTTTCAAAACGATAGACAAAGGGAAGAAGTGGGTGCCGCTTAACAAGGGATTGACGAGCATGTCGGTCCAAGTGCTGATCGAGTCCGGCGCAGGTCTGCTCTATGCCGGAACGAGCGAAGGGGCCTTCCGCAGCGATGACGACGGACAGACGTGGCATTCCATTAATCAGGGCCTCGAGGGGGGGGGGGCTCCGGCTCCCTTCAGTTTGCGTTAACCAAGAAAGGGTAGAGGACGATGTCAGAGCCGACCGAGAACACGCGAGCCACCATTACTGTCAGCAGCAAGGGAACCCAGCTGGGCGAGATCGTCCTGCGATTTTTTCACGATGTGGCGCCGGGCCATGTGAAGAACTTTACGAAGTTGGCCCAAGAGGGCTTCTACAACGGCACGACCTTTCATCGGGTCATTCCCGGCTTCATGATTCAGGGCGGCGATCCCAACAGCAAGAATCCCGACCGTGCGTCGCACGGCATGGGAGGGCCTGGCTACCAGATCAAGGCCGAGTTCAACAGCAAGCCGCACACGCGCGGAGTTCTGTCCATGGCTCGCTCGACTGATCCGGACAGCGCCGGTTCGCAGTTTTTCATTTGCGTCGCAGACGCGAATTTTCTCGATTGGCAGTACACGGCCTTCGGCGAAGTGGTCAGCGGGATGGACGTAGTGGACAAGGTCGTCGCTATGAAGCGTGACGGCCGCGACAATCCGTTCGAGCGAGTCGAGATGACGGTGACGATCAGCGAGAGCTGACCGTCACAATGTAAAATGGAAAATTCAAAATGAAGACGTTCAACGGCGGCAGCCATTTTTCATTTTGCATTTTGACTTTTTCTTTCGCCGTTCTGGCCGTTGGCTGCGCCATTCCCACGGTGCCCTACCGCGCGGTTTATGAGGACCCGGTCAATTACGTCAGGCTGGAGCGGGATGAAACGGTTTTGCCGGAATGGCCACCCAGCGCCCATGCCCATCCGATCACGATGTCGGTCGGGGATCTGACTCGTATCCTCGACGGTATCTCGGTCAGGGAACATCGGATTTGGTTGCAGGCATGGCTGCAAGGCGAGGCGCCGCTCGAGCCGGCGTTTCGTCCTGAGGAGCTGGCCCTCTTGTCCCGGAAGATTGCCGCGGCCCTGGCCGAGGCCCAACCGGACGAGCGGGTGACGTTTTACTGCAGTCAGCCGCAAACGTCCGTCAAGCGCATCATTACGTCAGGCGGGTTGTATCTTCACGGCAAGGAGCTGCATTTCATACTGGGAAATTGGCAGATTCTATACGGCATTCCGACGTATGGGATGATTTACGACCGGCGCTACCCCCTGCGCTCGACGGCGGCGAAGGGGTTCGATATTTTCTTCGATCCGAACGAGGCGGTCGTCGTGCGGCACCATAGTTTCCTGGACACATTGCTGGCCAACACCAGGGATGAGCTCGTCATCGACCTGACGAAACTCACTTCCGGCCCCATCGCCTCGCTAGTGCAGCGTTGAATCGATCTCCAACTGGCTCCGCCTTCCCGCTGCATAGGCGAGGGTGACTTCCGCGATCTTGTAATCGTATTGCGCTTCTGCCAGCCTCGTTTGCGCCCCCGTGACAGCGACTTCCGACTGCGTCACTTCCACCACCGTGCCGAGTCCGAGCTTGTACCGCTGCTTGGCAAGGTGCAGCGCTTCCAGCGACGTCTTTACCTGCTCTTCTGCCAGCGTGATCTGTTGCGCGAAGGTGAGGGTGTCGAGATAGGCATTTGTGACCTGTTGCGTCAGGGCCTGTTCGATGCTGAGGCTGATGGACTGGGCCGCCACCTGTTGCGCGCTCGCTTCCCGTACCTGGTTTTCGATCATGAATCCCGTAAAGATCGGCATGGAGACTGAGGCGCCGCCGGCCCACCAGCCGCCGGTCGTGACGTTCCGGCTGGTGTCGAAAGTGTCGTATTGGCCGCCGCTAGCGATGGCGGAAATCGTCGGGAGGTATTGCCGTTTCATGGCCCGGAGTTTGGCTTCAGCCGAGGCGCTCTGTTCTTTGGCTCGTTGCAGTTCCGGATGGGTCAAACTGTCGGCGATCAGCGAGGGGAGTTCGCGCGGCACCCGCACTTCGACCGAGACATCCTCCAGCACATAGTCCGCCGCGCCGACGACGCCCATCGCGCGATTGATGTCGGCAAAGCTGGCCTTGAGGTCGTTCCGGCTCTTCACCAGCAGCGATTGCGCATTGACCGATTCCAGCCGAGCCAGGTCGAAATCGAGCTTCGATTTCAACTGTTGGCGGTAGAGGGTTTCGATCTGGCTGGTGATGAGTCCCCGTTCGCGCACGGTTTCTTCGGCAATCTGCACCAGCTTGCGCCGTTTCAAACTGTTGAGGTAGGCGCGCTGGATGTTGACGACGACGAGGGCGCGGCGGGCTGCGACATCCTGCGCGGAGGCCCGTTGCGACAGTTCCGACGCCTGAACCATGTTCTGCGTATAGCCGAAGTCGTAGAGCCGCTGGCTCGCCAGGACTCCGGTCGAGTAGGCGCTCAGGTTGGGTTGCAGCAGGCCGCCTGCCGGTGTGACAAAGCGCGGGTTGATCCTGGATGACCCGTTGGCCGCATCCATATTGGCGGAGACTTGCGGGTAGTAGAGCGAGCGGGCCTGCTCGGTTCGCGCTTCGTTGATTTTGAGGTTGGCGCCTCCCTCCTGCACGAAGGGATGGTTCTTGAGCCCCGCATCGACGGCCTGTTGCAGGGCCAGGAAGCTGCCTTGCGGCAGGGCTGGTGGAGCGTCTTGCACCGGCTGCGCAAATGCTGAATGCAGATCGACGGCTCCGAGCGTGGCGAGCGCGAAACCTGCTGCGACGAGGAGCCTGCTGTTGCGTGGTGCCATGATCGTTCTCCTGATGATGGGTCTGAGACGGTACGACATCGTTTACTTGCTGGTGGCGGGGGGTGGAGCCCCCAGACTGTTTCCCGGCGACTGCCGTTCGAATTTCTGTTGCGAGGGCTTGGCGTCCGGCAGATTGAAGGGGGCTGGCGTGACGCGGGCGCCTTCCACCAATCTGCGCTTGCCGACGACGACGACGTGTTCGTCGCCCGACAGTCCGCCCGTAATCTCCATCCAGCGTCCGTCGCTGATGCCTGTTTGCACCGGCACAGACTTCGCGCGTCCGCCTTCGACGATGAACACGGACTTGCCCTTCGGCCCGCTGACGATGGCCTGCGGCGGCAAGACGAGCGCGTTAGGAATGTCCTGCAGCCCGAGCGAGACTTCCACATAGGTGCCGGGGCGGAGTGCATGGTCCTTGTTGGGAAGGTCGATCTCGACGAGGAGGCTTCGAGTCGAAGGATCGAGCGCGAGAGTCGATCGGGTGACGGTGCTGGTGAAGGATCGTCCGTCGAGTCCCTTGACGATCACGGTGGCCTTGGTCTTGCCAGGCGTTACCCAGGGCGAGTCGTCCTGCGGAACGTTGGTGTAGACGCGCACGGTATCGAGATCCATGATCGTGAAGAGGGGAATGGCTCCGGCCGACGAGGCCGTGGCGATCTGGATGAGTGCGCCGGGATCGGCAAAACGGGCTGTGATGATCCCCGCATAGGGTGCGCGCACTTTGGTGTAGTCGCGCAGCGCCATCCGCTGCTCCACGAGGTGTTTGGCTCCCTGGGCGGAGGCTTCCGCGACATCGACATCCTGTTTGGCGATCACATCCGGCGATTCTTTCCAGACTTTAGCCAGCCGTTCGAACGTCAGCTTCTTGATATGGTAGTCGGACAGGGCCTGATGGGACTGCTCTTCCACTTCCGGCGCATCGATGATCGCCAGGATCTGATCCTTTTTCACCGGATCGCCTTTGTCCGGGCCGATCCATTTCAAATAGCCGGACACTTTGGCGTAGAGCGTCGTTTGATAGAGCGGCGAGATGTTCGCCGGAAGGGTGACGCTGTAGACCAGGTCCCGTCTCGTCGATTTCGTGACCTGCGCATCCACCGGCTGGCTGTCATCTTGAGCGGCGGCGTTCGGCGCGTCCTGCGAGGACGCGGGAGCGGCTGCGTCGCCAGGCAGGGCCGTCGTCTGTTCTCCGGCGCCGTGAAGGTAGAGATAGCCCCCGATGGCTAGTACCGTCATCGCCGCCAGGGTTATGATGAGCCAGCGGCGCGGCGAGAGTGGCGAAGGCAGGGTCTGTTCGTCCAGATCGTCCATCAAATCTCCTCAGAGGTGGTTTGCGGTGTGGGGGAATGCGCGACATGCACTCGATTGGCCAGGACCAGGCTATGCAACACCGGCACGACGAGCAGGGTCATGATGGTGGAGACGGCTAGGCCTCCGACGACGGCGCGGGCCAAGGGGACCATCGTTTCATTCCCTTCGCCGAAGCCCAGCGCGAGCGGCAGCAAGCCCAGAATCGTCGCGAGGGCCGTCATGAGGATCGGGCGGACGCGGCTGGCGCCGGCCTGAAAGACGGCTTCCTCCGCGGTGGCGCCGGCTCGCACCCTGCGGTTGGCCAAGTCCACCAGGAGAATGCTGTTGGAGACCACGATGCCCATCATCATCAGGGTCCCGATCATGGATTCCACGTTGACCGAGGTATTGGTCAGATGCAGCAAGAGGACGGTGCCGATCCAGCCGAGGGGCACCGCCACCAGGATGATCAGGGGATCGATCAAGGACCGGAAGAGTCCGACCATCACGAGATAGATCAAGAGCACGGCCAGCGGCAGGGCAAGGGCAAAGTTGCCGATGGCGGACCGCATGTTGGCGACTTCGCCGCGGAGCTGCAGGGTCACGTCCTTCGGAAGCTGAAGGGTGGCCAGGACCGCTTCAATGTCTTTGGCGACATGGCCCAGGTCGTTGCCGACCGGCGTGATCAATACGTCGATCATCCGGGAGAGATCGTAGTGGTCCACGGAGTCCGGGCCGGTCTTGAAGGACAGGGCTGCCACATCGCGGAGGAGCACGGGGGGGCCGCGCCGCTCGTCTCCCGACGCATAGAGGCCGCTGGTCAACTCCATCTGCCGTCCGGCGAAGGGCGTGTTCTGGAGCGCCTGGGTCGAGCCGCTCGTCGCACTCGAGGTCAGGGAGGAGGCGGAGCGCAGCTGCGTGCGGGCACCGATAATCGGGGTATTGAGGAGGTCTTCGGTCTTGGTCAGGGACTGTTCCGGGTATTGGGCCAGCAAGTAGTAGCCATTGCCGGTCTTGGGATCGAGCCAGAAGTTGGGGTTCAAGGCAATGTTCGAGCTGATGCCGGTGATCACGTCCACGATGACGCGTTCCTGCGTAATGCCGTAATAGGCGGCCTTGGTCCGGTCCACGTCGATGTGCATCTCCGGATAGCTTTTGCCTTGTTTGATCCGCACATCCACCGTGTTCGGCACCTGCGCGACCTTCTGCTGAATCTCTTCCGCCACCGACCGGATGATATCGAGCGTCGGCCCCTTCACCTGAATGTCGATCGGCGCGCGCAGGCCGAAGTTCAGCACGTCGCTGATGATGCCGCCGGTCTGGAAGGCCACCTCGACGCCTGGCAGGGAATCGTGCAGTTTGGCCCGCAACTGCGTGATGTAGTCGTCCGTGCGGCCTTGGTGGCCGGTCACGAGGTTGACCAGCACGAAGGCCGTGTGGCTGCCGGTGTTGGGGGCGAAACGGGCCGCATCGCCGAAGTAGAGCCCGGTGTTGGAGATGACTTCTTCCAGATCGCTCTTGGGGATGGTCTCCTGCACCAGCTGTTCGATCTGCGCCACAATCGCCGTGGTCTTTTCGATCCGCGACCCTTCCGGGGCGACGATGTGCAGGGTGAAATTGCCCGCGTCGATCCGGGGAAAGAACTCCTGGTGGAGGCGCGGAACCAGGAGGAGGGCTGTGCCGAGGAGGGCCAGGAGGGCCAGGCCGATCACGATCGGCTTGAGGCGCAGGCTGGTCCGCAAGAGCGGGAGATAGAGGGCCAGGACATAGCGGAACCAGCCGCTGGAGGCAGAGCTCTCGTCCTTGCCGCTTCCTCCATGGCCCTTCTGGTAGAAGCTGGCGAGGAGCACCGGCGTGACGGACATGGAGACGGCATAGTCGGCCAGCATGGCAAAGGCCACGGTCATGGCCAGCGGCACGAAGAGGAATTTGATGATGCCGGTAAAGAACATGATGGGGAGGTACACGATCAGGATGCAGATCGTGGCAACCAGGATCGGGAGCGTCAGCTCGGCCGCGCTGTCTTCGGCGGCGGAGCGGCCGTCTTTGCCCATTTCCAAATGGCGATGCAGGTTTTCCTGCACCACGATATTGTTGTCCAGCAGGGTGCCGATCACGAGCGCCAACCCGCCGAGGGTCATGATGTTTACGCTCTGGCCGGTCAAGTAAAGCGCGACGAGCGCGGAGGTGAGCGAGAGGGGAATGGCCAATCCGACGACCAGCGCGGCTTTGAAACTGCTGAGGAAGAGATAGATCATCAGGCCGGCCAGCACCGCCCCCATGAGCCCTTCTTTTTGCAGATTGGCAATGGCCTGCCGGATATAGAGCGACTGGTCGTAGATGAACTTGACCGTCGTGCCGGCGGGAATTTCCGTCAGTTTCGAGAGTTTAGCGCGGATCCCATCCGTCACTTCCAGCGTATTGGCCCCCTCCTGCCTGGTGATGGGGATATAGGTGGCCTCGCGCCCGTTCACCCGTACGATCGAGGTTTGAATGGCCGCGCTGTCCGCCGCTGTGCCGATGTCGCGCACGAAGATGGGCGTGCCGTTTACGATTTTGATCGGGATGTCGTTGATCTTCTCGACCGCCTCGAGCAGGCTGTTCGAATAGACGTAGTAGTCCAGGTCGCCGATTTTGATATCGCCGGCCGGGATGATGGCGCTCTGGGTGTTAATGGTTTTGACGACGTCAGAGGGGGATACGTCGCGCGCGACCATCCGTTGCTGGTCGAGGAAGACCGTGATCTGCCGGACCTTGCCGCCTAGCGGAGGGCCGAACGAAATGCCGGGGATGGTGGCGATCTGCTGGCGCACGGTGAAATAGGCCAGATCGCGGATGTCTTTCGCGCCCAGCGCGTCGCTGCTGATCGAGAGGAGCCCCACCGGCAGGCTCGCCACGCCGAACTTGAAGACGGAGGGAGGATAGACGCCAGGCGGGAGCAAGCGCATGATGCTGTAAGCTAGGCTGGTCAGTTCTGACTGGGCCGAATCGATGCTGTAGTCTGGCTGGAAAAAAACTTTGATGTAGCTCATCCCGGCCAGCGACTGGGATTCGATATGTTCGACGTAGCTCGCTTCGACGAACCGCTGCTCCATCTTGAGCGTAATTGCCCCCTCCATCTCGGTGGGACTCAAGCCGCGGTAGAACGTCGTTACGAGGATGGTGGGAATCTTGATCTCAGGGAAGATATCCAGCCGCATCTTTTGGTGGGACACGGCGCCGAGCACGAGCACGATCATGCAGAGGGCAAAGACGGCGTAGGGGTTCTTGAGGGATGCGCGGGTCAGCATGCTGTTTCAACCATTAGAGGGCGGTTCCATGTGAGCCAGTAGCGGCAGAGGTCCGTTGTGCAGTGGACAAGTTTATCAAAGGTACCTGATTGTATCAGATGACCGTTCGTGCCGCAGCTATAGAAGTCAGCGAGATCGGCCGGATCGTCCGACGTGGTGAAGACGACGGCAGGGAGCGCGGCAAATCTGGCATCGGATCGGAGCCGTTTCAGGAAGTCGCAGCGTGTTGGCCGCAGAGGTGTAGATCGAGCAGGATAAGCGTGGGCAGCGGCGGCGAGGCGGCTGGTATGGTCTCTGTGCTCGTGGAACGCGCACGATCAGAATGTGCTCGGTCGATGCGCGCAGTCAAGGGCAACCTTGGCCACTCTCCTAAATGAACGTTGGAACTCAGTTGTGAAGGACTCGCGCTTGATCGGAAGTGAGTCTTGGTCCTTTCTCTCAGTTATCTGCTACCCGTTAGAGGTTGTTCTGTTTCTTGCTGCGATCCGGCTGGCGTCATGATCCTGAACCGGACTTCATCCACAAGGGTGTCGGCGGACGCCTGCTCTCCCGCGAATAACCCACAATGATAGAGACCCCTCTCCCATCCAGCGGCAGGAGGGGAGAGCATGAAATAGCCGGACTGGTCGTTCATGGTTGTCATGACTCGGTCCTGTGCAATGGCCCGTGGTTCCCTCGTGCTTCCTGATATCTCAGGAGAACAGCGTGCAGTGAGGGGCACCGCATCGTACGAGGAGGCTACCAGCCCAAAGACCAGATAGATCTCTTTTTGTGTGGAGGGAAAGCTATCACCAGGGTACAGGGGAATAAATTCATGGGCCCCGGTGGGAAAATCGTCCCGCAGGACTTTGCTTGTGGGGATGACAAATCGAAACCAGCTGAAATCGGCGTCTCGGCCCATGAGCGAGGCCTGCTGGTCCAGGGGATTCTGCGGCTTTAGCTGCTCGACGGCTTTCAAGTAGAGGCCTTTTTCCGGAAGGGCTGTGGGAGGGGAAGGATCGTTGCCCGTGATTGGGGCCGTGGCTTCGCGATCCGCCAGCTTTGCCAAGTCCGGAACATGGGGGCGCGCCTTCTCGATCCACTTGGCGATTTTCTGTTTGTCGAGTACCCTGGTGTCCGGCGGGAGCTGGACGTTCTTATTATGTTTCTCAAACTCGACTGCCGCCTCATAGAGGATGTGAAAATGGACGAAGGCCTCTTCCCACTGTGCCAGCTCCACCAGACATTGGCCCATTCGAAAGACCGTATCCGCATAGTCTTCGTCGCTGGGGTTCAGGTCGGAGATCTTGCTAAAGACCGTCAGGGCCTCCTTGCATCGGCTTAGTTGCATCAGGGTCAGTCCCAATTGATGGTTGGCGAGGGGGTCGTTGGGATTGAGCGCCAGTAGCCGTCGGTAGATCGGCTCGGCTTCCTGATAGTGACCGGTCGAGAACAGCCGCCAGGCCTCTGCGCGAATGGCGGCCCATTCCTTACGTTGCGTCGCGGTCATATCTCGCGAGAGGACCGGGTCGAAGCGACGGCCTCGATCGATGGAGGTGCCGCGGATTTGCGAGAGCAGATTCGTGGCCGGGAGCTCCAACGGAGAGTCGGGCGGCAGCTGGTGCAGCACATATTGCACGTCAGCTTCCGCGCCCTGGTAATTCAGGAGGTCAAATCTCGCCCGGGCCATCGCCAATCGCCAGCCGAGCATATCTGGAACGAGTTCGACGGCCCTGGCATAGAATGTTAGCGATTCCTCCAGGCGGTCGAGCTTTCTGAGTTCCTGCGCCAGCCGTAAATGGATCAAGGGGTTCTGGTCATCGACTTGGGCCATACGCTGGAGTTCGGCGACGGATTCTTCTCCCTGACCCCACCGAGTCAGCACGCTCCACTTGGCCCATCGGACATCCAATGCAGCCGGGTTTCCGGCCAGGACCAGGTCATAGGCCGCCACTGCCTCTCGGGGGTCCCGGGAGGTGGCCAGAATATCGCCGCGTAATTTGTGGAGCGTGAGCGCGGAAGGATGGTCGTGAATCCCCTGGTCGAGGATCTCGATGGCTGGCTGTATCGCGCCGCTTTCCCAGACGGCTTTCGCCCGCTCCGCCAGGGCCGTTTCCGGCTGAGTTCTGGGGGCCTCTGCGGATGCGAGGGTTCCCATCGTCAACGTCGCAGCAAGTGCGAGGCTCAGGAGCCTGGCGAGGGGGCGGTAGCGTGGCCGGACGGTAGGGTGGTGCATGTGAGCGGGCAACCTTGTTGGGTTGAGGATTACTATACCAAGAAGTCTGGCGATGGTGAAATGGACTGTCGCGGCCGTGTTACACTGCGCAGCCATGTTCGACGTCATTCTGTACCAGCCTGAAATCCCACCCAACACCGGCAACATCATCCGGCTCTGCGCCAATACGAGCGCCAGGCTGCATCTGGTGAAGCCGCTGGGGTTTACGCTGGAGGACAAGCAGCTGCTGCGGGCGGGACTGGACTATCACGAAT
>SYGW01000116.1 GCA_005800255.1 Nitrospiraceae bacterium | reverse complement strand
TTGCGCGCCGCACTCATAGGTCTGCCCTTCCGGAGCATTAAACGTGGCCGGACGATAATCGGCCTCGGAATAAGGCTGGGGGGTCACCCCGAGGTAGGCCGCTTCAAAGTCCATCCAGTCGGAACCAAAGTCCGCCATGTGCCGGAAAAACCCCGAGTCGGCTTTTTTGACCAACATGCGGCAAAACAACGGAACCCACCGGC
Source organism: Nitrospiraceae bacterium (assembly GCA_005800255.1). The sequence goes on along the minus strand of SYGW01000116.1, from coordinate 4,929 downwards.
CGACATGCTCTTTCACGAATTTTTTTTGCGCGTCCACCACGATCTGCGTCTTATCGGCACCATCATGGCAACGGGCGTAGGATTCTTTGTAGGCCAGAAAATGCATGAACTCGAGCTCGACGCTCAGATGATCCATGCGTTCATGAATGTCCTTGGAGAGCTCGACCCCGAACGCCCGATAGTAGCCGGCGATATCGCCCATCACATGCGCTTGACCGAATACGTGATCGTTGCCGAAGAGGGTTTCGTAGGGGGGACAATCCAGGGTGATCACGTTACTGAACACCCGCCGATGCTCGGCTTGCAGATCACTCAATTGCCAGTTCACACACTCGGATGCCACGAGGGCTTCGACTTGGTCCAGCGACTTGGCGACGGCGGAGAGTTTCGTCCGCGCCCGCTCCCCGCCCATTCCCTCCAAGCCCTGGCGGAGACTCTCAAGCGCCGATCTGGCATCTTCTACGAATTCCCCGGACTGCAGATAGTCCAGGAACTCATCGTCTTCCGGATAGAGCATGCTCCACGAAAGCAGGAGGTAGAGCTTGCTGCGACCCAGCGCTCGTTCAACGGCCGGGGAGTCCTTGATGGCGACGGAGCCAGCAGGCATTGCGAGAGAATCCGCGACTCCCCGCTGACTTTCCTTCGTATTCATCAACACATTCTCCGACGAGTCCTTACCACCGTTCAGGCGTAAGCTCGCGTATGATAGGCAATGCACCGGGGGAAGTCAAGCTCGAACTCAGCCCTTATTATGTCTATGGCAACCCTATGATTTTCCAGCCGAACCTAGTTCATGCGCAAGGACGCCGCTCATCTGGCGTTCCCTCCGGATGCCAGCGCCCGTGCCGGTGTGATCGTGATAGCGACTTTGTCATTCACGGTTTTGCACGTTTGCTCGCAGAGACCGCACCCCACACATCGCTCCTCCATAACCATCAGGCGGAACGATTCAAAATCCATGGCCAGGGCTTCGGTGGGACAACGGGACACGCAGGCATGGCAGCCCTGGCCTGCAGTACAGATCCGATGAGCCACCGCGGCGACTCCCATCGCCACCTCTCTCACACCGGCCACAGGGAGTAACGCGTCGGTCCCGCAGGAGGCAATACAAGGGAAGTCCTCACAGAGATGACAGGGCATTTCATCCGGAAAGATCACTGGGGTGCCGGACTTGGGTTCCGGTTTGATGCTGCCGTAGGGACAGACCTTGAGACAATCTCCGCAGCTGGTACAGCGCTCCAGAAAGAGCGCCTCGGCGACCGCCCCCGGAGGCCTAAGCCAGTCGGTTCTGAGAGTCGGCTCCGGCTTGGACCGCTCCGGCGACGCATCCCGATGTTTGACAAATTCCTGCGCCGTTTTGGCGACGGACAGGACGGAATCCTTGAGGAAGTGGCGGCGGCCGTAATTCGGATCCGTGGCCATGAGCCTTCCCTTCGTTACATCACGCCATCGGCGCGGAGCTTGTACACTTCGACGCAACGATCGCAGGCCCCGAACTCCGTATCCCACCCAGGATGATTGTCACGGATGAAATCCAAGACGTGCTTTTCTAATTTATTTTCGAGATCCTCAACCCATGAATAAGTCGGAAAGCGGCAGAGCGGGCAGGGGAAACCCGGCATCAGCATAACCTTGTTCTGAACCTCTGGGAGTTCCCCGCCCTCCACATCCAACGCTCGGTCCATGACACGCAGGGTGTCGGTGGCCATCTCGACGAGCTCCGCGTGGGTCAGCTGGTCCGCCTGCCACAGCCCCTCGAATACCGACTTCAACTGCGTCGGAGGAATCTTGCGGTACCAGGAACGGAACTCCTTAAAACGGTCCTCCCGGGTCAGCATCGATTCCTTTCCCTCCCGCAACAACCGGGAATCGATGTGCAGGCACCAGAGCACACGATAACGATGCAGGATCAGGGTTTCTTCGCCCGGATTCTGCCCAACTTTGGTGTCCGGATCGTAGCCGAAGGTCTCGTCCAGAATGTCGGCAATGTGCATGAGTTCATGGCGGCAGTAGCGGGTCAACGCCGGGTCATAGAACCGACGCGGGATCAACTTGATCCCCACTCCCTTGAGCCCCTTTTCCTCGAACTGCTTGGCCAGGTCCTGTTCGACGGAGCCCCATTTTCTCAGGATGTCGACGCCCTCCTGATCCTCTTTCAGCACCCCCTTGATCAAGACGATCCCGATGCGCTCCTTGAGCTGCGGGAACTCGTCGAACGCGTCCCGGACGATGTCCGAAAACCCCCAGGTTCCGAACAAATACTGGTACAGTTTCTTGAACTCCGCCTCCCGATCGTCCAACGAGAACTTCTCATAGATGGGGTCTGCCAGTTCGTGAAACTCCTTGTAGTAGGTCGGATCGCCCTCTCGCTCCGTCTTCTCCACGAAGGAATCAATGACTTCCTGAAGAAGGGCTGGCTGAAATCGAATCTCCATGGACGGGTGTCTCCTGCTTGCTCGCGGCTACGCTTGGCCTTAACCGGCTACGTTAACACGAGAGAAGGAATCTCAGGGTTGACCGGAGGCGTGGACGGATACGGCGGCTTGACTTGCTTGCAAACCATCTTTTATGATCAACGCAATCCTGCGCTGATTATAGCCATCCAGCCGCTGTATTTGCAAATACCCGGCAGGGCCCTTGCGGCTGCGCTGTTAAGGAGTACGTGTGTTATGACCGAAATGATCCAGCCCCTCCCCTCCAGCAGCCCGACCGGATCTGCCCCGGCAGGAACATCGACACCGCCAGCCGACCTCCTGGAATATTGGAAGGCCGACACCAGGGAGGTGAAGACGTTTCGCGGCCATTCTCACGGCATCTGGGCCGTCGCCTTCTCGCCGGACGGGCTCACCTTTGCCAGCGGAGGCGCGGACCGGCTGGTCCGCATTTGGGATATCGAAACCGGACGGCTGCTGCGGTCCCTGCGCGGCCATACCCACGACATCCGCGCCATCCTCTATACCCCGGACGGGCAGACGCTGGTCACCGGCAGCGAGGACCGAACCATTCGGATCTGGAACCCCACGACGGGGGAACCCACCAAGCTGCTCTTCACGCGCTACGATCACAACGTCTGTAGCCTGTCCCTCTCTCCCGACGGGCTCATGCTCGCTCGGGGCAGCCACAACAAAGACATTAAGATCTGGGAAATCAGCACGGGCACCGAGCTCATGACCCTACTCGGAAAGGATCAGTTCGACCACCATTGGTCTCCGGTGGTCGCCTTCTCTCCGAACGGCTTCCATTTAGCCAGCGGATCCGACATCGGCAAGATCAAACTCTGGGAAGTCCTTCCAAGCGGCGAAGAAAAAATCCTCCACAACGGCCACTGGCAGGAGATCGAGGACGACGACACCACCGAATACCGAGGGTACTTTGTCGAGGACGAGGGCGGGTTCCAGAAGCCCATGCTCTATTGGATCGGCGCATTGACCTTCACCCCTGACGGCCAGGTGTTGGTCAGCGGGAGCCGCGACGCCACGATCAAGATGTTCCAAATGCCCCAGATGACCGAGATTCGGACGCTCAAGGGCCACGGGGGATGGGTCCGGTCCCTGGCTGTGTCGCCGGACGGCAGGGTCCTGGCCAGTTGCGGCGATGACAACCAGATCAAGCTCTGGGACCTGGCCGCGGGCCGCCATTTCAGAACGTTGAAGGCCCATACCGGAGCGGTGCGCGGCGTTGCTTTCTCCCCTGACGGACGACGCCTGCTCAGCGCCTCCTGGGACCGCACGGTCAAGCTCTGGGAAGGCGGGACCGAGCCCCAGGAGTAACTCCAACGGCGGCTGGCGAAGGGCTGACTGCTCCGGCGTCAGTTAGAGCAGGGTGGCAAGGCCTCGCTATCCTGCTAGCGCCTATTCGTCCGCTTCATCCGACTCGCCGCGCGCGGAGGGAATCCCGTAGCGCTTGCACTTCTCCCACAAGGCTTTCCGGGAGAGCCCCAGCAGCCGCGACGCTTCCGTCCGGCTCCCGCCGACCCGCTCCAGCACGGCCAGGATATAGTCCTTCTCGAACGCCTCTCTGGCCGAAGCCAGCGAACCCAGCATGGCGCTGGTCGCCCGCTTGCCGGTCAAACCCTCGCTGCAAAACCCGCATGTCTCCTGCTGCGTCCCGCCCAAGTAGGGGCAGGAGGAAAACCCGCAGAGGTCCCAGGGCTGCACGTCCTCCTCTGGACGCCCCAGCGCGACCGCTCGTTCGATCATGTTTTCCAATTCGCGCACGTTGCCCGGGAACGAGTAGCGGAGCAAAAGCTCCTGAGCCCGCTGGGAAAACCCCTTCACGGGCTTGCTTGTTTTCGCCGCGCGGGCCTGCAACATGTGTTCGCCGATCAACAGCACATCTTCCCGGCGCTCACGCAGCGGGGGCAAGATCACCGGGACGACGTTGAGGCGATAATAGAGGTCTTCCCGAAACCGTCCCTGTTGCACCTCTTTCTTGAGATCTTTCTGCGTGGCGCAGACGAGCCGCACATCTACCTCGACGGTTTCGCTTCCCCCCACCCGCTCGAATTGCCGTTCCTGCAATACCCGCAGCAACTTCACCTGCACCACAGGGGAAATCTCTCCGATCTCGTCCAGAAACAGCGTCCCCTTGTGCGCCAGCTCGAAACGGCCCCGCCGCTGCTTGAGCGCCCCCGTGAACGCCCCCTTTTCGTGCCCGAAGAGTTCCGCCTCCAACAAGGTTTCCGGCAAGGCTGCGCAGCTCACCTTGATCAACGCATGATCACAACGCGGGCTGCTGCGGTGCAGCGCATTGGCCACCAGTTCCTTGCCGGTCCCGCTCTCCCCGACGATCAGCACGGTCGAATCCGTGGCCGCGACCAGTTGGATCTTCTCCAACACCTCCCGCATCCGATCGTTCTTCCCAAGAATACCCTCGAAGCTGAACCGTCCCTCCAGCTCTTCGCGCAACTGCAAATTTTCCTGGCGCAAT
>SYGW01000115.1 GCA_005800255.1 Nitrospiraceae bacterium | reverse complement strand
CATGCCGGAGGGATCGATCTTCGCCCGCTGGAGCAGTTGCAAGCCCGTCACATCCGCCTCGGTCTCCTGCTCCCGGCCGAACTTGAGGGTAAGCAGTTCGACGCTGAGCTGCTTCATCATCCCGACGAGGCCCTGTTGATCACCCAGCACAATAGTCACCACCGTCAGCAGCCCGAGGCTTTTCACGGTCCGCTCCAGCCCATGCCGCTGCAGCACATGGTTCAACTCATGGCTCATGACGCCCGCCACCTCTTCGCCACTGTCCGCTTTTTTCATAAGCCCAGTGAACACCACCACATGCCCGCCTGGCAGGGCGAAAGCATTGATGACATCGCTCTTCACGACCGTCACTTCAAACTTGTAGGGATTGTTCTGAATTTGCTCGGTCAGCCGTTGCGTCATCTCTCCCAGCGCCGCCACCGCCGGCCCCTCTTTGATCACTTCCTGCTGCGCAAGAAAGTCCCGATAGGCCGACTCCCCCAGCTTTTGTTCCCACTCGACCGGGACCCGGCTCACGGCAATCTCAACCAGCAGATCTGAGCCGAACCAAAGGCCCAGCACCGTCGAAAGGAGCAGCCCCAGCGCCAGGCTCCAGACAAGCCGGCGACGTTGACGCACCTGGCGCACCAACTCCGCAGCCTGGGCAAAGGGAAGACCGAGATGGTCGGGAGCCGCCTGGCGAAAGGCTCGAATCGCATCCGGGTCTTTGAGATACAAGATCCGCTCCCCCTGCTCACTCGTCCACTTCACCACCAGATGGTCATGGTCCAATCCGCCTGCCGACACGTTGAGCGCGGCAAACGGCACGGCCTCCCGAACGCCATCGGTTCCCGCAAACTCGAAAAGGATCGTCAGCCCTGCCTCCTCGACCTGCACAAAACAAGGCGCCCCGCTGGCTGGATAGTCGTGACCGAAACAAAGGGCATTGGGCGTCATAGAGGTCTCTAGGGTGTACGGCTACTCAAAATGACCGCGAACGAGGCCGCAGACGAGCAGAAGCCGGAAGCGTACCCTTGCGGTGCGTTGAGGATTTTCTGCGAGTTGAGAACGAAGTTGGCGGCCATTTTCAGCAGCCGTTACTCGCTGACGGGGATAAATTGTCTGATCCAGGCCCCGAAGCTTCCCGGGTTCCTGCTTTGAATGTACACAAGTCCCGGCCCGCGGAACCGGCAAACAAATCCTTCGCCCGAAGTCACGCTGGCAATCCAGCCTGAGGTGGCTTTTTCAATACTGTAGGAGGTCGTGGAGGACCAGGCCACCAGATGGCTATTGTCCACGATATATTCCTGATCCGGCTTCAACTCGATCTTGTGAATGGCCCCGAAGCTGTTCAGGACGAGCGTCCCCTTCCCGCTGATCTTCAGGATGAAAAATCCCTCTCCCCCTAGCAATCCTCGACTCAGGCTCTGCATTTTGCTTTCGATGACAATCCTGTCGGCGCCGGCGAGAAAGCCATCCTTTTGAACCATGTACTCATTCACACCATCGAGTTCCAGAAGGACGATTTCGCCCGGCACCGTCGGAGCCAGCAACGCTTCACCGGGACCGCGGCTGGCGCGCAGGGTCTGGAAAAAGAACTTCTCCCCCGTCAGGAGCTTTCGCGACAGGGCTCCGAGGAAGCCCCCTTCCATCTTGCTTTCGATGTCGATGGTCGGGGAACAGGCCACCATCGCGCCGGACTCAGCCTTGATATGCTCGCCCGCCGTCAGTTCTACCCGGACCATCGGAAAGGCCCCTGGATATAAAATCTCGCTTTTCATCTCTTTGTATCTCCCCAACTTGTAAAGTCTTTGGATTGGTGTCTGGTCACGGCGCAGACGATTCTGTGGAATACCACGGACAGTGTCAAGCAGCCGCTAGAGCGGTCCTAGCGGAACGGCGGCGTGCGCCAGGCATCTGAAAAAATCCTGTCCTAATCCGCAGAAAGGCGCAGGCATTGGCCTGGCCGATGATGGAATACCGGGAGACATCCGTCCCGGACTGTACCGGAGGAATGCGACGGGAGCGGCTTATCCTAGTGACCCGTCAGGGCTTGGGATAATCGGCAAGACGGAACCCTACGTCCTGCCTACAAAAAACCGTTCGACATACTAGCCCGAGTGGTCAAAAGTGAGGTCTGGGGTGAGTGACGGGTTTCGAACCCGCGACCTCCGGATCCACAATCCGGCGCTCTAACCAACTGAGCTACACCCACCATACGACGGAAACAGAGGAACGATCTCGAAGACAGAAAGGAGATTCTAGCAAAGGGAGTGGGATACCCGCAACTCGCTGCCTTGCCCCTCAGCCCCGCGCGTCAAAAGCCGCCTGCATTTCTGCCAGAATAGCGGCGGCGGCGGCGGCTGGGTCCGAGGCGTCTCTGATAGGCCGGCCGATCACCAAATAGTCGGCCCCGGCAGAAATCGCCTGGGTCGGAGTGGTCGCCCTGGCATGGTCATCGACCCCCTTGCCGGCCGGGCGCACACCTGGCGTGACGATGAGGAAGCGAGGACCGACCTTGGGGCGAAGGATCCCAGGCTCTTCGCCAGAGGCCACGACCCCGTCGCCGCCGACTTCTGACGCCAAGAGGGCTCGCGCTGCGACCAAGTCCTGCACACTCCGCTGGATGCCCATCTCGCGGAGGTCGTGGCTATCGAAATTAGTCAAAACCGTGACCGCCAACAGTTTCAACGAGGACGTGCCGCGGCCTTGAACGGCTGCGGCCAGCGCCTTCCGGTTCGCATGAATCGTCAAAAACTCCACGCCCATCGACGCAACCAGCGCCGTAGCCCGGCGCACCGTTTCTTCGATATCGAGGAACTTCAAATCCAGGAACACCCGCTTCCCTCGCGCGAGCAGCCGTTGAACCATCTCCGGTCCGGCGGCGGTGTAGAGCTCGAGTCCGACCTTCACAAACACGATTTGATCCCCTGCTCGATCGAGCAGCCGGTCGGCTTCGTCGCTAGTAGGAACGTCCAGGGCCAGAATTAAACGGTCACGGGCAATGATGGTTGACACAGGCTTGTCCTTTTCAAGAATGGCGACACAACGGCTTACCTTGACGCTTCACGGGGCCGCATGGTATAAATGCGCTTCTTTTCTACCAGAGGAGTTTACTATGCCGGTTGTACATAAATCGACGATTCGCCGAGCCCGCCAGTCCGTGAAGCGGCACGACCGTAACCATGCGACGCTGGGCACACTCAAGACCCTCGTCAAAAAAGTCCAGGCGGCCGTGGCTGAGAAGAAGATCGAGGATGCGACGGCGTCCTTGCGTCTCGCCACATCGGCCCTCAGCAAAGCAGTGACGAAGGGTGTGATGAAACCCAACACGGCCTCGCGCCGGGTGGCTCGCCTCACGCTCCACGTCAACTCCTTGTCTGCCTCCCGCTAATCGTTCGCACGTTCGAGATGGTTCTCGCTCTCACTGGTTGCGGCGCCTCGGCGCCACGACTCGGTGAGGGTGGACGCACCTTGCCCTGTGCGCGATCACACAACCGCAGTAACAGCCCCTCAAGAATACGCGCGGGGCGTCCTCCGCTTCCACCCTTCAATTTGGCATCAGCGTCCAAGAGCAGCCCCAGCGCCTCCTGCAGATGGGAGTCGGGAAATTGATCGAGGAACGAACGGACCCTGGAAGGGTCTATCCGTAGCGTCCTGGCTGCTTCCCCCTCGCGTCCTCCCTGCCTGGCGATCTCCTTCACCTTCCAGAGTCTCCGATATTGCCAGGCCAATGACCCGAGAATTCGCAGCGGCGCCTCCCCCGCTTCCAGATTCCTGGCCAGGATCGCCAGTACCTTCCCTTGATTTCTCGCCCCGATCGCCAAGGTCAAATCGAATACTGAAGCGCCAGGCTCTGTTCCCCGCAAGGTCGCCACATCGGTGGCGGTGACAGACAGGCCGGGCGACACATAGGCTGCCAGCTTTTCCAATTCGCGCCGAACCGAATAAAGCGAGCCGCCGCAGGCCTCTTTGAGCAACTCAATGGCTTCGTCGTTGAGCCGGATCCCGACCCGCTCCGCATCCTGCTTGAGCCAGGGAAGCCATTGCACCTCTCTGAGGGGGGCACAATCGACCGTCACCGCGGACTTCGCAAGCGCCTGGGTGAATTTCAGCCTCCCGTCCAGTTTCGACGCGACAAAGATCACGGTCGTGGAATCGTTCGGCTCTTTCAAATAGGAAAGAATCGCCTCACATTCCTTGGCTGGCAGTTTATCGGCCGCTTTCACCACCACCACTCGCCTGGGGGCGAACACTGCCACTTCCGAGGCGCAGGTGACAATCTCCGACCCGCTCACGTCATCGCCATAAAACAGGTCGCAGTTGAAATCGCTTTCGCCCTCCCCCAATAGCGCAGCCTTCAACGAAGCCAGAGCCATGTCTCGCAACAAGTCTTCCTCGCCCGCAACCAGGTACAGAGGCGCGACCGTGCCTTGCGCGAGCTGCGCGGTCAGTTGTGCGGGAGAAATGGCTGAAGCCATGGCAAAGATCCGGTTTATTTGACGGTGGTGTCCGCATTGCCCGACGCAGGCTTGGCAACCGGTTTTTCCAGCTGCCCCGACTCCAACTGGAGTAGAAAACGGGAGGCCAGGTCTTCAGCGACAAAACGGCCCGCTTGCTCTACGGCCCGGTTCTGCAGGACGCGGTTGAACTGCAAATCCGGCGTAACATAGAACTCCGAGGAGCCCTTCGCCGTTTGCGTCCAGACGACACGTTTCGTCCTGGTCTCCTCCACCTTAACCGACACCGTCACCTCGGCGCGGCTTTCGAGAGTGGTGGTCATGCTGAAACTGAGCGTCGGAATGCCGACCGAGAGAATTTGCCCGGTCAATACAAGATCGGCCGCTTCAGTATCAGGCACGACCTGCGCTCCGCTGCCAGAGGAAAACTCGTGGCGCAGATAGTTGGTGACGCGCGCCTCCAGGTTGGGCTCGAAACTCTTATTCTCCAAGGTCCTCACCACCAGCCTCGGCGGCGGAACCGTGGAAGCGGATGTCGCCGCGCTCCCGATGGTGGGCCCGGGTCCCTCCACACGGAACTGATAGCCGCAGCCGGAGAGAGTCGCAACCACCGCGAGACTGGCAGGAAACACGAAACAGGCAAGTACGCCTCCAGTTTTCAATGTGTCTCGCATCGCTCGCCTTTCTCGCCAACCACAGCGACATTCATATGACGAAGTTTATCAGCTTTTTTTCGACATACACGATCTTCTTCGGCTCCTGACCCTGCAACCACTCCGCGACCTGCGCACGAGCCAGCCCCTCGACCTGTTCGCGGGTGGCGTCAGTTCCCACTTCCAGCTTGGCGCGCAACTTTCCGTTCACCTGAACCGGAATGGTCAACCGGTCGCTCACGATCAGGGCCGGATCGAAGATCGGCCAGGGCTGCTGAGCCACGCTCGGCTTGTGGCCCAGCACGCCCCACAATTCTTCCGCCAGATGAGGCGCGAAGGGAGCCAGCAACAACACAAATGGTTCGAGCAAGGCCCGGGAACGGGTTTCGGTCTTGGTCATCTCGTTTGTAAAGACCATCATCTGGGCGATTGCCGTATTGAACCGCAACCCTTCGATATCCTCGGTGACTTTCTTGATCGTCTGGTGGAGCAGTCGCTGCTGCTCGAGCGTCGGAACGGTCCCCACCACGGCATTCGACAGATGGCCCTCGTCGGTCGCCATCAGCCGCCAAGACCGTTCGAGAAACCTCGTGACCCCCTCCACGCCCCTCGTGCTCCAGGGTTTCACGGCCTCGAGCGGCCCCATGAACATTTCATAGAGCCTCACCGCATCAGCCCCGAACTGGTCCATGATCTCGTCGGGATTGACGACGTTGCCTCGGGACTTCGACATCTTTTGATTGTCTTCCCCCAGCACAATCCCCTGATGCACCAGCTTCTTGAACGGCTCAGGCGTGCTGACCACCCCGATATCGTACAAAACTTTGTGCCAAAACCGCGCGTAGAGCAAATGCAGCACGGCATGTTCGCTGCCGCCGATGTAGAGGTCCACCGGCATCCAGTACCGCTCCAATGCCGGATCGACGAGCTGCCGCTGATTCGTCGGATCGATAAAACGGAGATAATACCAACAAGAGCCGGCCCATTGCGGCATCGTGTTGGTTTCACGGAGCGCCGACGCCCCGCTGGCCGGGTCGGTAGTCGTCAGCCAGTCGGTGAGATTCGCCAGCGGGCTTTCGCCGCTCCCGGAGGGTTTGAAGTTATTGATCTCCGGCAAGAGCAGCGGCAACTGCTCTTCCGGAATCGGGAGGGCCTGGCCATCCACCCAGACAATCGGAAAGGGCTCGCCCCAATAACGCTGACGGGCAAAGAGCCAGTCCCGCAATTTATAGTTCACGGCCTTGCGGCCCTTGCCCTGCGATTCTAAATGGGCCGTGATTTTCTGAATCGCATCGCCAGGCGTCAGCCCGTCGATCGAAAAGCTTCTATCCGGCGTGGTGGAATTGACGACGGTGCCCTTGTCGGACGAGACGAAAGCCTCCTGCTCGACCTGGCCTCCTGCGATCACTTCGCGGATCGGCAAATCGTAGGTCTTCGCAAAGGCCCAATCTCGCTCGTCATGAGCCGGCACGGCCATGATGGCCCCGGTCCCGTAGCCCATCAAAACATAGTCGGCAATCCAAATGGGCAGCCGCTCCCCGTTCACCGGATTCACCGCATAGCCCCCGGTGAAGACCCCGGTCTTGTCCTTGTCCAGTTCCTGCCGCTGAAGATCGCTTTTTCTGGCAGCGGCCTCGCGATAGGCCGTGACAGCGGTGCGGCGATCGGCAGTCGTAACGACGTCCACGAGCGGATGTTCCGGAGACAACACCATATAGGTCGCGCCGAACAGGGTATCGGGCCTCGTGGTAAAGATCCGGACTGTGCCGGGGCAGCCGGCCAAATCAAACTCGACTTCCGCTCCAACCGATCGGCCGATCCAATTCTTCTGCATCTCCAAAGTGCTGGGCGGCCATTCGACCAGCTTCAAATCTTCGAGGAGCCTGTCTGCATAGGCCGTGATCTTCAGGACCCATTGGCGCATTGGCTTGCGCACCACATCGAACCCGCCGACCTCGCTCTTTCCGTCGACAATTTCTTCGTTGGCCAGCACAGTCCCCAAGGCGGGACACCAGTTCACCGGCACCTCCGCCACGTAGGCCAATCCCCGCTCGAACAGTTTCAGGAAGATCCACTGGGTCCAGCGATAATAGTCGGGGTCGATCGTGCTGACCTCCCGTTCCCAATCATAGGACAGACCGACGCGTTTCATCTGGCGCTTGAAGGTGGCAATGTTCTGGGCGGTCGTCACGACCGGATGAATGCCGGTCTTCACCGCATACTGTTCGGCCGGGAGCCCGAATGCGTCCCACCCCATCGGATGCAACACATTAAAGCCCCTCATCCGCTTATAGCGGGAGACAATATCCGTCGCGGTATAGCCTTCCAGGTGGCCGACGTGGAGGCCCGATCCTGAGGGATAGGGGAACATGTCCAGGCAGTAGAATTTCGACTTGGTCCTGTCGTCAGCCACCCGGAAGGTCCGGTGCTCCTCCCAATAGGCCTGCCACTTCACTTCCAGGGCGTGATGATCGTAGGTTTTGCTCATACCGTGCTATACCGCAGATAGATAGAAAAAGAGGAAGGACTCTAGCATAGACCCCTGGGGGTCACAAGATTCGCCGCGCCCCTCGGAGCGCTCAGTTTGCTATACTACGGCGTCTGATGGGACTCTACAGCCGCCACATATTTCCCCGGCTCATGGACCACGTCATGAGCGGGGCAGAGTTTCAGCAACTCCGGATGGAGCTATTG
>SYGW01000114.1 GCA_005800255.1 Nitrospiraceae bacterium | reverse complement strand
TGCCACATAATCGGCCACAGACGGGGGCGTATACCGGCCCAGGAATAACGCCCCGGCATGCCGAATCTTCTCTAAATAATCGAAGGGCTCGTCCACCGAGAGGGTCAAATGTTCCGGGGCAATCTCGTTGGCCACATCGATAGCTTCGTCCATCGTGGTCACCACGAAAGCCACCGCATGGCGGGCAATGGACTTAGCGGCAATTTTCTCCCGCTGCAGCCCCTTCAACTGGCTACCGATGAGCTTCACGACATCCTGCGCCAATTGCGCCGATGTGGTGGCGAGATAGACCTGGGCATCTTCGTCATGCTCCGCTTCGCAAAGGAGATCGGCCGCCACATGAGCCGGCTTGGCGTCGCCATCCGCCACCACGAGCAACTCGCTCGGGCCTGCCACCATGTCGATCCCGACCGTGCCGTAGAGCAGCCGCTTGGCCGTCGCGACATAGATATTGCCGGGGCCCACGATTTTATCGACCCGCTGGATCGTCTTGGTCCCGTAGGCCATGGCGCCGACGGCCTGCACGCCCCCGACGCGATAGATCTCTGTGACGCCGGCGATGTCGGCGGCCACCAGCAAATAGGGATTGATCGGGCCCTTTTGCGGCGGCGTGCACATCACGACGCGGGAAACGCCCGCCACCTTGGCCGGGATCGCGCACATCAAGACCGACGAGGGATAGACCGCCTTGCCGCCCGGCACATAGACTCCAACCGCATCGACCGACGTCACCACCTGCCCCAGAGTCGCCTCATGGTCCTGATACATCCAGGTCTTGATGCGCTGGCGCTCGTGGAACGACGTAATCCGCTTGGCGGCAAACCGGAGGGCGTCGCCCTCCTCTTTTCTGATATGGAAATAGGCGTCTTTGATTTCTTCGGGGGTGACGCGCAGCTCCGTCGCTTTCATGGAGACGCGGTCGAACTGTTTCGTATAGCGGAGGACGGCCTTGTCGCCGCCCCGTTCCACGGCTTGCAGAATCGACTTCACCGTCTTCTCGACGGCAGCCCCTTGCACGCGGGCGCGCGACGAAACTTTCTTGAGTGCGGGGAGAAAGGCTCGCTCGCTGGAGGACACAATCTTCATGTGCGCGTCCGCTTGACCGTTCGACGTGCCCCGCGCGAAGGCTTGCGCGGAGCGATTGCCCGAGACCCGGTGCCTGTGCAGTTGACGGCCCGGAGTTTTGTGATCAGCTCTGTGACCTCCGCATGCTTCAGCTTCAAACTCGCCCGATTGACGACCAGCCGGGCCGTGGACTGCGCGATGAGCTCTACTTCGACGAGGTCATGCGCCTTCAACGTATTGCCGGTTTCGACCAGATCCACGATCCGGTCGGCCAGCCCGACCAGCGGCGCTAGCTCAATCGAGCCGTACAGTTTAATGATCTCGACCGCCACGCCGCGCTGATTGAAATACCGCTCGGTAATCTTCGGATACTTGGTCGCAACCCGAATTTTCGAGGACAGCCGATCCCGTGAGGCCTGCCCCTTGAGCGCAGCGACGGCGATTCTACACGCTCCGAACCCTAAATCCAATGGCTCATAGACGTCGCTATCCTGCTCCATCAAGACGTCTTTTCCGACAATCCCGACGTCCGCCGCGCCATATTCGACATAGGTTGGCACGTCGGTCGGCCGCACGATCAGGAAGGTCATGCCGATTTCCGGACAGGGGAACACCAGCCGGCGGCTTTCCGTCGAGAGGCTGCCCATGGCATAGCCGGCCCGGCGAAAAACCTCCAGTGTGAGGTCCAACATTTTCCCCTTCGATAAGGCAATCGTCAGCATGATATCAGCGAGTCCCGGCCGGAGCCGCTCCTTCTTTATGGCGGGCGATCGTCGCGCCCAACCCACGCAATTTCTCTTCCATCCGCTCATAGCCGCGATCCAGATGGTAGACTCGGAGAATCTCCGTCGTGCCTTCCGCCGCTAGGCCGGCCAAGACCAGGCCGGCGCTCGCGCGAAGATCGGAGGCCATCACCGGCGCTCCGGTCAATTTGGTCGGCCCGGCCACCACAGCCCGAGTGCCTTCGGTCTTGATCTCGGCCCCCATCCGCCGCAGCTCTTCGATATGCATGAACCGGCTCTCAAATACCGTTTCGGTAATCACGCTCGTGCCCTCAGCAGCCGTCATCAAGGCCACCATCTGCGCCTGCATGTCGGTGGGGAACCCCGGATAGGGCAAGGTCCTGATATCGATCCCCTTGAGCCGCGAGCCCGCATTGAGGTGAATCCGGTCCTGCTCCACTTTCAGCTCGACGCCGGCTTCCCGCAACTTCATCAACAACGCATCCAGATGATTCGGGCGGCAACGATTGATCGTCACCGCTCCCCGCGTAATGGCCCCTGCCACGAGATAGGTTCCCGTTTCAACACGATCCGGAATGACATCGTGATCGCTCCCGTGCAACTCACGGACCCCTTCGATCGTAATGACATCCGTCCCGGCGCCGACGATGCGAGCCCCCCGCTTCACGAGGAAGTCCGCGAGATCCATGATCTCCGGTTCCTTCGCGGCATTTTCAATGACCGTGGTCCCCTCGGCGAGCGACGCGGCCATCATTAAATTTTCCGTCCCTGTGACCGTCGGCGTATCGCAATAGATCTGCGCGCCTTTCAGCCGCTTCGCCTTGGCGCGAATATACCCGTGTGCCATCGAAACTTCTGCACCCATTTTCGCCAGGCCGGCCAGATGGAGATTGACGGGCCGAGACCCGATCGCGCAGCCGCCTGGCATCGACACCGTCGCTTCGCCCCATCGCGCCACCAGAGGCCCCAACACCAGGACGGAAGCCCGCATGGTTTTCACCAGATCGTAAGGGGCTTGGGTCAAGCTGATCGTGTCAGCATTGATGACCGCGCGATTCCCCTCATGCTGAACCTTCGCGCCAAGAATCCCCAAGAGCTTCCCCATCGTGAGCACATCCACCACGCGGGGCAAATTGGCAATCACGCATTCGCCGCCGCCCAGAATGGTGGAGGCCAAGATCGGCAGCGCGGCATTCTTTGCCCCGCTGATCTCCACCTCGCCTCGAAGCGATATCCCGCCTGTAATAACTGTACGATCCATCGTCTATACCCTTGCTCGCTCGACAATCACCACCCGCTCCAATCCCGCTTCATCGTAGACCAGCCGGTGGAATTTGTAATCAGGCATCTGTTCGACAATCCGGCGCAGCGCCCGAGCCTGACCTGCGCCGATCTCCATAATCACGGCCCCGCCGGGAGCTAGATAACGAGAGGATTCTTGCAATAACCGTTCGTGCAACTCCGTCCCCTGAGCCCCTGCCACCAGCGCACCTCGCGGCTCGAACAGTTTGACTTCCGGCTGAAGCGTCGCCCAATCAGCCTCGGGAATATAGGGAGGGTTCGAGACGATGACATCCACCAGCCCCTCTAACCCCTGCTCCGCCAATGGCCCCAGCAAATCGCCTTCCAGCCAGGCAATCCGCTCGCCCACCCCATGACGGGCGGCGTTCCGCTTCGCGACATCGAGCGAGGAACCCGACAAATCGGTCGCGATTATCCGCGCATGGGGCCGCAATCGCGCAACCGCCACCGCAATACAGCCGGATCCCGTGCAGACATCGGCGATCATGGCCCGGCGCTCGGCGGAAATCCGCTGCGTGGCATATTCAACCAGCAACTCGGTCTCGGGCCTCGGAATCAACACTGCCGGGCTCACCTCAAACTCCAACCCGCAAAACTCCTGGGTCCCCAAAATATATTGCAAGGGCTCTCGCCCAACCCGCCGCGCAATCAACCCTCGCGCTGCCGCCAATTCGGAAGGGGACAGCAGCCGGTCCCGGTCGGTGATCACATGATGGGCGGGAAGGCGAAGCACATGCTCCACAAGCCACAGGGACTCCTGCTCCGCGCTCTCGATCCCGGCTTGCTCCAGCCGCCGCCGCGCCTCCGCGATCATCTCACCGAGCGTCGCCTGGCCTGTCGACTGAGGAATCGGAGCCACTGCGTCCATAATTACGCCGCCCCCACTTCCTGCTGACGTTGCGCCTTCAGCGCCTGAACGAATTCGTCGAGGTCGCCCTGAAGCACCTGCTCCAACTTATGCAAAGTTATACCGATGCGATGGTCGGTCACCCGGTTCTGCGGAAAATTGTAGGTACGGATCTTCTCGCTACGCTCGCCCGTGCCCACCTGCGCCTTGCGATTCTGCGCGGTTTCCGCATCCTGCCGCTCCCGCTCCGCCTCGACGATTCTGGCCCGCAGGGTCCTCATCGCCTTGGCGCGATTTTTCAGCTGGGACCGTTCGTCCTGGCAGCTCACGACCACGCCGGTCGGGATATGGGTGATCCGCACCGCCGACTTCGTCGTATTGACGCTCTGACCACCGGCGCCGGACGAGCAAAACGTGTCGATCCGAAGATCCATGGGGTCGATATGCACATCGACCTCGTCCACTTCCGGCATGACGGCAACGGTGACGGTCGAAGTATGAATCCGGCCGCTGGCTTCCGTCACAGGGACCCGCTGCACCCGATGGACCCCCGCTTCGAACTTGAAGTGGCTATAGGCACCCTTGCCTTCGATCAGCGCCACGACTCCTTTATAGCCCCCGCCCGTCGTTTCCGTCGCTTCGACCACATCAACCTTGAAGCCTTTGGCCTCCGCGTACTTACTATACATCCGAAACAGGTCTCCGGCAAAAAGCGCCGCCTCGTCCCCGCCGGTTCCGGCGCGAATTTCGAAGAGCAGGCTCTTTTCGTCCCGCGGATCCTTGGGGATCAGCAGCTCCTGGGCCTGCTGTTCGATCTCCTGCTGCTGACGTGTGAGCTGGGCGCTCTCCTCCGCCGCCATCTTATGCATCTCGCCCCCGGCCGTGGGATCGGCGAGAATTTGCGCGGCTTCGTCCAACTGCTTGGCATTGTCGCGATAGGTGGCCAGCAGCTTGGCTGCCGACTCGAGATCCGTCCGCTCTTTATTGACCTTGTGCAGCTGCGACGGCTGGCTCATCAGAGCAGGGTCCATGAGTTGATTGGTCAACTCGTCATAGCGAGTGGCCAAAACTTCCCATTTTTTCAATAAAACGGCTTCCATGTCCCCATATCCTCTGCGTCGCGCTTACCCGTTACCGCACGAAAACAAAGGGACCCTGCCCCTCAGCGAAGCAGGGTCCCTTGTATGACCTCTTCTCGAACTACTTTTCTTTCTTCGCGTACTTCTTCTTGAATCGCTCAACGCGACCTTCGGTATCAATGATTTTCTGCGTCCCCGTGAAAAACGGATGGCAATTTGAACAAATATCGACATTGATATCGCCGCCCGTCGACCGGGTCTGATATTTATTGCCGCAGGCGCAATGCACCCCGACTTCCCGATACACGGGATGAATACCCTTCTTCATAGTTCCCACTCCCCTGACGTCAAAATCATCGACCTTCGCCCATTCGAAGGCCCGCTACTCTACCCTGTCTCGACAACCAGATACAAGCCTGGCGTTACCGGTTCATCGACTGGAGGAATTCCTGGTTGGTCTTGGTGCCGTGCAGCTTGTCCATCAGGAACTCCATCGCTTCCATCGTCCCGAGCGGACTCAGCACCTTGCGCAGGATCCACATCTTGTTGAGACGATCCTTGTCCACCAACAATTCTTCTTTTCTCGTCCCGGACTGGCTGATATCGATCGCTGGGAAGAGCCGCTTGTCGGCCAAGCGGCGGTCCAGATGGACTTCCATGTTACCGGTTCCTTTGAATTCTTCAAAGATCACATCGTCCATGCGGCTCCCGGTATCGACCCGCGCCGTCGCCATGATGGTCAGACTGCCGCCATGTTCGATGTTACGAGCCGCCCCGAAAAACCGCTTCGGACGCTGCAGCGCGTTCGAGTCCAACCCTCCCGACAAGACCTTGCCGCTGGGCGGGGCAATCGTATTGTAGGCGCGGGCCAGACGGGTAATGCTGTCCAGCAGCACCACGACATCTTTTTTGTGCTCGACCAGCCGCTTCGCCTTCTCCAACACCATTTCCGCCACTTGCGCATGGCGCTGGGGCGGCTCATCGAAGGTGGAACTGATGACTTCAGCCTTCACCTGCCGTTGCCAGTCGGTGACTTCTTCCGGCCGCTCGTCGATGAGCAGCACGATCAGGGTCACTTCTTTGT
>SYGW01000113.1 GCA_005800255.1 Nitrospiraceae bacterium | reverse complement strand
ATTTCACGGTTCTTCCCTTGGACCAGCACCACTTCCAGATGTGATTCGCGGCCAGAACTCTTCTGAATCTTCACGCTGTGACACTGGAGCCGCTCCCCCTCCTCGACCAACCCGACTGTGGCCTCTTTGGCTTGGGCCTCCGTGAACTCTCCCCGCACAGAGACCAGGTAGGTCCTCATCACTTTATGGCCTGGGTCGGTGAGATAGCTCGAAAGGGTCGAATCGTTGGTAAGCAGCAACAGACCGCTGGTCGCTTGATCGAGCCTCCCCACTGCATGCAGATACCCCAGATCAGCCGGCAAGACGTCGAAGATCGTCTTCCGGTCCTTTTCATCACTGTGCGTCGTAATGACCCCCTTGGGTTTATGAAAAAGGATAAACCGTTTAGCCGAATCTTTAATCGGCTTCTCGTCGACCGACAGGGCGTCTTTCGGCCACAAGACCCAGGTAGCCGGGTCGCGAATGACTCGCCCATTGACCTGGACTCGTCCTGCACGGACCCAATCCTGGCTCGTGCCACGGGAGGCAATGCCCAGCTTCGAGAGCAGCCGGTCCACCGTAAAACGTTTAGATGATATCGAGGACTTCTGTGCCATCTGAACCATTTCCAGCCGTCGCAGCTAATCGCTGAATATTGACAACTGACGGCTTTGAATTAGAGGAGTCCGCGCTTTTGGAGATAGTCTTTATCGATGGCGGGAGTGGGTTTAGCTGGGAGTTGTCCCCGTTCCTGCAGCAATCGTTCGACGTATTTCCCGATCAGGTCCGATTCGAGGTTGACCTGATCGCCCACTTGCTTGAGGCCCAGGGTCGTGACCTTCGCCGTATGCGGAATAATCGAAACGGAGAAGCCACGATCGGTCACCTGATTGATCGTCAAACTGATACCGTCGACGGTGACCGACCCCTTCACGATACAGTGGCGCAAAACCTCCGGTGGGGCTTCGATGGTAAACAGGATGGTATTTCCATCCTGTTGGCGGCTGCGCACCGTGCCGATGCCGTCTACGTGACCGGACACGAGATGCCCGCCAAGCCGTTCGTTAAGCTTCATCGCCCGTTCCAGGTTCAGCGGCGATCCGGCCGTGAGCAGCCCGAGAGTCGTGACCGAAAGGGTTTCAGGCGAGACCTCTACGGAAAAATTGTGCTCGCTCTTATTCACCACGGTCAGACAGGTGCCGTTGACGCTAACACTGTCCCCGATTTTGAGATCGCCCATCACAGTCGAGGCCAGAACCGTCATCCTCGTTCCTGCGAGCGTTTTATCGATCGAGATAATGGCGCCGAGCTCTTCAACGATGCCTGTGAACATTACTCATCCCTCATCAGCCGTTTCACAACATAGACGAACAAGACAATCAACACCAGCAAACCGATGCCGGCCAAGGTGCCAATCACAATATTCTCCGTCGCAATCGCTTTCATCATGTGGCCATTATATCCCACTCACCCTACGCCCGTCTCACCATCAGCCAGAACAACGAAGCCGCCACCAGCTGCAATCCGGCGATAATGGCGAAGGCGCTGGCATAGTTCAAATGCGCGATGAGGACCCCTGCCAGAAGCGGCCCGCTGGCATGGCCGATATCCCCGATTGTCCCCTGCATCCCCATCCCGGCCCCGAGCGTCTTGAACTCGGAACTGTCCGCGACCAGAGCGGACGAGGAGGAGGAAACGACGGCTTCGCCGAACCCGAATCCAGCCGAAAGCAACAACAGGAGCCAGAACAGCGACACCTGGGGAATACAGACGAAGGTCGCAGCGCAAATCACGAGGCCGATGATGATGAGCGGCTGCCGTCCAACGCGATCTGAGACCCGGCCCATAATCGGCTTGGAGACCAGCGACGTGAGGGCCTGAACCGTAAAGAGCAGCCCGACTTCCCCCGGATTCAATCCCACCGACAGGCCGTAGAGAGGAAGGAAAGCCATCAAGGCTCCGTTCGCGATCATCTTGGCTGCATCGGTTGAACTAGTCACGAGGACCTTACGGTTTTTAGCCACGACCAGGAAGCCCTTCCACATCTCCGCCAGCAACGGGGCCATGCCCTTCTCCTGCACACGAGGGGGCGGCGGCGTGAGGTGCAGGCTATAGAAGATCGCGATGGCGATACAGCCGAAGAGGCCTGCCATTACGAAGGCGGATGGAAATCCCGAAGCATAGACCAGGTAGCCGCCGACGAAGGGGCCAAGCAAGGCCCCGAATTGCGTCGAGGCCGTATAGGTGCCGAGCGCGGCGCCTCTCCGCTCACGATAGAGATCTGCCACGGTCGCCAGAGCGCTTGGCGCGAAGATGGCGGTAGCCAGGCCATGGAACATACGCAAGCCGACCAGGGCATCGAGATCGGTTACCCAGGGATAGAGAAAAGGCGGGAGCCCGAAGGCGACAACGCCGATCCGCAAGAGATACCGCCGGCCATAGATGTCGGACAATGCGCCGGACGGTAATTTCAGAAAGACCCCTGTCAGGGTCGAAACAGACACGATGAGCCCGATCCGTTCAGGACTGGCCCCCAACGACTCCGCGAACAGAGCCAATACCGGCATCCGGACCATGTTGTAGCTGATAAAGCAAAAGACGCCGACGGTGCAGAGCAGGGTAAAACTACGTGAGGTCGTCATGGCGCCACCGTCTTCGCCGGGGCCGTGCCGATGGAATGAAACCGATCCTCGACCGTCTGTTGCAAAAAGGCCATCTCCTCAAAGGTGAAGGCCGGAGGCTTCGCAGCCTCAGACAATATCCGGTCAGGCTGTTGCTGCATCGCCAAACTCAATCGAGTGACGGAATCGACCCCCCTCACCATCTTCCTCGTCACCACGCTGCCGACGAGCGGGCGAAACAACGATAGGAGGCCTGACAAGAAACGATTGTCCAATCGCGTGTAGTAAACGAACGTGCTGTCCATCGCCTCGACTCCACTTGAGCCTGTCACCTGATTCATCCTGAGCAACACCACGGCCTTCCCAGCAATGTACGGGAGGAGGCGGCCATGGTGCGATCCTTCCAGGTAATAAATCCGGCTCGTGCGATCTTGATAAACAAGTTGAACGATCCCCTCTGTCCCCTCGCTATCGCCACCCCAGTAGCGCGCGGGGCGGGGCCACGCCGCTCCGATTGATAGGGCGCGATGCCGAGACGATTGATCAGGGACGCGGTCATGGGCGGATGGTCCAAGAGATGGAGATAGACCGATTCTGACAACGGAATGCGCACCGGGCCCAACTTATTCGCCGTCGTGTAGTCGCTGATAATCGGTTGCAGCCGACAAGCCCAGCCCACATCAACCAGCTCTACCGGAAAGGCCACCCCCGCATGGAGAGACGACAGGGAACAGGTTTCCGAACGGGCCGGACTTGAACCCGCCGCCACGCTC
Source organism: Nitrospiraceae bacterium (assembly GCA_005800255.1). The sequence goes on along the minus strand of SYGW01000113.1, from coordinate 12,106 downwards.
AGCCCAACCACGCAGGCAAGCCAAAAATGACCGAATCTACGCGGAGGGAACCACGCGGGAATCATGATCGCTGCTTTCAAATAAGGCTGGCGAAATAAGCCTGAAGGAACTGTCTCGAATTCTGTCGCAGCAAGGTCTCATGCAACTGCGCCACGAGGCTGTTGCATGGCTGCCGACCATTGTTGAATGGACCGAGATGCAACAATGAACTAAGACCTCCAGAAAGACCGAATAGCCGCCACTCAGGCTTTCGCCAAAGCGAAGAACACTTTGCGCAAATAACAACCTATAATCTATTTACCTACGTGCAAGATCTCTCGCCGGACAAAAGGAACGATCGCCATGGGCGAAGAAAATCCTCAAAGCTTATACCATGCCATCGGCGGTAAACCCACGCTCGAAAAAGTGCACAAAATATTCTACAACACACTCTACGCACACCCCTGGCTTGGGCAATATTTTCATGGCATGCCGCAAAATGTCATCGAGTCCCAACAAACTGATTTCATGACCTTTGCCATGGGCGGCCCGGAAGTCTATAGTAGCAAATTCCCCGCCCCTACTCACAAGCATATGTATATCACTGAAGAAATGTTCGACTTACGGCAAGCCGTGCTAAAGCAGTCCCTTGAAAAGGCGCAGGTCCCCGCTGAGCTTGCAGGGAAATGGCTCAACATCGATGCGTCATTTCGCAACGGACTGGTCAAAGCATCGGTGGCCGACTGCGAGAAGAGATACCCGACGGATTGCATTTTGAATTTCCAGAATCCGCTGGCTCGGGAGGATACGACGCAGCATCCTAACCTGAGACAGCAGCCGCAAGGATAACGGGGCAAATACCCGCGAAGAGCCGGCTCGTCACAGATCGCCTTCCACAACCATATCGTCCCCGATACGGCGAACCGTAACGTGATGTAAAGCCAATGCCTGGGCTAAGCGTTTCGGGCTGCGGCCGCCGATCACGGCCCTGGCATCCTGTCCCCCCATCAAAGTCGGCGCGAGATAGAGCAGGACATGGTTGACCAACTTGGCCCGTAACGCTGCGGCATTGAGAGTGCTGCCTCCCTCAATGAGTACAGAGGTCACGCCTCGTTTCCCCAGCAGCATCAGCAAAGCCGCCAACGACACGCGCCCGCTCTTTGCCGGAAGAGACAGAACCTCCACCCCCGCCTGCCCCAACGAGCGATGTCTCGCCTCAGCCGCGCGACCCGTGCTAGCGATCACGGTCTTGGCCACATCCTGACCGGCACAGACCTTCGCTTTCGCAGGCGTCCTGAGTTGGCTGTCGAGCACAACTCGCAACGGCTGCTTCGATGCCAGCTTGAGCGGACGGTCGGACAGCCGCGCAGTCAGCGAGGGATTATCCTTGAGCACCGTGCCGACGCCGACGAGCACCGCATCCACCTGACTCCGCAGCCGGTGGACCGCTCGTCTCGCAAGCGGTCCCGTAATCCATTGCGACTCCCCCTGCGCCGTCGCGACCTTTCCGTCCAACGTCATCCCGGCTTTCAGAATCACGTAGGGACGGCCCGTTGTGACCCAATGGAGGTAGGCGCGATTCAACTCCGCCGCGCCCTCTCGCCCAACCCCGGTCATCACAACAATGCCAGCCTTGCGCAAGGCGGCCACGCCCCGCCCCTTCACCAAGGGATTGGGATCGGTCATCGCCACAACCACCTCGCGCACACCTGACTGAATGACAGTCGGCACACAAGGAGGGGTACGCTTCAGGAGGTGGCAACAGGGTTCAAGTGTGACATAGAGGATCGCGTCTTTGGCGCGCAGCCCCGCTTGCTTGAGGGCGAGAATTTCTGCGTGGGGTTGTCCGGGTCCACGATGATAGCCTTGGCCGACAATCCGTCCGTTCTTGACCACGAGGGCCCCGACCATGGGATTCGGGCTAGTCTTGCCCCGGCCCTTCGCCGCAAGGCGAAGCGCCAGGGTCATAAAGTGAAAGTGCGTGGTGGTGGTGGCAGTCACCGTTCCTTGCGCGTGGCGCGCGATCGGCTGCGAGGAGCCGACTTCGTTTTCGTCGTTGCCGGTTTCTTCGTTGCGGCCTTCTTCGCCTTCGCGCGGGCCCCTGACTGTTTCCGAGCGGGAGCGGGAGCGGCACTGGCCGAGTCTTCTTCGGCCAAAGCTGCATGGGCCGCAGCCAGCCGCGCAATGGCGACACGATAGGGCGAGCAACTCACATAGTCCAATCCCAACTCATGGCAGAACTCGACGGAGCTGGGGTCCCCTCCATGTTCACCGCAGATGCCGAGCTTGATCCCCGGGCGGGTCTTCCGGCCTCCAATGATGGCCTGTTTCATCAAAGCCCCCACCCCTTCCCGATCGAGCGTCGCAAAGGGATCCGCATCTATGATATTGGCGGTGCGATAAAAATCGATGAACTTCGCCGCATCGTCGCGGGAGAACCCGAACGTGGTTTGGGTCAGATCGTTCGTACCGAATGAGAAGAACTCCGCTTCGGTCGCGATCCGATCCGCCGTCACAGCGGCGCGAGGCAATTCGATCATCGTGCCCACGAGATAGGAGAGCTTCACGCCGTACCGCTTCATCGTCTCCTGCGCCACCTCACGGACCAAATCCTTTTGCGCCTTCATTTCCGCGACCATCCCCACCAGCGGGATCATGATCTCCGGAACGATCTTCTTCCCTTCCTTGGCCAGCTCGCAGGCCGCCTCCATGATGGCCCGCGCTTGCATGCGGGTAATCTCCGGCATCGTAATGCCAAGCCGGCAGCCGCGAAGCCCGAGCATGGGATTGAACTCATGGAGCTCTTCGACGCGGGCCAACAGACGGCGCTTCTCTTCGAGCCTGGCCCCGTCTCGCCCGGTCAACTCCAGCTGCGCGATCTCCACCATCAAGTCTTCCCGCTTCGGCAGAAACTCATGCAGCGGGGGATCGAGCAGACGAATCGTGACCGGGAAACCGGCCATCTCGCGATAGAGCCCAATAAAATCCTGCTTTTGCAACGGCAGAAGCTGGTCGAGAAACTTCTCCCGCTCCTCTTTGGTCCGCGCCAAGATCATCTTCTGCATGATCGTAATGCGATCCTCGGCGAAGAACATATGTTCCGTCCGGCAGAGTCCGATCCCTTCGGCGCCGAACCCCCGCGCGATCTTCGCCTGATCCGGCACGTCCGCATTGGCGCGAACGCGCAAGGTCCGCACCTTGTCGGCCCAGGAGAGAATCAACGCGAACCGCTGATACTTGTCCGACTTCTTCGCATTCAACTTACCCTGGATGACTTGAATGATTTCCGATTCGACGACGGGCAGATCCCCCTCATACACGTTGCCGGTCGAGCCGTTGATCGAAAGATCGTCCCCCTCGCGGAACACCTTGGCACCGATGCGAACGGACTCGTCGTCCAACACCTCCACCGCATCGCAGCCGGCCACGCAGACCTTGCCCATTTGCCGCGCAACGACCGCCGCGTGGGACGTCATCCCGCCGCGCGCCGTCAAAAATCCCGCCGCGGCATTCATGCCGTGAATATCGTCGGGGCTCGTCTCCTGCCGGACCAAAACCACACGGGTCCCGTTCGCCTTCATCTCGACAGCCTTGTCCGGCGTGAGGGCGATCTTTCCCGCTGCCGCGCCAGGACCGGCTGGAAGCCCCTTCCCCAGCGGATTGGACTTGGATTCTTCTTTCGTGTCGAAAATCGGATAGAGATATTGCGACAGCTGCTCCGGCCCGATCCGTTGCACCGCTTCCTTCTTCGAGATGAGGCCTTCCCGGACCATATCCACGGCAATCTTCACGGCGGCAATGCCGGTCCGTTTGCCGACCCTGGTCTGCAACATGTAGAGCTTGCCCTCTTGGATCGTAAACTCCAAATCGAGCATGTCCCGGTAATGTTTTTCGAGCTTCTTATAGGTGTACTCCAGCTCTTTGTAGGCCTCCGGCACATTCTTCGCGAGGGCATTCACCGGCAGCGGAGTCCTGATGCCGGCCACGACATCTTCGCCCTGGGCATTCATCAGGCATTCGCCGAAAAAGTTCTTGTCGCCCGACGCCGGATCGCGCGTAAAGGCCACCCCGGTGCCGCTCGTCTCTCCCATGTTCCCGAACACCATCGCCACGACATTGATGGCCGTGCCCCAGGAATCGGGAATCCCATAGAGGCGCCGATAGGTCACAGCCCGCGCGCCGAACCAGGACGAAAACACAGCGTTGACCGCCAGACGAAGCTGCTCCAGCGGCTCATCGGGAAACTCTTTTTTGGTTTCTTCCTTGACGAGGGCCTTGAAGCTGGCCACCAGCTCCCGCAGATGCCGCGCATCGAGATGTGTCTCATGCGCCACACCGACTTCAACCTTCTTATACTTGAGGATCGCTTCGAAATGTTCGCGCGGCACACCCATGACGATGCTGCCGTACATGGCGACGAAGCGACGATAGCTATCCTGGGCAAAGCGATCGTTGCGGGTCTTGGCCGCCAGACCCTCGACCGTCTTGGTCGTCAGACCGACATTCAACACCGTGTCCATCATGCCAGGCATCGACGCCCTGGCGCCGGACCGGACCGAAACCAGCAAGGGCCGTTCGGGATCGCCGAACCCCATGCCCATCGACCGTTCGATCCGCTTGAGCGACTTCAGCGCGTCGCCCCACATGCCGGGAGGATACTTTTCCTCATTGTTGTAATATTCAACGCAGGCCTCGGTGGAAATCGTGAAGCCGGGGGGAACGGAAATGCCGAGGTTCGTCATTTCGGCGAGCCCGGCTCCCTTTCCACCCAGAAGCTCCTTCATGTTGGATGCGCCTTCGGCTTTGCCGTCGCCAAAGTAGTACACGTATTTCTTTGCCACGCTGCCCTCTCCTTCGCGTTGAGTTCGGTTCAATGGACGAGTGACGCCCCGGGACCTGCGGCGGATTCAAGACGCAGCCGATACCGGCTGACCAGATACCACTTCGCCACCAGCCCCGACGCAATGACCGCCATTACAAACAACACCAATATGAGCAACCGATAGTCGGCGTGAATGCCCCGGCTCGCATAATACTGCCCGTCCGGCCCCTGCTGAAACGTGACCTCCCGCTGAACCTGATGGGTCTGGCCTGAAGGATCGGAAAGATTGATCCATTCCGAGCAGAAAGGCACGGGGTCAGATGCCCCTGTGGCGGGCTGCCATCTGAGCCGCAGGCAAATATCCTGTTTGGGGTTGAATACATCGGGGGCCGCTGCCAGTTCATCGAGGTTGATCCCGCTAACCCATAATCCGACCAGCACAATCACATTGCAGCCAACCATCAGAGCAAGAGACACCCAGGCAGTGTATCGACGGACTTTCCCCGCCCGACGCTGATCGTCTGACAATGGTTGATCCATGCTGCACCAGACTGGCCTCTTCCCCTAACAGGTGGTCAAGAGAGTCACCGACTGCGAGCCGCCAACGAGGGCCTTCCGAGGCCGCGCGTTGCGCGAGCACGGGGGACTCTCTTGACCATCTGTCCCTAGCCCCCTTGTACCACAATCTGCGAAAAGTCCGCGAATGAGCCGAAGACATCATCCACTTCCTGGAGCAGCGACAAACGGTTGCTCCGGACAGCTGGATCCTCCGCATTGACCATGACTGCGGCAAAAAACGCATCGATGGCCGGCTTCAGGCTGACCAATGCGTCCAAAACCTGGTCATAGTATTCAGGTTTCTGCTGATCCAAGAGCCTCAGCCTCACCTTTGCAGCCCTCACGGCACCATGAAGCGCCGACTCCGTGGGGTGCTCAAGCTTCGCCGGATCGACCGGCTTGCGATCCCACTGTTCCTTCTCGACCAGCCGATGCGCCCGCTTGAACCCCACGATCAAGGGATCGAACTCCGGCTTCGTCGTGACCGCCTCCAGCACCTTCATTCGCTGCACGAGATCCACAAGATTCAGCCCCTTGCCGTGCGCCGGCTTGAGCACCGCTTCGATCACATCGTCCCGCAAGGCATGAACGATCCTGGCGTAATGCCGAACCCGCTCGAAAAGAAATTCCGTCATCCGACGGCGGCCCTCTTGCTCGGAATCAGGAGCCCCCTTGAAACCATCGGCGATCACTAAGCTTCTTGCGGTATCGACATAACTTCCCACATCGATGCGCAGGTTGCTCTCCAGAATAATCCTGACGATAGCCGTGGCATTCCGGCGCAAGGCGAAAGGATCTTCCGATCCGGTCGGCACAAGACCCACATAGAAGAAGGCCGCCACCGAATCCAGCCGATCGGCCAAGGACAACACCTGGCCTGCTGTCGTCTTGGGCAATTCCCCTTCAATCGACCGCGGCAAATACTGCTCACGGATGGCCTGACTGACCGTTTCGGATTCTCCGTCATGCTTGGCATACTCGCCCCCCATGATGCCCTGCAATTCCGGGAACTCACCGACCACACCGGTGAGCAAGTCAGCCTTGCAGAGATCCGCAGCCCTCTCGCAAGCCTGCTGCAACTCGCCATCTTGCGGCCGCAAGCTCGACGCGATAAAGCTGGCCAGCTTCCTGATCCGCTGCTGCTTCTTCTCCATGGTGCCGAGCTTCTGATGAAACGTGACCCCGGCCAGTTTCGCCACCCGCTCCGCAAGCTTCACCTTCCGGTCTTCGTCGAAAAAGAACTTGGCATCGGACAGGCGAGCAGCCAGAACCCGCTCGTTACCTTCACGAATCAATCCCATGTCCTTGGCGCGATTGTTCGTCACTGCAATGAAATGGGGAACGAGCTTCCCGGTCTCTTTATGCAGCAAGGAGAAGAACCCCTGATGCTCTTTCATCGAAGTAATCAAGATCTCTTGCGGCACGTCCAGATAGGTCGGCTTAAAGGAACCGATAATGGCATTGGGACATTCGGTCGTATAGACCGCCTGATCCAGCAAGGCCTCATCCACATTCAGCACAAACCCGGTTTCCTTGCAGAGGGCCGCGATCTGTTCTTCGATCATATGGCGGCGGCGCTGCGGATCGGCCATCACGCCCTGCCGCTCCAGCCCCTTCAGATAGGACTCGGCGTCCCGCACGACCAGCCCCTTGGCGCTCCCCAACACGCGATGGCCTTCAGTCTTGTTGCCGGCAGTAATCCCTACTGCGGCAATCGGAAGCGTAGCCCCTCCATAGAGCGCCACCAACCATCGCACCGGGCGCGCAAACCGAGCGCCGGTACTATTCCACTTCATCGCTTTCGGGAAGGTCAGTTTGGCGATCAACTGAGGGAGGAGCTCTTCCAGGACCACCTTCGTAGGCCGCCCCTCTTCCTGCTTCACCGCAAAGAGATAGTCCCCCTTTGGCGTCTGGCGAACTTGCAGATCCTGAACGGAGACTCCCTGTCCTGCGGCAAATCCCATCGCCGCCCTGGTCGGCTGACCCGCCGGATCGAAGGCCACAGACTTGGAAGGCCCCATCGCTTCCTTGAGAATCGAAGCCTGCAAGGTTGCGAGCCCCTCGACCACCAGGGTCAAACGTCGCGGGGTGCCCAAGGTGCGGATGGAGTGAAAGGCAAGTCGTTGATCGTTGAACAGTTGCTCCGCCGACTCCTTAAGGGCCGCCAGGGCCGGGGCAATGAACTGATAGGGCAGTTCTTCCACGCCAATTTCGAGCAGCAACTCGGCAACAGCCGAAGAGGAGGACCCTTTCGCCGTCTTCTTCGGAGCAGGAGCGGAGCGACGAGCTGTCTGAGTCTTTGCCATGGGTCTTTCTGCTGTCTGTTATGAGCGGCGGGCCACAGTTTTCGCGCGGAAGCCTGGCACCTTCGCTCCATCCGGCCCCAACACGCGATTGAGTAACGGATGGCCCATCGCCGCCCGCTCTTCGATATAACGTTCGGCACATTGGCGCGCCAGGGCACGGACCCTAGCAATATAGCCGGTCCGCTCCGCCACACTGATCGCCCCACGGGCATCCAACAGATTGAAGAGGTGCGAGGACTTGATACAGAACTCGTAGGCCGGAAGGGTCAACCGCTTCTCACGATTGGCCAACAACCGCTGACATTCTCCCTCGAACGATTGGAAGGTGGCCTTGAGCATCGCCACGTCGCCTTCTTCGAAGTTATAGGTCGAGAATTGCACTTCGGTTTCGTGGTGGATATCTCCGTACGACACGGAATCGTTCCAGGCCAGGTCGAAGACCTTATTTACCTGTTGCAGATACATCGCGATCCGCTCGGTCCCGTAGGTAATCTCGACGGTAATAGGGTTCAGTTCGATCCCACCGATTTCCTGAAAATAGGTGAACTGGGTGATTTCCATTCCGTCCAGCCGCACCTCCCAGCCCAGGCCCCAAGCGCCCAACGTGGGAGACTCCCAATCGTCTTGAATGAAGCGGATGTCGTGCTGTTTCGGGTCGATTCCCAGTTGGGCCAGACTCTCCAGATACAAGGCTTGAATATTGTCCGGCGCCGGCTTCAGCACGACCTGATACTGATAGTAATGCTGCATGCGATTGGGATTTTCGCCATAGCGCCCGTCAGTCGGACGACGGCAAGGCTGGGGATAGGCAGCCCGCCAAGGCTCCGGACCAAGGGATTTGAGGAAGGTAGCGGGATGAAAGGTACCGGCCCCCATCTCCAGATCGTAGGGTTGATGGATCACGCAGCCCTGCTCGGCCCAATAGTGATGCAATGTAAGGATGAGATCTTGGAAGGTCACAATCAGCCCTGTGAGGTCATAAAATTGCTGAGTTCACACCAGGAAGCGAGGGAAGAAGCTAACAGGAACGCCAGGAAACTGTCAAGAAATAATCCCTCTATGTTCAAGGAGTTGCATCGAAATTCTCCTGTCATTTCACCCGATCGAGCCGGAGATACGAGTAGGCGCGAGCCGACATTCGCTCGCCTGCCAGCTCTTGACGCAGCCTCTGCAATACTCTATTGTCCAAGAAAGTTGACTGACTCACTCTATTATGTAATACCGCAATGAAACTTTCGAAGAAAAGCGAATATGGGCTTCGAGCCCTCCTGGAACTTACACAGTTCTATGGCAAGGAAACGCTTCAACGCCAGCAGATCGCGGAACGCCAACATATCCCGGTGGAGTTTCTGGAACAAATTCTTCTCACGCTGAAACGGGCAGGATTGCTTGCGAGCCGCCGCGGCATCAAAGGCGGCTATACGCTGATCAAGTCCCCAGACGAAATCACCTTGGGCCAAGTGATCCGCATCCTGGATGGACCGCTCGCCCCGATTGCCTGCGTGAGCAAAACCGCCTATCAGAAATGCAGCGACTGTCCCTATGCGTCGAAGCCCTGCTGTCCCTTGCAAGATGCGATGGGTGAGGTCCGCAATGCCATCGCCGATATTTTGGACCATTACACACTCCACAACTTCGCCTTCGGGCATCGCAAAGGATAATCATGGATCTCATTGTGCTTGTGCTGATTACTTTCCTCGCCGCCACGGTCAATGGCGCACTCGGATACGGATTTTCCTCCATCACTGTTCCCGTCGCACTATTGTTCTATACCAACCGTATCTTAAACCCGGCCTTAGTGCTGGTTGAACTAGTCATCAACAGCTATGTCCTCTTCATCAACCGCAGGAGCATCCCGAACATTTGGCGGCGCGTGGCGCCGATTCTGATCGGTCTCCTGATCGGCGTCGCAATCGGCAGCTATATTCTCTCCCTCGTTCATCCAGCATGGGTCAAATTCGTCACGTACTTCATGCTGCTGCCATTGATTCTGCTCCAAGCGGCCGGCATCAGAAAACCCATCAAAGCCGAAAACGCCATCGCGATCCCCTTCGGAGTGGGAATCGGAACCCTCTATTCCGTCACCACCATCTCAGGCCCTCCCCTTGCGCTACTGTTCAATAACCAGGGCTATGCCAAGCAGGATTTCCGAGCTGCGCTCGGCGTCATTCGAGTGGGTGAATCAGTCCTGACGGGAATCGCCTACTATTTCATCGGGCTCTATAGTGTCAGCAGCATGGAGATCATTCCATACATCATCCCCAGCGTCCTATTAGGAATCCCTCTCGGGAACTATATCATTCGTTGGATGGACCCTGAATCCTTCCGGCGAATCTGCATGGCCTTCGATGCCCTGGTCGTCGCGTTCGGATTGTCGAGGGTGCTCATCGAACTAAACCTGGCCACCGCGCTCACCACATACAGCACTCTCGCGGTCGTGATGATACTCAACGCTTACTTGCTATTCCGATTCTTCCGTGGCCGTACCGTCCCGTAAAGACAGTGCGAAAAAGATGCCTGTCGGGTCTCAGCCACTTGCTACGCTAACGCGTCTTGTGGGCAAAGTGACTGTCAATTCATCCGCACGATCCTTTCATTGACTCCCTCATTTCATTTTTGTTAGCCTCAAAATCCGTCGTACGGCTGACGATTGTTCACATAGGCAAAAGAGTCTGCCAGCATTCTTGCACTACATCCCGAAAGGAGTTTCGATGGCCAGTTCAACGGCTTCGCCAGCATTACTCGATGAGTTACACAACAAGGCCATCCAGCTCAGGATCGAAAGTGTGCGGGCGACCACCGAAGCAGGAAGCGGCCATCCCTCCAGTTGCTGCTCCGCCGCCGATTTGGTCTCCGCCATCTTTTTCTCGGTGATGCGCTACGACCCGAAAAACCCCAAGGCTCCCAACAGCGACCGTTTCGTCCTCTCAAAAGGCCATGCAGCGCCCCTCCTCTATGCCGCCTGGGCCGAGGCAGGACTCTTCCCGAAAAGCGACTTACTCAAATTACGGAGCCTCACCTCCGATCTGGAAGGACATCCGACTCCCCGCCTCTCCTTTGTCGACATGGCCACCGGCTCGCTCGGACAGGGACTGCCTGTGGGTGTCGGCCTCGCGCTCAACGCCAAATCCGTCGACAAAACCAACTATCGCACCTATGTCCTGATGGGGGACGGAGAGTCCGTCGAAGGGTCGGTCTGGGAAGCGGCAGAAGTGGCGCGCCACCATCGCCTCGACAACCTCTGTGCCATTGTAGATATCAACCGGCTCGGCCAAAGCGATCCCACGATGCTGCAGCACGATATGGAGAGCTATCGCTCACGCTGGGCCGGCTTCGGCTGGCACGCCATCGTCGTAGACGGACACAATCTCTCCTCTATCCTCGCCGCCTTCGATGAAGCAGCCAGGACCACTGGGAAACCGACCGTCTTGCTCGCCAAGACCTTCAAGGGCCGGGGCGTCAGTTTCACGGAAGACCACCCGGAGTGGCACGGCAAACCCCTGAAGAAGGGCGAGGAAACGGACAAGGCCATCGCTGAACTGACGGCGCAACTCAAGCCGAACCAGATGCAGATTCAGATTCCGAAACCATCCGCTATTCCGGCTGCACAGGTCTCGATCAGCGCCTTGCCGGCCCCCGCCTACAAACTGGGGGACTCGGTCGCGACGCGCGAGGCCTTCGGCGCCGCATTGGCGACATTGGGCGATGTCCATTCACTCGTCGTAGCACTCGACGCCGACGTCAAGAACTCCACCTACACGGACAAATTCGGCAAGAAGTTCCCGGACCGATTCTTCGAGAACTTCATCGCGGAGCAGAACATGCTCGGCGCGGCGGCCGGCCTAGCAGCCTGCGGCAAAGTTCCCTTTGTCGCAACCTTTGCTGCCTTCTTTACCCGCGCCTACGACTTCATCCGCATGGCCGCGATCAGCGGCTCGAACATCAAGCTGGTGGGCACCCACGTCGGCGTCAGCATCGGCGAAGACGGTCCGTCACAGATGGGGCTCGAAGACATCGCCATGATGGCGGCCCAGCCGAACGTCGTTGTCCTCTACCCCTCCGACGCCACCTGCACCTATCGACTGGTCGAAGCAGCGGCCGCTCACAAAGGCATGGTCTACCTGCGCGCTAGCCGCCCCAAATCACCCGTTATCTACGGACCGGAGGAGCGTTTTCAAATCGGTGGCGCCAAAGTCCTGCGCCAGAGCGCGGCGGACGTCCTCACCATCGTGGCTGCCGGCGTCACCCTCTTCGAAGCGCTCAAGGCCTACGATCAGCTCAAGGCGGCGGGCATTTCCGTGCGGGTCATCGACCTCTACAGCATCGCGCCGATCGACCGGGCCACCCTGCTCGACAGCGCCAAAGCCACCCAGGGCCGCATCCTCACCGTGGAAGACCACTATGCCCACGGAGGATTAGGCGACGCGGTCCTCAGCGCCGT
>SYGW01000112.1 GCA_005800255.1 Nitrospiraceae bacterium | reverse complement strand
TGAGTTTCAGACAAGGGAGGAGTAGGACACAATGGATTCAGCAGCAGCAGCATTGTTGGGTATGGGGTTGGCGGCGGCAGGGTTTGCCGGAGCCGGTGTGGGTATCGGATACATCTTCGGGAAGATGATCGAAGCGGTGGCGCGTCAGCCGGAAGCGGAAGCCCGCGTTGGAAAGTATATGTGGATCGGGTTCGCGCTGGTGGAAGCCATCGCGCTGTACGGCCTGGTCATCGCCTTCATCATCATGGGTCTTCGCAAATAGGAGCAGGCTGAAGGCTTGAGGCAATGGGCCAGTGGAAGGACGTGAGTTCTTCTCGCCATTTACCACACGCTTTGTGCCTGGGTTTAACTATGCCGCAGTTTGAATCGCACTTTTTTTCTTCCCTGATTTTATGGGAAGTCCTGTCGTTCGGGATTCTTTTCTTCGTGCTCTACAAGTTCGCCTTCCCCGGCATCTTGGGCGTCTTGGAAGAGCGGGAGAAGAAAATCAAGGACAGCCTTGATCAAGCCGAGCGTCATCGGTCGGAGGCCGAGCGGAAACTCAAGGAGTACGAGGCCAAGCTGAATACCGCCGCAAAAGAAGCGGAAGGCATTTTGGCGGCGGCCAAAGAGCGGGCGCAGCGGCTCATGGAAGAAAATGAGCAGCGGCTGACGACTGAGGCCGACCGGATCAAGGGCGATGCGACGCGTGAAATCGATCATGAGCGCCGCAAGGCGATTCAGGACATTCGCGCCCAAACGACGGAGTTGGCGTTGATGGTCGCAGAGAAGGTGGTGCAGCGCAGTTTGACTGACGCGGACCACAAGAAGTTCGCGGACGAGGCGCTCGAGGCCCTCTCGAAATCCTACCAGCGGTAATCTTTCGATCGGGCGGGGTCAGCTGAGGCTGGTCCCGCTCGGTCTGTACCCTTCCAGATCCACGCAGACGAAACGGAATCCTACTTTGCGAAGGCTGGCGCTGATGTGCGCGCGCAGCTCCGGCTGATTCAGCCTGGCAAACTCCTCCGCGCCAACCTCGATTCGTGCGATTTCTCCATGTTCCCGTACCCGCACCTGGCGCAATCCTTCAGCCTGGAGGATTGCTTCGGCTTGCTCCACGCGGCGGAGATTGTCGATGGTGATCGGGATGCCGCGAGGAATTCTGGACGAGAGGCAGGCGGCGGCCGGCTTATCCCAATTGGAGAGTCCCAGGGTCCTGGCGAGCGCCCGCACATCGGCTTTCGACAGTGCGGCTTCGACCAGCGGACTGCGGACGTTCCACTCGCGCGCGGCGGTGATGCCGGGCCGGTCGTCCCCCAGATCGTCGAGATTCGTCCCGTCCGCAATCCACCGGCTGGCACGAGGTTCGCGCAGCCCGTCCAGCAATTGATAGAGATCCGTTTTGCAATGGAAGCAGCGGGCCGCGTCGTTCTGCACGAAGGCGGGAATGTCGAGTTGATCGGTCTGGACCAGTTCATGGCGTGCGCCGATCTCTGCCGCCACCTGCTTCGCGCCGTCGAGTTCGATTGTGGGAAAGGTCGGCGAGACTGCGGTGATGCCCAGCGCTCGCGCGCCGAGTTGTTCATGGGCGACTTTCAGCACGACGGTGCTGTCGATTCCGCCGGAGAAGGCGACCAGGACGGACTCCATGCCCGAGATCACCTGGCGGAGCCTGTCGAGTTTGCTTTGGAGGGGTTCGGTCATCATGAATGCCTGACCTCGGGGATCGCGCCGCAACAACGTGGACTAACGTTTCACTTTCGCTTTGGCGAGGTTGCCCACCACTACGAGCGCGTAGCGTTGGGGGTCCAGGTACTGTTTGGCCACGCGCTGAACGTCTTCCTTCGTGACCCGGTCGATCCATTTGGGATATTGCGTAAAGTATTCGAACCCCAGGCCATAGAACTCCACCTGAGCGAGCACCTGGGCGAGCTTCGCGGTGGAATCGAATCGCAGCGGGAAGCTGCCGATCAAGAAGGATTTGGATTCGGCCAGTTCCTGATCTGAGACAGGCTGGTCACGGATGGATTTGATCTCGGCGAGGACGCCGGCGATGGCTTGGTTCGTCGTTTCTGTCTTGGTTTGGAGGTTGACCCAGAATGAGCCCGGCATCAGCCTGGCGTCGAAGTGGCTCATGATGCCGTAGGCCAGTCCCTGCTTGTCGCGAATCGAATCCATCAAGCGGGAAGAAAATCCCCCGGCCCCCAGGATGTAGTTCATCACCGTGACCGAATAAAAATCAGGATGCGCGCGCGAGAGGCCTCCATGACCAATCACGATGGTGGATTGGGTGAGGTCTTTGTCGATGAGCTGGACAGTTTTCTTCTCGACCGGCAGGGGTTTTTTCTGGCTTCGCGCCGTCGCCGCAATTTTCTTCCAGGTTCCAAAATGGGTTTGGACCAGCGCTGCGGCCTGGTCGAGCGTGACATCCCCGACGATGGTCAGGATGACGTGGGACGGAGAGTATTCCCGCCCGTAGAAGGTTTGCACGTCGGCCAGGGAGATCTTGCCGATCGTCTCCTCTGTGCCATTGACGGGCCAGCGGTAGGGGTGTCCGTGGAAGACGAGCTGATTGAACGCCTTCATGGCGATATGGCCCGGGTCGTCGTTATCGCTGGCCATCTCGCCCAGGAGTTGGGTGCGAATCCGGTCGAACTCCTGCTTGTGAAACGCGGGGCGCTGCAGCATGTCCGCAAGCAGGGTGAAGCCGAGATCGGCGTCCTTCTTGAGCACACGGATGGAGGCGGTGGTGAAATCCTCCGAGGCTTTCGCCTCCAGGGTTCCGCCGATGAAGTCGATTTGCTCCGCGAGCTGTTTGGAGGTGCGGGTCGTCGTCCCCTCGTCCAGGAGGCTGGCGATGAGGTTCGCGAGGCCGGCTTTTTCTGGAGGGTCCTGCGCCGAGCCGGCTTTGATCAGCGCGTGGATTTCCACAATGGGAAGAAAATGTTGCTCCAGGACGAGGACGGTGATGCCGTTCGCGGTGACGAATTTTGTCGGGGCGATCTCTGCCGCCAGCGAGGGGCCGGCTGCCCAGAGCCAAGCGCAGCATCCCATCATGAGGGCCAGGATCGTTCGTGGTTGTGCCGTCGGCATGGTTAGGGCCTTCCCTGTTGCGCGGGGCTGGATGCCGCGTCCGGTTGTTTCGCCGGCACGGGAATCAAGGTGCCGACGGTCCGGTTGTCTTCCGTCAAGTATTGGCGGGCGACGCGTTGGATGTCTTTGGCGGTGACCGCTCTGATCCGTTCGACGAACTGGTCGATCTTGCGCCAGCCGGCGCCGACGGATTCGGCCTGTCCGAGCAACATGGCGCGCCGGAAGTTGGAGTCCTGTTCGAAGACATGGGAGGCTTCGACCTGGTTCTTCGCCCGTTGGAGCTCGAGATCGGTCGGGGGATCGGCTTGGAGCCGTTTGATCTCCCGGTTGAGGGATTCCTCGACCAGCTCCGGTTTCTGGTTGGGGCTCACGAGGGCATAGAAGTAGAACAGGCCCGGGTCGCTCTGCAGCAAGCTGTACTCTGATCCGACGGCCAGCGCCGACTTTTGCTCATACACAAGGCTCTGGTAGAGGCGCGAGCTTTTCCCGTGCGACAGAATCGAATCCAGAATGTCGAGCGCGTAGGAGTTTTCGCTCGTAAAGTTCGGCACGCGATAGCCCATCATGACGAACGCGACTTGCGCATCGCGTTTGAGGAGGAAACGGCGTTCGCCTTTCTGCTCCGGCTCCATGGTGGCGATCGGTTTGGGCTCCGGTCCTCGCGGAATCGGTTCGAACAGCTGTTTGATCGCGGGGAGCAGGCTGTCGGCTTTGATGTCGCCCACCACGATGATGGTCGCATTGTTGGGAGAATAGTAGGTGTCGTAATGCCGCTGCAAGTCGTCCAGGGTCATCGCATCCAGGTCGTTGAACCAGCCGATCACCGGCCAATGGTAGGGATGGCTGAGATAGGCCTGGGCGAAGAGGGCTTCGACGAGCGCGCCTTGAGGGTCGTCTTCCGTGCGCAGGCGCCGTTCTTCCTTCACGACCTCTCGCTCCGTCGTCAGTTCCTTCATGTCGAGCACGAGTCCCTGCATCCGGTCGGATTCCATCTCCAGGGCCAGCTCGACGCGGTCTGCCGCGAGGTTTTCGAAGTAGGCGGTGAAGTCCTGGCTCGTGAAGGCGTTGTCGACTCCGCCGTTCTTGCGGATGAGGCGGGAAAAGGTGCCCTTGGGATATTTTACGGTGCCCTTGAACATCATATGTTCCAGCATGTGCGAGAGGCCTGCTCGGCCCATGACTTCGTTGCGCGAGCCGACTTTGTACCAGACCTGGACGGTGGCCACCGGGGCTTTGGGCACTTCGACCAATAGGACTTTCATCCCGTTGGACAGGATGAATTCACGAGGTTCTGTGGCCGTGACGAGCGAGGCGAAGGCAAAGAGGAGATTGCTTGCGGCAATCAAAAGAAATAATGGCATCGTGTGTCGGGAGTTTAGCCAGATCATGGTTGGGCGGCGCACACGGTGCATGCTAGCAACGGGGTTCAATTTGTGTCAAGGCGCGCCCCGCGTAGTCGGGGGAGAGATTGCCCAATTGCCCGCAGGCGCCCAGCACGTCGCGTCCGCGGCTCTTGCGGATGAAGGCATCGACGTCGGCCCGCGTGAGGATCGCCTGGAAGACCAGCACGCTGCGATCGGTCGGCCGGCGGAAGGGATTGCCGGGAAACTCATTGAAGGGGATCAGGTTCACTTTGCAGCGGAGGCCCTTGAGCAGCTTTACCAGCCGGTGGGCGTCCTCGTCGCGATCGTTCACGCCGGCGAGCAGCACATATTCAAAGGTCAGGCGTCTGGTTGGGGCGAGCGGATAGCGGCGGCAGGCGGCCATGAGCGTTTTGAGCGAGGCGATCTGGCTGACCGCCGGCATCAACTGCTGGCGCTGCTCTTCTGTCGTGCCGTTCAAGGAGATGGCCAGATTCACGCCGAGCGCTGCCACATCTTTCAAGCGGGCGGCGAGCCCCGCGGTCGAGACGGTAATGCGGCGGGGCGACCAGCCCAATCCCCAGGACTTATTGATCAGGCATTGGATGGCGCTGGAGAGGGCATCGATATTGGCCAGCGGTTCTCCCATGCCCATGAAGACGAGGTTGGTGAGCCGTTCTTCGCCGGTTAAATGGTCTTGCGCCGTGAGGACCTGATCGACGATTTCATGCGCCTTGAGGTTGCGTTTGAGTCCCATGGCGCCGGTCAGGCAGAAGCCGCAATCCAACATGCAGCCCACCTGGGTCGACACGCAGAGCGTGAGACGTTCCTCGTCCGGAATCAGCACCGTTTCAATGCGGAGCCCGTCGTCCAAGGTGAGGAGGAGCTTGCGCGTGCCGTCGGCTGATTCAAGGACGGTGCAATGTTGTGTGCGTGAAATCGTGGCGACCTGAGCCAGTTGCTCCCGATCTTTCTGCGAGAGATCGGTCATCTGCGCGATGCTGCCGGCACGCCGCTGATAAAGCCAGCGCAAGATCTGGCCGATCCGGTAGCGGGGCCATTCGAATTGCTGCAGCAACCGACCCAGCCCCTCTTCGGTGAGGGCCAGGAGGTTGACGGGAGGTGAACCGGATGGGGCGGCGGTTGGCTCTTGCGACATGGTGCAGCCTACCACAGGCTGAAAAAGTGGAACAAGGCATAGGATTTACGCGGCTTTGCTGGCAAGAGAGCAGGGACACTGATATAAGTAGTCAGAGGGGTGAGAACGACGACCGGTGCATGATCGTATGAAGCAACGAACGGTGCGAAAGCTGCTCTCTGTTACGGCTCTGGGCCTCTGTTGGGTTCTGCTCTTCTCCCGGTCCTTGTCCGCCGATACCTCTTCCCCTTCCTTGCCAAGTACCCCCGATACCTGTGAGAGGGTGGAAGCCTGTTTTCAAGCCGCCGCCCTGCCGAAGGAACGGCTCGGCAAGTTACTCAATAAAGAACAGGTCTTGTCGCTCAAGCTTGAGCGGCTCCAACGATTGAGGGAGCAATTTCCTACCACGGTCTGGGCGGCGCGCGCAGGCCTGTTGTCCGGGGTATTGATCCTGGAGCGGGATCCTGCCGTGGCGCTGCAGTTTCTTCGCGCAGCTCAGAACGATGTGCCGCTGTTGGACGACTATGTCCGCTTGTGGATTGGAGAGGCGTTGCTGAAGCTTGGGGAGGGGAAGCAAGCGGCCGAGATGTTCGAAGCCATTTCTCAGACTGCGCCGAACTCCCCGCTGGTGGTCAAGGCAGCTTATCGAGCCGGAGAAGCCTGGTACCAGACGTTGAGTTGCCGCGAGGCGACAGCCTGGATTGCCAAGGCGGTGGGGCTGAGCCAGAAGGAAGTGGAGACGCCTTTGGCGCTGCTTCGGCAGGGGGCTTGCCAGTTGCGAGAGAATAATATTCAGGAGGGCCGTGAAACGCTGCGGCAGCTCTGGGTGCGGTTTGCCTTCAGTCCGGAAGCCAAAGAGGCGGAAGCGTTGCTGGCCTCGAATCTGGGCGGCGAGCCCTGGGTGGTGCAACCGAGCGAGCGGCTCGCCAGGGCGCAGGTTTATCTTGGCCAAGCCTTTCATGCCGAGGCGATTGAGGAGCTCCGGAAGTTTCTCGTTGCTGACCTCTCATCGCCTCAGCGTGCCGAGGCGAAGTTGAAGCTCGGTATTGCACAGGTCCGACTCAAATTGTATGACCAGGCCAGAGAGACCTTTCGCGCCTTGGCGAAAGAGGGCGCAACGGAATCCTCCGAAGCCTCGGTCTGGCTCGCCCGGGTCTATCTTCGGCAGGGCCAGGGCGACAAGTTATTGGATCTGGCTCATACGGCGGCAGGGTCGTTGTTGTCTCCGGAGCAGAAGGGGCAGATCACGCTCTTCGCCGGCGTATGGCTGGAGGATCAGGGCCGTTTCGACGACGCGATTGCACGCTATCGGCAGGTGGCGAAAGGTGGAGAGCCTGCCCCTCAACGAGCCGAGGGGCAGTGGCGCGTGGGCTGGGGCTATTACCGGATGGGGCGCTATCGCGAGGCGTATGACCAGTTGCGGGCGCTCGTGGAGCAGCATGACGGAGAGTTCGAGCCGCAAGCGCTCTATTGGATGGCGCGCGCAGCCGAACTGAACCAGCAGCCGCAGGCCCATGATGTCTACGTGCAGCTCTGCCGTCGATTTATCTATACCTATTACTGTCAGCTGGCGCGGGAACGCACCAAGATTCCACTGCCTGATTCCGTTGCGTCGGAGCCAGGTTCGGCGAGCGCGCCGGTGAACGGCAGCGAACCGGCGAATGGCGCGGCGGTCGGGGTTGTGACGACGAGAGCCGAGATCGAAGAGCAGGCGGCCTATCGGCGAGCGCTTGAGCTGAAGACGCTGGGATTGGATTCGGATGCGGCGCGAGAGGTGGCGGGGCTGATCGACCGGTACAGTCGGGAGCCGGGTCTCCTCCTGGTGCTCTCGACGATGCTGAACGAGGCCGGCGCCTATCACCATGGCCTCCGTCTTGCGCGGGCCAAGTTTCGCGATCAATTGGAGCGAACCGGCGGGTCCGTTTCCCCGGCGCTCTGGCCTGTCGCCTATCCGATGGGGCTGCTACCGACGATCAGGGGGCAGGGGGCGAAGGGCGTCGATCCTTATCTGGTGGCGGCGATCATCCGAGAGGAGAGCCAGTACGATTGGCGGGCTGTGTCGCGGGTCGGGGCGATCGGCCTGATGCAGGTGATGCCGGGCACGGCCAATAATGTGGCGCAGCGACTCGGGCTTCCCGCCGTCGGACGGGAGGACCTGTTCGATCAAGAGACCAATATTCGGATCGGCGTCCACTATGTGGAGCAGCTGCTCGAGCAGTTTTCCGGGAATGTCGCCTATACCATTGCGTCCTACAATGCCGGGCCGATCGCGGTGGGGAGTTGGATTGCGCTGCATCGTGGACGGAGCCAGGATGAGTTCGTCGAATTGATCCCCTATCAGGAGACGCGGCAATATGTGAAGCGCGTGCTGCGGAGCTATCGCGAGTATGCGCGGTTGGGTACGGTCTTCTAGGGGGCATTTCTTGACAAGATCTGGGCAAGTTTCTATAGTGCGCCACAACCTGTAGGGGCTTGAAAGGGAGCAAGGAAATGGCGTTGGATCGGCTGGATGCGCTCGAAAATCGTATTAAAGACTTGGTGAAGCTCGTTCAAGAATTGAAGAAGCGGAATGCGGCAGTTGAAGCGGAATTGGCGGTGGTGCGGCAGCGACTTGCGGAGAAGGATGATTTGAATCGGCGCTGGGAGCAAGAGCGCGTCGGCATCAAGTCTCGCATCGAAAAAGTTCTCGGCGACGTGGAGTTGTTGGAGTGCTTTGAAGAACGCAAGGAGGTGGCCATTGACGAAGACCATTGATGTGGAGATCTACGGTCAGCGGTTTGCGATCCGCGGCGAGGCGGATGAGGCCTATATCCGGCGGCTCGCCAGTTTCGTGGATGGCCATATGCGCCATCTCGCGGAGGGGATGAACACCACGACCCCGTCGAAGCTTGCCGTGCTGACGGCGGTCAACCTGGCCCATCAGTTGTTCGAAGTTGAACGGAAACGCGCGCAGGGCGAGGCGGATGTCGAGCGGCGGATGACGTCGCTTATGGAGTCTATCGAGGAACAGGTGCCGACCTCGCTGTTCCGGTAGATTCGCCTTGCAAAGGGGAGACCCCTTTGTTATCGTCAGATGTGAGTATCGGGATGTCGCGGATGCGACGGTAGGGATACGATCAGGTCAGGCTCGAACCGGTCCAGTAATCCGGGAAGATGATGCAGTCACCGCGGAATAGATGTGGGTTTGTGATGCTGGTGCAATTGAGACAGCGATTATGTGCGCAAGGGTTCGTCCTCCTCATGTGTAACATCTTGGAGATGCTGGGGAAAGTCATGGAGTGTCTGCTGCCGTCCGGCAGTGCGGTACACGGAAACAGTCTTCGGATGCTTCCGGTTCACGCACGTAATCCTCTCATGCGGATGAGGGAGGGCCAGCGCAGAGGGGCTTCGTGGGATTTGTTCGGTACGGGACGTACTCGTTCTCTCAATTCAGCACGATCTTCATCCCCGTGGAGTCTGTTCTCGGAGTAAGTCTGTCGACCGCGTGTTGGGCGATCCTCTTCCGTATACCTATCTTCCGTTTGCGCTCCCTTCATTAGCACAGGACCGTCGACCAATCTTGTATCAAGATGAGGCTGAGGAACAGGCCGTTTCTCGTCTCGCGATTGTAGGGGGGTGAGTCAAATTTTTACCTCAATTATTGCGTATGTGCTGACAGGACTCGTTGGGGGATTGCTCGGAGTCGGGCTCTTTGTGCTGATCCGCCGTTCCTCGGGCGCCGCGAAGAAGGCGCAAGAGGAAGAGCAGGCCCGCCAATCTGTGCAGAATGCCCAGCGGGAAGCAGACAATATCGTCAAGGAAGCGAAGCTGGAAGCGAAAGACCTGCTGCTCCAGTCGAAGGTGGAGCTTGAAAAAGAGCAGAAGGCCAAGCTGGCCGAGCTTTCTATCGTCGAAAAACGTTTGTTGCGGTGCGACGAGACCATCGAAAAACGGGTCGGCGCGATCGATAAGCGGGAAAGCGATCTCCAGAAGCGGGATCTGGAGCTGGTGAAGCGGGAAGAGAAGCTGACGGTGAAGGAAGCGGCTTGCACGCGCGCGGAGAAGGAGCACTGTGAGGCGCTTGAGCGTGTTGCGGGGATGACGGCCGATGAGGCGAGGAAGCAGCTCATCCATGAAATGGAAAGCCAGGCGCGGTTGGAGGCGATCGGGCTGGCCAAGCGGATCTTGGAGGAAGCGCGGGAGAATGCGGAGCGGGAAGCGCGCGAGATCATCACCTCCTCGATTCAACGGGTGGTGCGCGACTATGTCGCCGAGTCCACGATTTCCGTTGTCCAGATTCCGAACGATGCGATGAAGGGGCGGATCATCGGACGGGAAGGGCGCAATATCCGCGCCATCGAAGCCGCAACCGGGATCGATTTGATCATCGATGAAACGCCGGAAGCAGTCGTGATCTCGGGGTTCGACCCCTTGCGCCGGGAGATCGCCAAGGTGTCGCTCGAACGGTTGATGCATGACGGGCGTATCCATCCGACGCGAATCGAGGAGATTGTCGAGAAGGTCAAGGTCGATATCGACAAGCTCATGTATGAAGAAGCCGAGAAAATCATTTTCGAATTGGGGCTCTCCGATTTCCATCCGGAATTGATCAAAGTGCTCGGCCGGCTCAAGTACCGGACCAGCTACGGGCAGAACAATCTCTATCATTCGCGCGAAGCGGCTTATATCTGCGGCATCATGGCCTCGGAGCTGGGCCTCGACGTGAAGCTGGCGAGACGGGGCGCGCTGCTGCACGACATCGGGAAAGCCGTCAGTCACGAAGAAGAAGGCCCCCATGCCATGCTGGGCGCGGAGATCGCCAAGAAGTACGGCGAGAGCGAAAAGATCATCAATGCCATCGCAGGCCACCACGAGCAGGTGGAGCCGATCTGTCCCGAATCCGTTCTGGTGGCTGCGGCGGAAGCCTTGTCCGCGGCCAGACCCGGGGCGAGGCGGGAAGCCCTGGAGACCTACGTCAAGCGGCTGGAGAAGCTGGAGTCGCTGGCCACGGGGCTCAAAGGGGTGCAGAAGGCCTATGCGATTCAAGCGGGTCGGGAGATTCGCGTCATTGTCCGTTCGGAAGATATTACGGATACCGAGTCCTTCCAGCTGTCCTGCGACCTGGCCAAAAAGATCGAGCAGGAATTGACCTATCCCGGCACGATCAGAGTGACCGTGATTCGCGAGAGCCGGTATGTGGAGTATGCGAAGTGAAGGTTCTCTTCATTGGCGATATTTTTGGAGAGCCTGGGCGCCGTGCGGTGGCCCGGGCTGTGCCCAGGTTGGTGGCGCAGCGGCAGGTTGACATCGTAATCGGCAACGGAGAAAACGCGGCTGCCGGGTTCGGCATTACGCCGGAGTTGGCGGAAGAGTTGTTCGACATGGGGCTTGCGGTCATTACGACCGGGAACCATGCCTGGGACAAGAAGGAAATCCTTGACTATTTTCCGCGGGAGCCGCGTCTGCTTCGTCCGGCCAATTACCCGAGCGGTGCGCCGGGGTATGGCAGTGTGGTGGTCGAATCGGCCGGCGGGGCGCAGTTGGGCGTGCTCCAATTGATGGGGCGGGCCTATATGCCGACGCTGGACTGTCCCTTTCAGGCCGCTAAAAAAGAGTTGGCTGCGTTGAAGAAGCGGACGGCGGCCGTGATTGTCGATATGCATGCGGAAGCGACGTCGGAGAAAATGGCGATGGGGCATTATCTGGACGGAGAGGTCGTTGCCGTGGTCGGGACCCATACGCATGTGCAAACGGCCGATGACCAGATCTTCCCGAAAGGGACCGCCTACATTACGGATATCGGGATGACCGGACCGCTTCATTCCGTGATCGGGGTGAAGAAAGAACTGGCGATCGAAAAGTTTCTGACCGGAATGCCCCGGCGTTTTGAGGTAGCCTCCGGGCCAGCCGTGTTCTGCGCGGTCCTGATCGAGCTGGATGCGCGTCTCGGGAAGGCGCTGTCGATCGAACGTATTCGCCTCATCGATTAAAGGAGTCTCATCACGAGCCCTCCCGGTTTCCCTGATCTCTTCTCTCAGCCCGCACCCCCGAAACAGGTCTTCACGGTTTCGGAGTTGACGGGGCTGCTCCGCACTTCTATCGAAGAACAATTCTCCGACGTCTGGCTGGAAGGCGAGCTGTCCAATATTCGCGCGCCAGGGTCTGGCCACGTCTACTGCACCCT
>SYGW01000016.1 GCA_005800255.1 Nitrospiraceae bacterium | reverse complement strand
GCTGCAGCGCAACACGCCTTAAGCCGCCTCAATAAAATGACGGACCTCGCGCAGCAACGCGCGCTGGCCCGGCACCTGGCCTCAAGCTCCTGCAGGCAGCGGACTACGATGTCGAGCGGGCGGAGCGAGGCAGCGTTTACATCGAGGAAATCGACAAGATCAGCCGCAAAAGCGACAGCCCATCCATCACGCGCGACGTTTCGGGTGAGGGAGTGCAACAGGCGCTGCTCAAGCTTATCGAGGGCACCGTTGCCAATGTGCCGCCTCAGGGCGGACGCAAACATCCGCATCAGGAGTTTATTCAGGTCGATACGGGCAACATCCTGTTTATGTGCGGCGGCGCGTTCGTCGGGCTCGAGCAGATCATCGAACAGCGGTTGAACCGCAAGTCGATGGGATTCGGCGCCGAAGTTCGCGGGAAGAACGAAATCAAGCTGGGCGAGTTGTTCTCAAAAGTTCAGCCGGAAGACTTCCTTAAATACGGGTTGATTCCGGAATTTGTCGGTCGGCTGCCGGTCGTGGCCACGTTAGATGAGCTGGATGAGCAAGCGCTCATCCGTATTTTGACCGAACCGAAAAACGCCCTCACGAAACAGTACGAGAAACTGCTCTCGTTCGAAAAAGTGAGGCTGAAGTTTACGGAAGGCGCGTTGGGCGCGATCGCGCGAAAGGCCTTTGTCCAGAAGACCGGCGCCCGCGGGCTGCGCGCGATCCTGGAAGATGTGATGCTGGATGTGATGTACGACGCCCCGTCGCAAAAGCAGATCACGGAAGTCATCATTACGGAGGATGCCATTCTTGGGAAGCATCCCCCCATTCGAGTTTTCGAGCAGGACAAAGACGTGAAGACGGCATAAGTCATTGCAAGTAAGTGAGTTTTAGTTGGAACGTCGGTCTGCTTTATGCAGAAAACAG
Source organism: Nitrospiraceae bacterium (assembly GCA_005800255.1). Next base: position 48,104 of record SYGW01000016.1, on the reverse strand, counting down.
CCAGGACTGGGGCGCCCCAGTCCTGGCTGTTTTGTCATCGGGCCCCTTTCTTGAATCGGCTTGATCGCGAGTCTTCTTTTCGGCCCAGCCGGTGTCCGCCGCCTAATTTCGCACTTTCCCTCGACAAGATAGAATCCTGCGCTATACTTGCCTTGGCACTCTTGAATGTGGAGGACGTGTGAAGTATCCAGTGTCTTCAAGCCTTCACACAAAGACAAAGCCATCGACCTCGACGCAGCCCGGGAAGTCATCACTCTCCTGGGAAGCAACGGCGGGCCCATGGGCAATCTGTCCTGGGATTTCGTCATCGATCAGATTTTGGCCGATCGGAAGCCCCCTACGAGCCGTGAACCCAGAAATGAGCCGCGTGTGACGCTCACGTTTCGCGTCAAATATAAGACTCCAGAGGGGCATCGGTTTGAAGGCCGTGCCGGTGGCATCGGCGGAGGCGGGCTCTTTATTGAAAGCCACAGCCCTCTCCTAGTCGGCACCAAGCTTGCGCTTGAATTTTCTTTGCCAGAGAATCCGTCGGAGTGGGTGTCGGCCAAGGGCGTGATTGCGCGGGTCTGTCCCAAGGCCGACCAATATACATTTAGCCCAGGCATGGGGGTGCGCTTTACAGAAATCAATCCGGATATTCGCGTTCGCGTGTTGGAGCTGGTGAAATCCATCCAGGTTATTGGGCTGTCCGCCTAGTCACGCTCCTCCCACAGCAATCATGTCGCTTATTATCCATACAAAGGTCTGAGTATGAAGTTTCCTATCACCATGACAGAAAGACACGAGGGGAAGGTTCTGGCGATGAATGTTGAGGAGGAAGTCCTCACACTTCATAGCAGCGACCGGAGAGCTGCTGGGTACTCTCGCCTGGGGCGATATCATTGAACGGGTTCTTGTCCGCGACGATGACGCCAGATTTTCCTCGGTGCGTTCGCATCCGAGAGTGCCGCTTGCCGTGAAGGTCCGGCATACGACTCCGGAGGACAAGCAGTTCGACAGTGTAACCGGCAGCATCGGCGCGGGCGGCCTGTTTATCGAAAGCAGCGCCTCGCTGGCTCATGGCACCGAATTGTCCATCGAGTTTGCGCTGCCAGACCGTCTCCAGGCGAAGCATCAAGCCAAGGCGAAAGTCGCTTGGACTTGCAAGAAGCCTGAGCGGTATATGCTTTTCCTGGGCATGGGCGTTCAATTCATCGCGATCGACGACCAGGCCCGCCACGAGCTTACTCAGATTGTGGAGGCGTTGACTCGTTCCCGCAAGGCGGCTTAAGTCCCCTGTTTCGACCAGTGCCGCACCTCGCGGTCCGCATCCTTCGCGCCCGCTGTTTCAAGCGCGGCTTTCGTTTCTAAATCGTTGAATGTGCTCAGGCGGTAGGCGGCTTCTGACCGCACCATGGGCGAGGGATCTTGGGCAAGACGTTCTCTAAGCCAAGGGGCGACAGCAGCGCCCCCCCATTCCCCCACCGCTGCCACAATTCCCTGACGAACCTCCGCATCGGGGTCATTGCCTGCGGCGATGAGCGCAGGAATCGATTGACTGGAGTCGACTTGGAGCAACGATCGCGCCGCCGCGAGCCTGATCGCCGTATCCGAAGATCGCAGCAGGAAAACGATCGGCTCCAGCAATTGGGGGCCCAGTTCGATTTCTCCGGTCGCCACAATCGCGGCCTGACGGACCGACTCGACGGGATCCTCCAACGCTTGCGCCAGCAGGAGTACGACCGCTTCCGTGGCTGGCGGCTTCAATCGTCCCAGCGCGATCATCGCCGCTTCGCGAACGAGAGCGGAGGGGTCACGGGAGAGGCGAAGGATGGAGTCGGTGGTTTGTGGATCGCCGATTTTCCCGAGGGATTCCACTGCGGTTTTCCGCATCTCTGGCCGCTCATCCTGGAGCAACTCCAGTATCAGCGAGACCGCTTGCGCTTTGGATGAAGGGGGAGAGTCCTGGACACAGCCAGAGAGAGAGAGGATCACTGACAGGGCGGACCACCCGATGATGCGAGAGACGGAAGGGGGATGGAACAGGGGCCGGACATCGGTCAGGCTGATGGAGTCATTTCCCCGGCTCACGCTTGCTTCGGAGGCTCCTCATGCAAGGCTGGCAGTTCTTTGGCTGCTTCGAGGGATTGCTGGAATTCTTTCTGCGCCGAGTCCATTTCAGCTTGGATCGTGCGCATCTCGGGATCGACCGAATTGCGAACATCGGCAACGGCTTGTTTGAATGTCCGCAAGGCATCGCCCAGTCCCTCGCCCAAATTCTGCATGTCTTGAGGGGAGACGCCGGCTGGTTGCGCGGCCTTCGCCTTTATCGCCGCTTGCTGTGCCTGTACGCGGGCCACGGCATCTTTGTTCACAATGGCCGAGGGACGGTTGGCCACCGGTTTTGTCTGAGCGCCGGGAGGAAGGGGCGGGTACTGCGCCTTCATCATCGGTGAGGGTGCCGCCGCTCGTTCTTCCATCGTGGGGGGCTGTTGGCCCTGCGCCGCTGCCGGGGCCGCAGCGGATGCCGCCGCGCGAATTGGCTGTGGCGGAGCCGCCATGTTGTACATCAGAGCGGCGGTGGTTCCAGGGGTCAGCTCCGGCCCTGGCGTATAGGGAGCGGTGGGCTTCAATGCGGCCGGGGTCTGTCCCTGCGTCACCGTTGTGGCTGGCGCAGCCTGGGCCGTTGCGTGGACTTGCAGGGGGGCCGGTTCCGTTGCGTCCGGTTGCACCGCTTCCGGCGCGGGGATTTCATTGACTTCTTTTTTGAATCCTTTGAGCGCCTTGCCGACCCCTTCACCGATTTGCGGGAGCTTTCCCGCTCCGAAAATGATGAGGACGATGACCAGGATAATAATGAGCTCTGAGATCCCCATGGTACCAAACATGGCGTCGTTCCTTTGTTCAGTTCGATCAATCAACCGTGGTCTTGCTGTTTTGAGAGCCGAATCAACTGTATAGGCCAGTAGGAGGCACTGTCAAGGAATGGCCGTGGGCTAGAAAATTGGGACGATTTCGTGTTGCAACGGCAACCCAAAGACCAGGGCTTCACGGTCGGCGAGGTAGACATCCAGTTCGCTTCTGATCCCGAACTCGCCCGGCAGGTAGATACCCGGCTCAATCGAAAAACAGGTCCTCGGCATCAGCCGGCGGGTGTCCTGCGTCTCCAGGCTATCAATGTTGGCGCCGTTGCCATGGACCTCTTCGCCAATCGAATGGCCTGTGCGATGGACGAACTGGTCGCCGTAGCCACCTTGCTGGATGACTTGTCTGCAGGCTTGGTCGACTTCCCAGCCAAAGGGACGGCGGCCTGCCGCAATTTCCGTTGTGGTAAAGGCCAGGGCCGCATCCCGGCCCTGCCGGACCCAGTCGAAGATCGTACGATGTTTCACTGGCACCGCCCGACCGACATAGCCGGTCCAGGTGATATCGGCATAGACCGAATCGGCCTCCGCCCGTTTGGCCCAGAGATCGATTAGGAGCAACGAGTCGCGGGTTACGTCGGCCGAGCCGACCTTCGTCGGGCCATAATGGGGGTCGGCGCTATGGGCATTGACGGCGGCGATCGGCGCACTCGATGTGGTCATGCCGGCTTCGCCGATGCGGGCCAGAATAAACTGCTGCACATCATATTCGGTGAGACCGCGGCTTTGCGCGACTGCGCCATGCACATGGCTGAACGTTTCATCGACGATACGCCGGAGTGCTGCCGCGGCAAACCGGTGCGATTCGAGCTGCCGGTCCGTCCAGCGCGCTTCAAATATTTGAATCAAATCCGCTGCACTGACCACCTCGGCGCCGTAGCTTCTGATTAACTCGATCGTGCCGGCATCTACGCGCGACACGTAGGGCACCGCGTTCAACGGAGAATATTGCATGGCGACGCGGGGGCTGCCGGTCAATAGGCGGGCCAGGATCTGCCGCTGCTGTTCCCACGACACGTAGCAGTCGGCTTGCCCCGGCAAGACATCCAGCATGTGCGGCTCGATGCGATGGAGGAGTTTGACGGGAGCGCCTTGCGCCGGAATCCAGTAGTACCAGCGTCTCGTTACATGGAGCGTTGGATCGAGCCGGAGGATGCGATAGGCGAGGGGGTCGCTGCCGCGGAAATCGTAGAACAGCCAGCCGTCGATTTCGGCTTCGCGAAGGGCCTGCTGAATTTCATTTACGCGCTGGTGGAGGGCCGTGGTCATGGTGGGAGGCATCTTATCGTCGAGATTCCCCGCCGTCAATGAGACGGCGGGTGAGCGCGGCGATCGTGTTACAATGGGCGCCATGGCAGCCGAGCATGCACCAGAGCCTTCTCAGTTTCGGGTGACCCTGTTTGTCGGACCTCAGCCAGTGGAGGGACGTCCTGGCCGTTCGTCCTGCGTGTTCAACGTCAAAAAACGGAGCTGGAAGGGCGGGGTTCAGGTTGCCGTCCATATGGCGCAGGGCCAGATCGATCGGCTCAGCGCCGAGATGGATTTTGCCGGATGGTTGGCTCAGGTCCTGCGTGATCTCTCAGCGGAAGATCGTGCCTCGTGTCAGGAGCGAGCCAGCGAGCTCTTTATCCAGGCGGTCTGTTGGTGCAAGTTGGACATCCTCTTGCAGTCCGGTATTATGCAAGAGAATCAATGTCTCGCAGCGGACAGCTGGATTGTCGAAGTCGGAGCGGCGGTCCTCCAGCGGAGGAGCTTCGTCAGATCATACGTTGCCGCTGAGTTGGACCTCGCGCCGGGAGAGCCCGACGCGTCGTAGCGCGCACTCCCGCTGTTCCGCAGGGGGTTTGCAATCAGAGTCGAATTTGCTATAACCCCACTGTCGGATAATGTGGGTGAGTGCTCTAGGGGCAACCACCGCCGCTCACCTTTTGTTCTGCTGAAGAAGGAGGATTACCTGTGAAGATATACGCATCATCCGTTCGTCTGTGCGTGGCGTCCCGTTTCAAGCTGGCCGCAGTCTGTTTGTTGCTGGCCTTGTGCACCGTCACGATGGTGCCATCGGCGTGGAGCCAGAGCGGCACGTCGGTGTCTTCGAGTGAGAGCGCCGATGGAGGCAATCCATCTAATGCAGGATTGCAGGTTGCTGCCGGCATTTCCAACTTCGTGTATTTCCCAGTAAAATTAGCTTTTGCTATCACTGGGGGGATTATCGGAGGATTCACCTATTTGTTTTCCGGCGGGAATGAACATGCGGCTCAGAGCGTGTGGACCACGAGCCTCTACGGCACCTATATCTTGACCCCGGGTCATTTTCAGGGCAATCACCCCGTGCGGTTCCTGGGGGTCGCGGACTCGACTGGCGGGTCGGAACCGGTCCGCTAGCCGATGAAACCGATCATCGGCGTCACACCAGACTTCAATGCCGGTGATCGGAAGGAATGGGGCGGGCGCGAGCCGACCTACTTTCTGCGCGCGCGCTATATTCGTGCCATTGAAGAGCTGGGCGGCATCCCGTTGGTGCTGCCGCTCGTTGCAGACCGGGCCGCGCGGCGGCGGCTTCTGGGGCAGCTGGACGGACTCCTTCTCACAGGCAGCGGGCCGGATCTTCCTCCGTCATTGTACGGTGAGCGTCAGCGTTATCCCTTCGGGGTGGTGAGCGAACGTCGCGCGAGCTTTGAATTGGATCTCGTTCACCTGGCGAGGCGGGCCGATGTCCCGCTGCTCGGCATCTGCGGAGGGATGCAGACCATGAACGTCGCCTGTGGCGGCAGTCTGTTCCAGGATATCGCGTCCCAAGTGACGAAGCCGCTCCAACATCGGCAACGGACTCACGCGACAAACCTCAGTCACAGCGTGACCGTCACGCCGGGTAGTTTGCTTCGCCGGATCGTACGGTCTGTTTCGATGCGAGTGAACAGCTCCCACCATCAATCGGTCAAAGCCGTTGCGCCGTCATTGATTGCCAGCGCTCTGGCCCCCGACGGCATCGTCGAGGCGATCGAATCCCCGGCCCACCGGTTTTTTCTCGGCATCCAGTGGCATCCGGAATTTTTGTTCGAGCAGCATCCTCTCCACCGGCGATTGCTCGAAGCTTTTTTGCGCGCCGCCCGTCGCCGAGCCACGTAGCCGGATGTTGAGAAAAATCTCCAGCGTCATGCTCGACAGCCGCGGCGCATATTGCGCGATGCGCCGTTCGGCGGATCAGCGGATAGAGGTGGCTCGGTGATCAGCCGACTCTTCCGCACGAAATCGATCGACCAGATTTTCAAGGACGCCGATCATCCCGAACATCGTTTGAAAAAGACTCTCACGGCCTGGGATCTGACGGCGCTCGGCATCGGCGCGATCATTGGCACCGGCATCTTCGTGCTGATCGGCACCGCCATTGTTGGTGATGCCCATCGGCCAGGAGCAGGGCCGGGAATCATTCTGTCCTTCGTGCTGTCCGGCCTGACCTGCGCCTTTGCCGCGCTCTGTTATGCAGAGTTCTCCGCGATGATTCCCGTGGCCGGCTCCGCCTATACCTATTCGTATGCGACACTGGGAGAGTTTCTGGCTTGGATCACCGGATGGAATTTGATTCTTGAATATGGCGTGGCCTGTGTCGCCGTGGCCATTGGCTGGTCCGGCTATTTCAATAATCTGCTCCGGTTGGCCGGGATCGAATTGCCGCATTGGGCAACGCATCCACCGGGAGGGCCGGACGGGGGCGTGGCCAACTTTCCCGCCGCCATTATTGTCCTGCTGGTTACGATCATCCTCGTCATCGGGATCAAGGAAAGCGCCCGCGCGACCGGTATCATCGTCTGTTTGAAGCTCGCGGTCATTCTTTTTTTCATTGCCGTGGGGACGCCGGCCGTGAATGCGGACAACTGGGCCCCCTTCCTGCCTCAGGGGTTCGCCGGCGTCGGCGCAGCCGCGGCGATCGTGTTTTTCGCCTATATCGGGTTCGATGCGATTTCCACGACAGCCGAGGAGGCCAAGAACCCTCAGAGGGATCTGCCGGTCGCGATCATCGCCTCGCTCAGCATCTGCACGATCCTCTACATTGCCGTGGCTGCTGTGCTGACCGGTTTGATTCCCGCGTCACAGATCGATATCCATGCGCCAGTGGCGGAAGCGCTCAACAGGGTCGGGTTCAAATGGGGCGCGGCGATTGTGGGGATCGGGGCCGTGGCAGGGATTACCAGCGTGCTGGTTGTGATGATGCTGGGTCAGATTCGGGTCTTCTTCGCCATGTCGCGCGACCACCTGTTAAGTCCCTGGCTGTCAACCGTGCATCCGCGCTATGGCACGCCGCACTATGCCACGATTATCACCGGCATCGGCGTGGCTACGCTGGCCGCCTTGATTCCTATCGGCGATGCGGCGGACATGACAAACATCGGCACCCTCTTTGCCTTTGTCCTGGTCTGTATCGGTGTCGTGATCCTACGTTATACGAAACCGAATCAGCCCAGGCCGTTTCGTCTGCCTTTCATGCCGGTCGTGCCCATTCTGGGCATATTGGCCTGCCTCGGCTTGATGAGTTTTCTCCCGTGGGTGACCTGGGTCCGATTCGTCGTCTGGACGATTATCGGCATCGCGGTTTACCTGGGGTATGGCTTGAAACATAGCAAGCTGGCCGGTCCTTCCCCTGAAGGACACGGTCCAACACGTTCACGCTAATAGAGCGGGTTAGTTCGATTCGTCTGCTGGCTGAGCCGCCGGGGCTGGAGCCGCTGCGGATGCCGCCGGCTTAGGAGCGGCAGGCGGCTTGGGAGGAGCCGGTCTTTCAGGCTTGATGCCTCCTTCCCAGGAAGGGCCGGAATACATGTCGGCCGCGAGACCTGTGGCTTTCCATTTCTCTTCGAAATCAGCCGCGGCTTTATTCGGCGTCTCGCCACTGCCGACCACGTCATTCCAGGGATAGGCTCTGGGGCCGATCTGGCACGTCATTTCCATCCGTTTTAAATAGAGGGCGATCGGGTTTCCACGGTAGGGGCCGAGGAAGATATGTACCGAGCCGACATATTCGAGTAGTTGTGGCATGCCCGCCTCCAAGAGGCTGGTATGATGCCATAAGAGGTGCGTCGAGGGCAAGGAGAGAGGGTCAGGAGCCCTTCTTGCTCCAGGATGCGCACGATGCGGGGCTCGTTCGCTGTGCACAGTCAGGGAGCAAGCCTCCGTGTCCTTAAGAAGGACGGAGAAAGAGTAGAGGGCTAGGGCGATGTGGTCGGGGATTGTGCCGGGCGTTTGCGGATCATGAAGACGCCGAGGGTCAGGACCATGATGACCGTGACGTTCAAGCCCACGTCCATGAGGTATTGATAAAATTGCGTGTCGGTCATGGCGGTCAGGTGGGACAGTTCCGCACTGGCGGTGAGAATGCGTCTGGTGCAGGCGATGACGCCGACGGCAAGATAGGGTTCCAGGTCGAGGATTTCCGTCTGCAGAAACCGGATGACGGTTCGAAACAATTCCAGCAGAATGATGACGAGCAGAATATCGTTCAGCAGCTTCAGCCCTGCTGACAAGAGTGGTTGGTGGCTGCCGGGATTGAACTGCCCCGCCACAAATATGTACCAGGCATGCACGAAAATCAGCATCCCGAGGATTAGGAGGCTGAATCCAGCCGTGGCATAGCCTAATCGGTCCAGCCATTCCATGGCCCCGCACCAGCGCGTCATGAGCTCTTTTCTGTGCTGCATGCTCCCTCCTGTGTGAAGCCGTCAGGCTGTTCCCGCCGGTCCTGTCTGTTCTGGCTCCGGCCCCCGCATCTTGCCATACTGAAGGTCCCGCATCGAGCTGGTTGTCAGCACATGGCCGCAGCAGCGAATCTCTGTAAAGCCAGCTCCTCCGTCGATGATCATGACGCGCAGGCCGCAGGAGTCCTGGTAGAGTTTTTTTTCATCGAGCACGACGGCGGGAGGCAGGCTTCCCTTTTTCCGTCCCCGGATGATGTTGGCGTCTGGCACCAGGTCCTCCTCCGTCAGCACATGGCCGCAGCAGACGATCTTCTCAAATCCCTCGCCGCCACCCATGACCTTGACGACCAGGCCGCACGATTGTGGGTGCCGCTTGAATTCATCGAGGATATCGCCTTTTTTGAGTGCCACAACCCCTCCCTATTGTGCCGGCTGCTGAAATAGTCCGCTAGCGGCATTCTCGCCTCGAAAACATCCTCAACGTAGCCAGAGGCTACGCCTCCGGTGCTTTCATCGGCTGCGGCCTTGCTGGACGGCCTGTTTGAGCAGCCGGCGGAAGTGCGAGCTTATTTTACGCAGCCTGCTCTAGTTGAGTCCTTCTCGCTTTACAGTGTCGCGACTTTCGGTAGCCGATCCCTGACCTGTTCGATGGTGCGCAACAAGGTCTGATGGGTCCGGCAGCCTGCAATGAGTTTTGCGTCGGAGATCGTCACCGGCTTATAGGGCGCCACAAATTTATCTTTGAGTCTGGCGATGCGAGCGGCCGACAGGCTCAACCGTTCAGGGGAAATCGTGCCTGCCGCAACGGCCTGCTCGATGGCCTTGAAGGCCGCGATCTCGCGATCCCGATCTTTGCAAATCAATACGACATCGCACCCTGCTAGCACCGCACGGACTGCGGCGTCTTCCACTCCGTAATGGTCAATGATCGCATGCATCTCCAAGTCGTCCGTCAAGACCACTCCATCGTAGCGCAGCGCTTGGCGCAAGAAATTGGTGATGATGGCCGGCGAGAGGGTGGCCGGCCATTCGTTGTCGAGGGCTTGGTACCGGACATGGGCGGTCATCAGTGATGCGACTCCCTCCGCCACGGCCCGGCGGAACGGCGGCAACTCGATGGTGTCCAATCGCTCCCGCGCGGCCTCGACCACCGGAAGTTCTTTGTGGGAATCGACGCTTGTGTCGCCGTGACCAGGGAAGTGCTTGCCGCAGGCCACGACCTTATTGTCTTGCAGTCCCGCTGCCGTGGCTAATCCCAGTTCACAGACCACATCCGGCGTCGCCCCAAAGGCCCGGTCGCCGATGACCGGATTGGCCGGATTGCTGTTGACATCGAGCACCGGCGCCATATTCATGTTCACACCTACGGCCTTCAGCTCTTTGGCGATGGTGGCTGCGGCTGCGTAGGCCAATTCGGTCGAATTGCAGCGGCCCAACAGGTCGCAGGGCGGGAAAATCGTAAAGCCATCGGGGAGCCGGGAGACCCGGCCGCCCTCTTGATCGATTGAGATCAAGAGCGGTGAATGGGGGCTGCAGGCTTGTAAGTCGTTCGTCAGTTCGACTATCTGTTCGACGGATTCCAGATTCCGTGAGAACAGAATGACGCCGCCCGGCTTGTATTCCTTGATGAACGCCGCCAGGTCCGGCGTCACCGACGTGCCCAGAAACCCGACCATGAAGAGCTGTCCGATCTGATCTCGTGTGGTCATGCGAGAGGGCGCCACGATTACAAGCTCCGATCAATCAGGTATTGCAGCAACAGTCGGGTTCCAATCGCGGAGGGCCCCTTCGGCACGTAGGCCCGCTCCCGCTCGCTCCAATCCGTGCTGGCGATATCCAGGTGGACCCAGGGGCAGTTGCCTACGAACTTGCTCAGGAAGAGCGCGGCGGTGATCATGCCGCCGCCCCGCCCACCGATGTTGCGCATGTCGGCGACATCGCTCTTGAGTTGCTCGAAATATTCTTCCCACAGGGGCATTTCCCAGACTCGCTCGCCGGCCTTTTGTCCGGACCGCCGCACCTGCTCTTTAAGGGTCACGTCATTTCCGAACATCCCGATCGCAAATTGGCCGAGCGCCACCACGCAGGCTCCCGTGAGCGTCGCAATGTCGATCAAGGCCGCCGGCTTGTAGCGCATCGCATACGCGAGGCCGTCGGCCAGGATGAGCCGGCCTTCCGCGTCCGTGTTCTGGACCTCGACGGTCTTTCCCGCCAGCGTCATGACGATATCACCCGGCTTCATGGCCCGGCCGCCCGGCATGTTTTCCGCCACGGGCAGGATACTGATCAGGCGCAAGGGGAGTTTGAGCCGAGCTGCCGCTCTAATCGAGGCGAGAACTTCGGCTCCGCCCGTCATATCGGCTTTCATGTGTTCCATATTTTCGGCTGGCTTCAGCGAGATTCCGCCCGTGTCGAAGGTGATCGTCTTCCCAACCAGCACGACCGGACGTGCGTCTTTTTTCTTGGCTCCGTTATATTCCAGGATGATGAATTTGGGCGGCTCCTGGCTCCCGCGCGCCACGCCGAGCAGCGCCCCCATGCCCAACCGCTCCATGTCGTTCTGTTCGAGAATCTTGATCGTGATCTTTTCGGCCTTGGCGATGGCCTTCGCTTCATCGGCCACCATAGTAGGAGTCAGGACGTTGGCGGGGTGGTTGCAGAGGTCTCGGACAAAGACGGTGGCTTCCGCCGTGGCCACACCGCGCCGGATCCCCTCGGTAACCTGCCGCAGTTGACTGTTTTGCGGGATGAGTACCGTCATCTCCGCGACGGTATGATCCGAGCCGGCCTCGCTTCGATAGACGGTGAATTGATAACTGCCCAGGATGGCTCCTTCGACCATCGTTTGCGCGACCTCGAGGGATGACATCCCGCCAGGCGTCACCGTGGGCAGCGCCACCGTAAAGGAGCCGGCCTTCGCCTGCCGGACTCGTTTCGCGGCCGAGCCCAGCGCTTGCCGGATCGTTTCCAGTGTGACCGAATTTTTCTTGCCCAACCCGACCAGGATCAGCCGCTTGGCCGGCACCTTGCCGTGCGTGTGGTAGAGCAAGACCTCGTTGGCCTTGCCCTCGAACTCCTTGGAGTGCAGCAGCGTGCGCAACGAGCCTCCGAGAGCCCGATCGAGCAGGGCCGCATCCTGTTTGGCCAAGCCCTCGCCCTCGCAATGCGTGAGCACCAACACCTCTGTAGATGCCGTCTCTGCTTGTCCAACCTGTGCGTTGACCCGCATAATCTTCATTTACGTCTCCTTGTTCGAGTTGTCACACTCCGCGCATATCCGGTGCCCATATGTATTTGTGCAGCTGTACTTGAAAACGGACCGGCAGCCGATCGGCCAGGATCCATTCCGCCAGCTGGCGCAGATCGAGTGAGCCGAAGACCGGACTGAACAGCACCGAGCAGCGGTCGGCCAAATGATGGTGGGCAAGCATCTCCTTGGCCCACTCATAATCGGCTCGATCGGTCAGGACGAATTTTGCTTCATCCTTGGTGGTCAGCGCGGCAAGATTCGGCCAATACATCCGTTCTGTCATGCCGCTTCCTGGGCATTTCACGTCCAGGATGATATGGGCACGGGGATCGACCGGCGCGATATCGATGGCGCCGCTGGTTTCCAGGAGGACGGTGTAGCCGGCATCGCAGAGCCTGGTTAGGAGGGGCAGGCTCTCAGGCTGTGCGAGCGGTTCCCCTCCCGTGACCTCCACGAGGCGGCACCCATACGTCTGCACCTTCGCCAGAATTTCATCGATCGAGCCGTCCTGCCCTCCGTAAAAGGCATAGTCGGTGTCACACCAGGTGCAGCGGAGGGGGCAGCCGGTCAGCCGCACGAATACGCAGGGCTGCCCCGCGTAGCTGGACTCACCTTGAATGCTATAGAAGATCTCGCTGATGCGCATAGGCTAAGATGTGACACGTGAACGGTACAACAGAAAACGAGTCATGGCGCTATGCCCATTTCGTGACCGGCCAGCCCCTGCGCCGCGCGATGCGGCCCATGCCTCGGATTGGGTTGACGACCAGAGGGTGCCCGACCAGGTCAAGCAGGTCGTGATCGCCGGGACTGTCTCCGTAGGCATAGGACCTGGCGAGGTCGAGGCCCATTTCCTGGGCATGGGCGAGGATCAACTCGCGCTTGCCACTACCATAGGGCAGAGGCGGAATCACGGCGCCAGTGTAGAGGGAATTTTGTTGTTCCGGTTTTGCCGCGAAAACTGTGGGCACGTTCAGGAATGCTGCTAGGGGTACAATTAAAAAATCCGGCGCGCCCGTCACCAGGATCAGCTGATGCCCGGCCTGTCGATGAGCGTCCAGCGTGGCGCGGCCCTGCACGGACAGCCGGTCGATCATCTCCGCCTGACAGAATTCTTTCGCATAGGATTCAATGTCGGCGGGGCGCTTGCCGGTCAGATAGACTTTTCGTTCGCGGAGCGAGTGCGGCGAGAAGGGGGGCACATGCCCAGCCAGCCAGGTCATCGTCCGGCGTAGCTCGCCCCATCCTACCTGCCCGCGCCGCCAGAGGAATCGGAAGAACCGTAGCTCGCTCGCCTCTCCTGGCAGGAGCGTATTGTCGACGTCGAACAAGGCCGCGACGGACCTGCGGGCCTGTTGCTCAGCGACATCGTCACATGTAGAAGTCAGGATTTGGTGGCTTTGCACAGCGTTGGAGGATCCGGTGAGTATCTGCAATCGATTCTACCGGACACTCTGTTGATTGACAAGGATTTCGCCCCACTTCTATAATGCCTCTCCCTCGTCGCTTGAGTGATCTCCTAATGCCGAAGTGGTGAAATGGCAGACACGCACGTTTGAGGGGCGTGTGGCGCAAGCCGTGCGGGTTCAAGTCCCGCCTTCGGCACCAACTCTCCTCTCTGACTGGATTCCCAGCGACTGATCTGACCTCAAGCGCGGCCGTGTTAGATTAGATGTTGCACGTATCCATGGTCGCGTCGAGCTTCTCTGTTTTGACCTTGCGATCGCGCAGAAACATCTCCATCGAGGAATGGTCGACGCTCTTCATGATCGTCTCAATATCCACCTCGGCGTTCGCCCGGTTGGTCACGGCACAGTGCCGCAGGTCATGAAACACAAAGTTCTTAGCCCGGGCCGCCTTACAGACTGCCTGTATGGTCCGGTAGCTGAGTGACCGGCCCCCAGTTGTTGTCCCACCCTAACGGTTGGTCAGGCACACTTTAGCTGCGGTTCAATCGTCTCCGGTGCCGAGGGCCGGTAGTAACGCCAGTAACCACCAAGGGTGTAATCGTTTCTTCCCCCGATCGCTTCACAGCCTATAGGATACCTGTCTTCTCGGCTGGCATGAGGGTTTATAGGTAGATCAAGTGAGCGAGGCCTCGTGTACTGACAGGTGTTAAATAGGTGCCTGAAAGACAGGCAACGGGGGGAGGATTTACGACAAAGCGAGCCGAAACTAACTGCGTCATATCTAGGAAAGTGACGCTGAGATTTGAAAAGGCTGCAGCAGTGTTCCTCCTATTCCATCTATTGGAAGGAGCGGATGCCTTCTTGTTGACAGCCAATTGTGGGACTTTGACGCCGATCATCTCCCTGCACTATGAACGCATCGAGGACCTTGCGTGATAGAGATCTGATACGCAGGGATGAGCCGGTTCATCCCTGGGCTTCAGGGCGGTCCTGCTGGAGTTTGCGGAGAAGCCGACGGTAGCCTTCTGGAGTGATGTGCCAGATGCCGGGCGTCGTAGGGTTGTTGAGATCGTCTATGACCAGATAGAGCAGGTACCCTAGGAGTCCGATGCTCATCGTGAAGAGATAATCCAGCCAGAAGTTTTTCACTCCGATGAAGAGCGCCAAGCCAATGACTAGTATATTGGCGAAGGCCAGTACCTGCCGGAGGCTCTCCGGCATGGGCCGCATGGTCTGTTGGCGGTTCGCTCGGTGGGCTAGAATGTCTCGGAAGAGTGCGAAAGCCGAAGCATCGCATGCCGGATCGATCTGGGTATCCAGAGCCCCGCTCCGAAGGGCATCCAGCGCCGCTTCTTCCTCGTCGCTCTCGTCTTCTCCAGCTGGCCGCCCCCATCCTTCTCGGATCGTGACGAGCAGGTAATCCTGGAGGGCCTTGATGATCGTCGTTCTGATGGGCTCAGGACAACGTCTCGACCAAGCCCAGAACTCCCCCAGCGCGCCGACCTCCCCCATCACCGCCAGTTCTAGGCTAGTCCATCGATTCCACCGGTTCTGGATGACGAAGCCGGCTAGGACGCTGAAAATGGTGCCGACCGTTGCATAGAGATCGGTGATGCCGCCTAAGTCGCTGATCTCCTCCATAAGAATCTTGCCGTAAAATGGATCTGCGGCACGCAGGAGAAAAAATGCCACCGAAAACAAGGCCCAAAACAGCGACATCTTTTTGAATAGGCTCATCTACGGTTCCATTCAGATTAAGGACAGGGGTTTGAGCGTCCAACACCCTGCACCAGAAAGCCTGGCAAGGTGAAAGGGCAGCGAGACGATGGTGTATCAAGAGGTCGGTAGTCGGATGGCTGTTTTGTTGGGCGTCCCAAATCTCAAGCAGTGCACCCATCAAAATTTCCAAACGCTATTTATTATTGCAAAGCTCTTTCCTGTAACGGTCTCACACTGCATTATTCTACCGAGTTTGATCAGTCCAGACAAGCTGCGCAGGAATACGGACCCTTCTTCCAACTGGCATTTTTGTTCGCACGAGGGGGGTGATGAAACGTCTGCGACGACCACGAAAGACCAAAGGAGATGGCAGCGGCCGTAGCCACAGTCAAAGAAGTTTGGAGGGGCATAGTTAATCTTTTACCTGTGCGGTCAATTCGAATCGTTCAATCACCGACGCGTCTCCCTCCCACGGACGCCAGCACTTGAGTTGCACGTGCGCCGTGCCGACTTTGGTGGGCTTCAGGCGTAGCGTGCGGACGCCTGGCGCACCCATCCGGTTGGGGTGGGTGCGGGTCAGTTCAGAGGAGAGGATCGTTATGGGCGTTGCGTCTGAATTGTCCAGAGCCCAGACATGTCCCGTCGTCGGATTCTCCGGCAGCACGAGCAGGATGGTGTCGTTCACCGCCACGTCAACGGTCTGGCCGTGGTCGGCGGCGGTCAGTCGGTGTTCCTGACTAAAGACGCAAGCCCCGCCCGAGGCCAGTAGCGCCGCAAGGACGGCGCGGGCGATGCAGGATGAAAGGCCGGAACGCATCGCCCGTGTCGTCCTTAGCGCACCGTCACGTTCGGAAAGGGATCTGCGGAAGAGCACGTGGGCTTCGCGAAGGCCGCGAGGACGCTCGCGATACCGGTCGGGTCGTATCCAGCAACCGCACGGAGTCCGTTGAGGGCGGTGTCGTTAAGATCCCGCGTCAGCATCAGGTGCAGGTGATTGATAGCGTACCCGCGCTCGATCCAGGTCAGTGCGTCGCCGTGGAACCTTGCCTCCAGTTCTTTTTTTACGGCCGGAGTCGTCAGCTGCTCAAAATGCGCCGTAGCATCCGTGACCCACAGGTCTACAGTCTTAGCGACTTGATACCCAGCGTTCGCTTTGTTGTACGCGCTAGCCGCGCTGTTAAGCGTGTCAACGATGTCCTTGTATACCCCTGTCAGCTCCGAGGTGGAGCCGAATGTGGCGATGTTCCACGCGAGCATTACGGGGGCGATGACCATGCTGGCCGTGTCGCTGAGGCAGGCCTTCGTGCTGGTCGCGCAGCCGGCCCCGCAGTCTTTGCGGCCACTTGGGCACCTCTCCCAGCAGACGGGCCCCACGCCGTGAAAGCCTTCTCGGCAGTACGGGTAGCACAGGGCGGCATCCTCGTCTGTGCCGGGCTTGCAGTGCATCGGAGTGCCGGCGGTGCGACCATAGGTTTTCTTGGCAATGGTGTCGGGACCGCGATAGCAGGTGACGCCCGTGTTGGTGAAGCCGGGCCGACAGTCGCTGTAGCAGAACGCGCCTATCCGATGAAGACCCGCTTCGCAGTCGGAGTGGGAAATGGGCTTTGTTTCAAACTTCTTGGGGTTGTAACAGGAGATCCCTGTGTTGTGGAAGCCTGGCGAGCAGTTCGAAGGTTTCACGGTAATGTGTTCCGAGGCCGCGGGCCGTGTGCAGAGGGCGCCCGTGTCCGTATAGCCGTCTGGGCACCCTTCCCAGCAGACGGGCCCCACGCCGTGGAAGCCGTCTCGGCATTTGGGGTAACAGAGTGCACCATTCTTGTCCTCGTTCTCGTGGCAGGTGCTTACCGGTCCGCCGACCCCACGGCCATAAGACTGTCGGTAACAGTAGTCTTGGCGCGCGTCAGCCACCTGACGAGCGATCCAGTTGATCACTAGCGTGGTGTCCGATTCATTTAAGGGAGGCGGAGGTGCAGTCTCTGCCGATGTCGCGGGTACGGCGAAGGCTAAGACCGCGGCCACGTAGACGAGCGAAATGAAATGCTTCATCGATTCCTCCTAAAGTTGAGTCCTGTATCTTATGGCGTCGGTGTAGAAGGTCCTCCCGGCTGCGCCGGAGGTGTTCCGGGTATTCCAAAACTGTCCGACGGGAAGCCACCAGGACTGGTCGGCTGACCAGGGGGGCTGACAGGCGGCGGTTGCAGGCGTGCGTCGGCTGGCATGGCCGCCACCGAGGCTGATCCACTCCCTGTTTCTGATGGGGCGATCTTTTCAATGGTTTCAAGACTGCGGATGTAAATCTTGATCGTGGTTGCTGCGTCGGCGTTCAAGTTCATCGACAACTCGCAAGCACGGTACATCAGCTCTCTGGCAATGAGGACGCCGGGATTCCGACCGCCCAGTGAGAGTGCGCCGCGCGACACGTCGCCGCCGAAATGTTCTGCCTGCTTGGGTCCGGCCGGCAAACCCCCGCCCACCCCCACATCGACGCCTCGGCTGGAGGTGACAGAATAGTCGGGGCCGGGCGCTAGACATACGCGCTCCGTCGAGGCGTGGTCTTTTATTATCATGACCCGACGATCTGAGGCGGCCAAAATGGCGTCGATGCCATCGCGGTCGAACAGCGTATCCTTCCTCGGTTCCTGCGGGAGCGACAGGCATCCGCCGGTGCCGACGAGGAGCACGAAACCAGTCAGCCAAGCCAGCGCGTCCGTTTTGCGACGCGATTCAACGCCATCTGCAACCCTCTGCTGCATAGGTACGCCTTCCGTTGAAAGTTGCGCACGACTCACTGCGGTAACGTGGCGGCGGCCTTCCCC
Source organism: Nitrospiraceae bacterium (assembly GCA_005800255.1). The sequence goes on along the minus strand of SYGW01000016.1, from coordinate 30,320 downwards.
TGGAAGGCCTGCCCTTCGACCAGATTTTTCAAGGTCATGAGGTCTAGCACGCCGGGATAGACATTGGTTCCGACGACAAAGGCCGGTGTGCCGGCGATGCCGAGCGCCGTGGCCAGGTTCCGGTTGCGCTCGATGGCCAGGGTCCATTCCGGATTGGTCATGTCCGTCAACAGCTGCGTTGCGTCGAGACCGACGTGCCGCGCGATTCGCAGGACTTCGTCCTGGGTTAACTCGGCTGGGGTTGCGAGCAACGCTTCGTGGAAGGCTTGGTGACGGCCCTGCCTCCGAGAGGCCAGCGCGGCCCTGGAAGCTAAGTCAGACGCGTCACCCAAAATAGGGAAGTCCTTATAAACGATGCGCACGTTCGGGACGTCCTGCTGCAACTTGGTGACAGCATCAGCCGCCTGTTTGCAATATCGGCACCGATAGTCGAAGAACTCCACAACCGTGACCGTTCCGGCCGGATTGCCGCTCACCGGTGAGGAGGGATCGTGCAGCAAGTCCTCCTGCTGCCTTGAGACCGATGCCGTAATTCGGTCGCGTTCTTCTGCCTGTCGTTTGGCTTCGAGCGTCTTCAGTGCGCGCTCTACGATCTCCGGATGCGATGCGAGATATTGGTCAATGGTCTGTTCGACAGTGTGCCGGAATGCCGGATCGGTCGAAGGCACGGGCGGCTGGGCCATGGCGCAAGCCGTCGTGGTGGTTGCGAGGCCGATGAGCGCAACGATTTGCCACCAGCCGAATTGTGAAGTCCGCCCAGTTTCTGTTGACATTAAAGGACCTCTCTGAAATAGAGCGATACGTGGGCGACATCATCCGTTACATTTCGCCGATTCAAGTTCATCTTCGTCTTGCTCGCCGTTAGGATACCGTAGAAATGGTAGCGAGGCTATCAAGGCCTCACCATGATTTGCAACTGCAATAAAGTTTTGATTCCGCGATTCCCTCCCAGGCTTTACTTCCTCCAGTGTTGCCGTCACGCTTTGACGCGCACGGTCTCCATTGGGCGACTTCTCGAGATGAAGGCGCTCCGTGACGCAGTCCCTGTAACAGTGCAGATCTAGCGTTATTTTCCCTTGTCCCTCTCTCCATTGACAACCACGCTGTTAGAACGCACACTAATCTTTTCTCAAGGGGGGGAGCGTTTCGTATGGTTGCTAGCTGGTGGAGCCCTCAACTTAATGCGTTCTTGGGCAGTCTCGTCGTGGCGGCGGGCGCCTGGCTGGCCTGGGATTCGTTTTCACCCTGGGGAATCGTACTCGTCGCAGGGGCCGCAGCTGGACTGTTGCTCTGGCAGGGCCGCACGATCAGCCTAGTTTGGGCTTGGGCCACTTTGCTGGTGGGCCTGGAGAGTTTGGCCTGGCCGATTATGACGATGGTGCAAGTTCGCTCGATCACGACGGAGCCGACTGACGACCAGATGGGGGCAATCCTCTCCGCTGTGCTGACCGGAATTTTTTCGGCGGTCTTTTGGATCACGTTTTCCTGCGGGCTCTTTAAGCGAGCCAGTCGGCCAACCCCTGTTCCGTCATCGGAAGCGCCGGGCAGTTTGCCGCCTGCGCCCCAACTCGCCCGTTCCCGCAAGAATCGATAGCGGCTACCACATCTCGATCGGGTCGACATCGATATCGAATTTAATGGACCGGCGATGGTGGGTCCGTTCCATGTCCTTAACCGTGGTCCGCACCGCTGCAAGCCCTGCGTCCCGTTCGAGCGATTTCACGAGAATTTGCCATCGATAGCGGCCCCGGAGTTTGGCCACGGGAGAGGGGACTGGCCCGAGAATTGTGAGAGGGCCTGGCTTGCCCAGCCCTGGATCCATCAAAGGGGCCTTGGTTGTGGTTGTCCAGTCTGCCAGAGAGGATGTTGCGCAGGCGGTGAGTCGAGCGACCCAGGCTGTGGCCGCGTCGTGGACCATGTTCCCATCGGTTCCCGAGACGAGGAGGGCGATCAGATGGACCGAGGGCGGATAGCCTAGCGATGCTCGATGGGACAGCTCCTCCGAGAGGAAGAGGGATTCGTTACCCTGTGCGATGGCTTGAATCGCATGGTGAGCAGTCAGGGAGGTTTGTACGATGACCTGGCCTCCGGCCCCTGCCGGACCGGCGAGTGCTCCGGCATCGAGTAATGTGTGATAGGTGCGTTCGGCTGATCGGAAATCCGGCACGCTGAGCCCCGCGTCCGCTTGCACCACCCCGACGAGGCCCATGGCCGGAAGCGGCTTGCGTCGCAATAATAGTTGCGTGCCGACGATGATATCCCATGCTCCTCGGTCGACCTTTTGCCAGAGGGACTCAGCCTCCGCCGGTTTCTTCATTGTATCTCCATCGAGCCGGATCACGGCTGCGTGGGGGAACAAGCGTTTGGCCTCCTCTTCCACCCGCTCTGTGCCCTCTCCGATCCATTGCATGCGGGGGCCGGTGCAGGCGCTGCAAGTATCTGGGACGGACGATTTGCCTCCGCAATAGGAGCAGAGGAGTCGATCCGTCTGTCGAGAATACATCAGCGCCACACGGCAGGTGGGACAGCGGGGCACTTGGCCGCAGTCGCGACAGACGAGGGCACCGGCATAGCCCTTTCGGTTGAGAAACAGGATGACGCCGGCCTTGCGGCTGATCGTTTGTTGGATGGCTTGAATAAGCGGACGGCTCAGTACCGTGCCGTATCCCTGCTGGCGGAGATCCACGACTTGTATGGCGGGCCGCGTATCGGAGAGTACGGATTTGTGGATGACGAGTCCGCCCTGGCCCACTGCCGCTCTGGTTTCGAGGGAGGGATGGGACGAACTCAGGACCAGTACCGTCTTTTCAGTTTGCGCCCTCAGCCAAGCCACGTCCCTTGCATGGTAGCGGGGTTCCTGGGCTTCTTTGAGCGCGGCATCTTCTTCTCCCTCGACCCAAATCGCTCCGAGAGCAGTCAATGGGAGAAAGATGGCCGATCTGGTTCCCACGACAATCCGAATGACCTGCTGATGGATCTGATCCCAGAGCTCGATTTTTGCCTGGTCCGACAGTCCGCTATGGACACAGGCTGGGGCAATGGCGTGTGCCTTATCACGGAGCAAGTCCGCCACCCATTGGGCCCGTTCTGCTTCGCCCACGAGGATCAGGATCGTTTGCCCGCGATCGAGTACCAGGCGAACGGTCCGTTGTAACAGCTTCAACCGATCGGCCCAGGGAGCCTGCACGAGAACCCGGGTAGGGCCAGGATTGTTCAATGTCTCAAAGAGTGGCTCAGCCCATGAGAGGGTTGGGTCGGGAAGGAGCGGCGCGGCCTGGTCGGCATGAGCTAGGCGCAATTGTGCGGACGGCTGGGCGAGCGGCGCTGTCGGAGCAGCGGGCAGATCTCGAACTTCCCGCACCCATCCACGAACGGTGAAGGCCTGCAATAAGTCGGCAAGACCGGAGCGTCGGGAAGACGTGCGAAGCCAAGGTGTTTTACTTAGTTTGACGAGCAGGGCTCGTTCCTTCGCCGAGCAGGGTTCTCGCGCTGCAACTGCGGCCCTCCCTTGCTCCGTCAGTTGATAGTGGCTGATCGGCTTTTGTGGCTTGGTTGTGGGAGGCAGCACCAATCTGAGACATTGCCCCCATGGCGCGACATAGTGCTCGGCCACCTGCCGGGAGAGTTGGAACAGGTCGGACGGCACATCGGTTGCGGTCCCTTCCGGGAGCAACGAGTGAATTTCTTTGAGACGCGCGGGGTTCAGGCCATGGGGCAGCAGAGGGGGCAGCGCGACGACCGCGCCTTGGAGCATCGATCGACCGAAGGGCACAAGCACGCGATGGCCGATGCGTAGCGTCGGCCTGAGTGACAGGGGGACGAGGTAGGTGAAGGGGCCTGCCAGATGCCGGGGGACAATGACATCGGCGAACCGAGTCTCAGGCTCCGTGTTGGGAGGGGCTTGGATCAAGCGCATGCGGCATTGTAGCAGCAGTAGAAAAGGGGGGACAACGTAAGAGAAGGGAGGGCTGACGGACTCGCGTCAGCCCTCTTGCGATAGTAGGTGAATTATATCGTATAATTTAATTCCATGCGTGGGCCATTGGGTCGTCGGCGATATTCCGCTCCCTCGTGCGCGAACACTCCAATCTGCCCCGTGACACCAAAGGGAGTCATGGGGTTGACAGAAATCGTCTCGGGCGGGCTTGACGCACGCGAATTTTCCTCACCGGACCGCCCGACCCCTCTCGCCGCCATTTCGACTCACGCCGGCTGCGGCAATACGGTCAGATCCATCCGCGTAGCCTCAATAATCAGGTGCGTACCGAACAACAGATCGTCTGTCAAGATACGGGAATAAATTCGATCAAGCGGAATCCGGTCCGGCCGGTGCGACCGCTTCGTCATATGCCTCGCGTACAGTCGGATCAACCACTCCAATGGAAAACATAGTCGCCAGCTGTACGAACGAAGATTCGTAAAGGCCTCGCCGACTTCCAATCCGGCTTTATACAAATAATACTCCAACTCATGATACCGGATTGGGTGAGCGTGTACGTTGGGACTGCTCTCTTTCAACGCCCACTCGATCGGTGGGTAATTGAAAAAGAGAAAGCTGCCGTCTAGAAGAAACTTGACCCGGCTTCTCATGCTGAGAATGTTGGGGGTGGAGATGATCAGCCGTCCCCCGGGTCGCAGCACCCGCTTGAATTCCTGGCACAGCGCGATCGGATCCGGCACATGCTCGATTACCTCGAGGCAGACGACGTACTCGAAACTTTCATTCGGATACGGTAAGCCTGCGGCGAAGTCACACTGCGTGTAGCCCACGGTGCCACCAAGTGCCCAAGCTTGAGTTGGCAAACAGTCGCAGGCGAATACCTCGTGCCCCATCGTCGCCAGCCTCCGCGATAACTCTCCTGACCCTGATCCCGCATCCAGCACACGCCCCAGGGGAAAGGTCGTTGCTTTATTAATCACTGCCTGATGGAGATCAACCCCAATTTTTAGCACAATGCACCTCCTTCAAAACGTCGCGTACCTCATAAAATGTATAGGCCTAGTGTCCTGGAATAATCAAGCCAGGCATGCTGTCCAGGAAGCCGTCCCGTCATACATCCATCTTGAAAAACGAATCGAGCGGATGGGTGACCCTCTGGTGGCAGGAACGCGTCCGGCTCCGCTCCACCATGCAACGGGCCATCAAGTCCGAATCGCGACTTTGCTTCGCCACAGAATGATCGATGTCACGAATTGTTAAGAATGTTGCGGTGTTGCCTCGTTGACCTGCCAATTCATCCGATGCTAAGGTGCGCGCAGATCCATTGCTCACAAATCGGGAACGTCCATGGCTCCTGACAGGCCCTCCTCGAACAAGGTTTCACGCTCTGCGCGTCCTCGCCTCGAGACCCAGATTCACCGTCGGAAGAAGGCCAAGGCCTTTTCGTCCCTAGAGCCTGAGTGGGATCAAATCGACCAGGGGCCTCCCTCCCATCTGCGGATGCCATCTGGCCGTATGGCGCCCACTCTACCGAACCAAGTCAAAAAACCTTCATAACGCTCCTTTTGTCGGTAGCCGACCCCTGTTTGTTGAGGGCCGCTCCGTGCAAGGGGTTGCGCCTAGGACTTTCGGGTCTTTACTATAGGTCCTTTGGACGCTTGCTATCCCCGCAATCCAAAGTCTAAGATTTCGCTGTTATGTGTATGCAAGGTGTTGAAAGGTTAGCCTTATGAGCGGTTTCGAGCTACTCCTTGAGTACTTAACCCGATACTTTCCGATTCTGCTGTTTATTTTCGTGGCGCTGGCCTTCGGTGGGATCACGCTTCTCCTCAGTTATTTGGTCCAACCCAAGTATCCGGAACCGGAGAAGCTCACTACCTATGAATGCGGATCGGAGCCATTTTCCGATGCGCGCATGCCGTTCCCGGTCCGGTATTACATCTTCGCCATGCTCTTCGTGATTTTCGATATCGAAGTGATCTTTCTCTATCCCTGGGCGGTAGTGTTCACCAAGGTTGGGTTGATCGGACTGATCGAAATGTTAATTTTCATTGCGTTGTTTTTGGTCGCCTATATTTACGCGTGGCGCAAGGGAGCCCTGGAATGGGACTGATTCAAATCGGTCGACACGACAAGGACGGCACGCCCGACGTCGTGACCACCACGGTCGAAAAAGCCGTCAACTGGGCGCGCAAGGGCTCGCTCTGGCCGATGACGTTTGGCTTGGCCTGCTGCGCGATCGAGATGATCGCCGCCGTGTCGTCACGCTACGATATGGACCGGTACGGGGCTGGCGTGTTTCGGGCTTCGCCCCGGCAGTCTGATTTGATGATTGTGGCTGGGACTGTCTGCCGCCGGATGGCGCCCGTCATCCGAAAAATTTACGACCAGATGCCTGAACCGAAATACGTCATTGCGATGGGTTCGTGTGCTACGTCGGGGAATATCTACGACAGTTACAGCGTCGTTCAGGGCGTCGATCGCTTTGTGCCAGTGGATATCTATGTGCCGGGCTGTCCTCCGACGCCGGAGGCGCTCTTCGATGGCATCCTTAAATTGCAAGAGCGGATTATGCAGAAGCGTGTGTTCTTGAAACAACCGGAGCAGGTCAGGCCGGGCTTTAAGGTATAGGTCGCGATTCATGTCATTGCAGCAGGTGCTTAGCCAGCTTCAGGATGCGTTCCCCACCGGCTTGACGAAAGTCGTCGAGTGGCGCGGCGAGCTTGCGGTAACTGTGCCGCGAGAGCGGCTCCATGAGGTGGCGCAGTTTCTCCATGACGATCCGGCCATGGATTTCGACTACATCGTGCATGTGAGCTCGGTTGATTGGCCGGACGATGACGAGCGGTTCGAAGTCGTGTACGAGTTTTACTCGATCAAGCAGCGCCAGCGCATCCGCCTGAAGACCAGGACGCCGGAATCGGATTGCGTCGTGGATTCGTTGACCGATCTCTGGAAGGGCGCGGACTTTATGGAGCGCGAGGTGTACGACATGATGGGCATCCGCTTCCGGAACCATCCGGATCTCCGCCGGATTCTCATGCCGGACGACTACACCGAGGGCTATCCGTTGCGAAAAGATTTCCCGCTGCGTGGCAAGGGCTGGCGCGACACGTTTGAGTTCCTGGATGAAACGGCCCGGTAGTCCTTATAGGATCGACGATGGCTTTTGAAGATCAACGTACAACCGTCTATAAGGTCGATCCGGCCCATCCGGAAAGCGAGACCCTGCCGACCCTGCGGACGGAAGAGCTCCTGCTCAACATGGGGCCTCAGCATCCGAGTACTCATGGCGTGCTGAAAGTCATTCTTGAACTGGAGGGCGAGCGCCTCGTCAAGTCAACCCCCGTGCTGGGATTCCTCCATCGTGGCGTGGAGAAACTCGCGGAAGACGGCACCTATCACCAGTTCATTCCCCATACGGACCGGCTCGACTATGTCTGCGCGATGTACAACAACTTCGCCTACTGCCGCGCGGTCGAAAAGCTCATGAACATCACCGTGCCGGATCGCGCGGAATACCTGCGCACGATCGTGGCGGAGGTGCAGCGGATCATCGGCCATCAGTTCTGGCTGGGCACCCAGGCGCTCGACATCGGCGCCATGACCGTCTTCTTTTATTGTTTCCGCGACCGGGAAATTCTGCTGGATTGGTTCGACGAGCTTTGCGGCGCGCGGCTCACGACCAGCTGGTACCGCATCGGCGGCGTCGAGCGGGACTTGACTGCGTCGCTCCTCGAGAAGCTGAAACAGTTTTTGGACTACTTCCCGCCGAAAATTGATGAGTACATCGTGTTCCTGGAGACGAACCGGATTTGGGTGGCGCGGACGAAGGGCGTGGCGGTGATTTCGGCGGAAGATGCCGTGAGTTTCGGCCTGAGCGGCCCGACGCTCCGCGGTTCCGGCGTCGACTACGATCTTCGGAAGGCGGAACCCTATTCGGCGTATCCGAAATGCGAATTCAGCGTGCCGCTTGGCAGGAACGGCGACACGTATGACCGGTACTGGATTCGCGTGCAGGAGCTCTACGAAAGTGTGAAGATCATCCGGCAATGTCTGGCACAGATGCAGGACGGCCCGATCATGGCGGAGGTGCCTAGCGTTACTCTGCCGCCGAAAGAGCGGGTCTTTACGAATCTGGAATCGATGATTCAGCAGTTCAAGCTCTTCTCTCAGGGGTTCGATGCGCCTCCGGGAGAGATCTACTGCGGCACTGAAGCGCATAAGGGCGAGCTGGGCTTTTACATCGTTAGCGTCGGCGGCGGGAAGCCCTATCGCTTGAAGATTCGCGCCCCCTCCTTCATTCATATGGGCGCATTCGATTATATGTCCAGGGGCTATATGATCGCCGATGCGATCACGCTCTTTGGGACCTACGATATTGTGATGGGTGAGTGCGATCGGTAGATGTGGGAAGTGAACGGTAGCAGGTCGAACGACGATTTTGTATTGTGTTTCACAGGGAAGAGATTATGGGGTTAAAGCCAGCAACCAATCCTGACGTGGAAGCTCCCACGATCGAACTGTCGATCGACGGGAAAACCGTGATCGCTAAGGACGGCGTGTCGCTATATGACGTGATCTCTAGCACGGGCAAGATCATTCCGGCCATGTGCTACCACTATACCTTTGACCCCTTCGGCTCCTGCGGCATGTGCCTGGTCATGCAGGAAGGCAAGAAAGCGCCGGTCCGTTCCTGCACCGCCAAGGCGGCAGCCGGTATGATTATTAGAACCGAGGGAGAAGACCTTTTTCTAGCTAGGAAGAAAGCGGTGGAGAAGCATCTCTCAGTCCATCCGCTCGATTGCCCAGTCTGCGACGCCGACGGTCATTGCGAATTGCAGGACATGGCGTTCCAGCATGGGGTCACGAATCTGCCGAATGCGAAACAGAAGTTCATTCCGGAAGACACCCGCAGTCCGGTACTTGACTTCAACATGAACCGCTGCATCGCCTGCGCGGAATGCATCAACGTTTGCAAGGACGTGTTGATGATCGACGTGCTCCAGTTTATGAAGAAGGGCGGATTCAATCAAGTCGTGCCAAAGGGCGACGTGGCGCTGTCCTGTGAATTCTGTGGTGACTGCCTCGCGGTCTGTCCGGTCGGCGCCATCACGAACAAGGTCTCGAAGTATCGGTACAAGCCCTGGCAGATGAAGAAGACCACTACGACCTGCAACTATTGTGGGGACGGCTGCCAGATGTATCTGGAGACCAAGGACGCCGAAGTCGTCCGCGTGACTTCGCCGCTGTCCTGGAAGAATAAATGGGGCGACCGGGCCGATACGGCCAAGGGCCATGGTGGACTGTGCGTGCGCGGGCGCTTCGGGTTCGAGTACATCGACAGCCATGCTCGCGTGAAGCAGCCGCTGCTCCGCAAGGGCAATCAGCTCATACCGACGCCCTGGCTCGAAACCATGCATGTTGTGTCCGAACGATTTGCCGAGATCCAGCGCACGCATGGACCGGGCGCGATCGCCGGCTTGATTACTGCCCGGTGCACCAACGAGGAGCTGTATCTGTTCCAGAAGCTCATGCGCACCGGGTTCAAGACCAATCAACTTGACAGCAGTGCCCGCTACGGCCATCTTAATTTTGTGCACGCCTCCCGGCAGGCCTTGGGAGTCGGGCGAAGCCCGAACGACTGGGAAGATTTGACGACGGCCAAGGCGATCATCGTGATCGGCTCCAATATTACGGAGACGAATCCCTTGACGGCCGTGCGGATCAAGGAAGCGTTGCGCGTGTATCAGGCGCAAGTGGTCGTGATTGATTCCACCGTGACGAACATGGCTCGGCTCGCGTCCCATCCCGTCCTGATCAACCCGGGAACGGAAGGGCTCGTGATCGACGGGCTCATCAAGGCCGCGCTGGAGCTGGACTTGATCGACGAGGCCAGCGTCAAAAAGTATCCGCAGACGTTCGAGGCCTTGAAGGCCGCCGTGGCGCATATTTCATTGGAGCAGATTGAGGCACAGACCGGCATGTCGGTTGATTCCTTGAGAAGCACCGCGGCAACCTTTGCCGAAGCGCCTCGTGCCATCATCCTCTGCGCCGAGGGTATCGTCCGCCAAGCCAATGGCTATCAGAACGTGTTGAAGCTGATCGATCTCGCCTGGATTACCGGCAAGCTGGGCCAGCCCGGCTGCGGGGTGAATACTGTGACGGAAGAGCCGAACGAGCAGGGCGCCGTGGACATGGGCGTCGCGCCGGAATTCCTTCCCGGCCAAGCATCCTTCACCGATCACGCCGCGCGCGACCGTTTCGGTAAGGCCTGGGATATGTCGCTCCCTGCCGCCAGCTCCGGCGCGAATCTTATCGAGATTCTCAATCGTTGCAAGAGCGGCGAGATCCGAGCCCTCTATGTGGTCGGGGAAAACCCCCTGGCGACCTTGCCCGCCTCAATGGAGGTCCGCGCGGCGCTCGATCGCCTGGAGTTGCTCGTCGTCCAGGATCCGTTTCTGACCGAGACGGCTCGGATGGCCCATGCAGTGTTGCCTGCCTGCACCTCTGCGGAAAAGGACGGCACCGTTACTAATTTGGAGGGCCGCGTCTTGCGTGTCCGCGAGGCCATGGATCCGATCGGGGAAAGTTTGCCAGATTGGCATATCATGACGGCGCTGGCCAACGCGCTGGGCTGCGAATGGGCCTACGAATCCTCGAACGATATTCAGGCCGAGATTATGAAGTTGCTCCCCGGGTACTACAATCTCGGGCAGCCTCGCAAGGTTGTGCCGACGATGGATCGGTATCTGTCTAACGGTTACGCGGCGGACGTGTCGGCGCGTTATCAGGTTTCCGTGCCGGTCCCCAAGAGCCAGCGGCCCTTCACGCTGCTGATGGGGCAGGTTCTTTATCATTCCGGCAAGCTGTCCACGGCCGCGCCAGGCCTCATTAAGATTTCGCCCAATACTGGCCGGCTCAAGATGAACCCGCAAGATATGAACCGGCTTGGCGTGAGCGGGGGGGCGACGGTGCGCCTCACGTCGGACAGCGGTTCGCTCCAATTAGTGGTTCAGTCCGATCCGTGCGTCACGCCGCAGACCTGCTTCTTTCCGGAGCATTTCAATGAGCCCCCGGTGAAAGACTTGATGGCGGTCCAGGTCGATCCGACGACCGGCGTGCCTTCGTTCAAGCAGACCCGTGTGACGATCGACGCGGTGTAAGAGAACACAGGAAGCGCACATGCGTATTACCGTATTGATGAAAAAAATACTCCAGGCCGCCCTGTTCGACGAGATCTGGGACGCGATGAAGGTCACGTTCAAGCATATGTTTCACAAGCCGATTACCTTCCAGTACCCACGGGAACAGCGGGTCCTCCCCGATACGCACCGGGGGGCGCTGGCCTTGTTGCGTTACAACGATCATCAGGAGCGCTGTGTCGGTTGCGATCTCTGTGAGGCGGCCTGTCCCTCGCGCTGCATCAAGGTTGTCAGCGCGGAAGATGCGAAGCGCCCGCTGCAGCGGTTCGCCAGCGAGTTTTATATCGATATTACGAAATGTGTTTTTTGCGGCTATTGCGTCGAGGCTTGTCCCGTCAACGCCCTGGCCATGACGAAGATGTATGAGTTCTCGACGCACGACAAGCGCACCTTGCTGTTCGACAAGAAGCGGTTGTACGACATCGGCGAGCGTCATCTCGACGATGCAAAAAAATATTTGTACGCGCATAATCAGGAAAAGAACGTTGAGGAAAGCCGGGAGTATCGGTATTACTTTCCACAATCGGTGCTCAAGCCGACTCAGCCACCACCGAAGCATTTGGGTTGATTTAATTCATGGTTATGGCCTTTTTTACGTATTTCGCATTAGCTAGCATCGTGGCAGGCGTCATGACGGTTGCACTGAAGCACCCAGTCCATTGTGGCTTGGCGCTTCTGGCTTTGCTGCTCCATGTCTCCGGACTTTTCATCCTCCTCAACGCCGAGTTCCTCTGGGCCGTGCAGGTCATCGTCTATGCCGGCGCGATCCTTGTCCTCTATCTCTTCGTGTTGATGCTCTTGAATTTGAAAACCGACGACCGGTATTTCCATGCCTCCTACCGGTACTTTCTGGCGCCCGCTGCCATCGGATCGGCCTATGTCCTGTTCCTCCTGCTCCGCTCGCCCTTCAAGGGGGCCAAGAGCGACGCCCCTACGGTGGCGGTGCTCCAGGACGGCGATACCTACGCGGTCGGCGTCAAGATGTTCAGCGATTATTTGTTGCAGTTTGAAATTGTCGGGGTGTTCCTATTGGGCGCCATCATCGGCGCGATCGTGCTGGCGAAAACGCCGAAGCCGATTGTCGACACACGTGATCGGTAAGGGGTTTACCCTGCTCAGTCCGCGAGGCCTATGGTTCCTTTAAGCGCATATGTCGCCGTCAGCGCCGTTCTCTTTCTCACCGGCCTGCTCGGCGTGTTGATCCGGCGGAACTTCATCATCGTGTTGATGTCCGTCGAGATCATGTTGAACGCGGCCAACATCAACCTCGTCGCCTTTTCCTACTATCTGGAATCGATGGCCGGCCAACTGGTGGCCCTCTTTATCATTGCCATTGCAGCAGGGGAAGCGGCGATTGGGTTGGCCATTATTATCGTCGTGTTCCGTGGAAAGATTTCCACGAACGTGGACGAGATGAATCTTTTGAAGTGGTAACGTGACAGATTTATTGATCAAGCTGATTCCGGTGTTCCCCCTGCTGGCCGTGCTCCTGAACGGACTCGCGGGGAAGCGCTACTCCCACGAGATCGCCCATCGCCTGGCCTGGGGATCGGTGGGTCTGTCGTTTCTCTGCACGCTCGGCGTCTTTGTCGAGGTCGTTCAGACCGGGGCCGCGCATGAAGTCGTCGCCTACCAGTGGATTTTCGGCGGCGATCTGACGATCAATCTGGCCTATCTTGTCGATCCGCTCACCTGCATCATGTTGCTGGTGGTGACGGGCGTCGGCTTCCTGATCCATATCTACTCCGTCGGCTACATGCACGGGGAAGCGGGGTTCACCCGCTTCTTCACGTACATGAACCTCTTCATGGTCTCCATGCTGCTCCTCGTCATGGGGAACAATTACCTCGTCCTCTTTATCGGCTGGGAAGGGGTCGGGCTCTGCTCCTATCTCCTGATCGGCTACTATTACGATAAGGTTTCCGCCGCGAAGGCCGCGTCGAAAGCCTTCGTCGTGAACCGCATCGGCGATGCGGGCTTCCTCTTGGCCATCTTCCTGGTCTTCATCAATTTCAAGACGCTCGACTATACGAAGGTCTTCGCCCAGGTCGGGCAGCTCTCGCCGGACATGGCCACGGCGATTGCGTTCTGTCTCCTGGTCGGCGCAGTCGGCAAGTCCGCGCAGCTCCCCCTCTATACCTGGCTCCCCGATGCGATGGAGGGCCCGACCCCTGTCAGCGCCCTCATCCATGCGGCGACGATGGTGACGGCCGGGGTCTACATGATCGTGCGCAACCATGCCATTTTCGATTTGTCGCCCACGGCCATGACGATCGTCGGCGTCATCGGCGGTCTCACGGCCCTCTTTGCCGCGACCATCGGTCTGGTGCAAACGGATATCAAACGCGTTCTGGCCTACTCGACGGTGAGCCAGCTTGGTTATATGTTCCTGGGCTGCGGGATCGGGGCCTATACGGCCGCCGTGTTCCATCTCATGACCCATGCCTTCTTCAAGGCCCTCTTGTTCCTCTCGGCCGGATCGGTGATCCACGCGCTGTCGGGCGAGCAAGACATCAGAAAGATGGGCGGCCTCAGCTCGAAGATCCCCTGGACCTATCGGTTGTTTTTGATCGGCACGATCGCGATCGCGGGCATTCCTCCCTTGGCGGGCTTCTGGAGCAAAGATGAAATCCTGGCCCATGCCTTCACGCATGAGCATTATCTGCTCTATGGCATGGCTGCCATCGGCGCCTTGCTGACGTCGTTCTATATGTTCCGCCTGACCTATCTGACGTTTTACGGCACCTCCCGTATGGACCACCATACGGCGGAGCATGTCCATGAATCGCCGATGGTGATGGTCGGACCCTTGATGGCGTTGGGCGTGCTGTCTGTTTTCGGCGGGTTCCTGGGCTTTCCTCCCGAGCATGGCTGGCTCCATGGATTCCTGGCGCCGATTGCGGGAGCGGGGGCCGAACATATCGCGAGTCCTGACGTGGTGCTAACGCTCATGATGGTGGCCACAGGCATTGCGCTGCTTGGCTGGGGCGTCGCGCATTATTTCTACAGCGTGAACCTTTCGGCGCCGGATCGGTTGGCGGCCAAGTTTCAGGCGGCCTATCAGACGCTGCTCGACAAGTACTACGTCGATGAGCTCTACGACCGGCTCTTTGTGGAGCCGACCAAAAAGTTGGGGGCGCTGCTCGATTGGTTTGACCGCACCGTGATCGATGGCCTCGTGCGCGGCGTAGCGCAGATGGCGGAATGGGGTGCTGGCGGTTCGACCTGGATGGAAAAGTATGTGGTCTACAGCGGCCTCAACGTGATCGGATACGGCAACCATCTCATCGCCAGGCAGTGGCGGCAGCTGCAAAGCGGGCTGGTGCATCATTATGCCGCGATCCTGGTGGCGGGCCTGTTTCTTCTGGCGGTGATTATTCAGCTCATTATGCAACTATAAGCACACTGTATGTTAGAAGAACTGGCCTCAACATTTCCCATTCTGACCTGTATCCTCTTCCTCCCCCTCGTCGGGGCCGTGGTGCTGTGGCTGGTCGAGGACGAGGACATGGTGCGGACTTTCGCTTTGACGATCGCGCTCGTGGAGTTGGCCCTCTCCGTGTTCGTGCTGTTACGGTTCCTTCCGGATTCTGCCGCGATGCAGTTTACGGAGCATGTGCCGTGGATTCCTGCCCTCGGCGTGAGTTATCACCTCGCGGTTGACGGGATCAGCGTGTTGTTCGTCGGGCTGACGGCTTTCCTTACGGTCCTGATCGTCGTCTATTCCTGGGACACGATCCGCCATCAAGTGAAGCTCTACATGATGGCCTTGCTCGCGCTCGAAACGACGACCATGGGGGTCTTCCTTTCCATCGACTTGATCCTCTTCTTCGTCTTCTGGGAGCTGATGCTCATCCCCAGCTACTTCCTGATCAAGCTCTGGGGCGGAGGAGCGGAGCGGCATTACGCGGCGTTGAAATATGTGCTCTATACCCTGCTCGGCAGCGTGTTCATGCTGGTCGGCATCGCCCTCCTGGACCTCAACTATCACCAGTGGGCGACGCTGCACCACATGGCCCCGACCTATTCGTTCGATCTGTTGGAACTGCTTGCCGTGCCGATTCCACTCAGCCAGCAGATCCTTATTTTCTGGCTCCTGTTTCTCGGCTTCGCGTTCAAGGCCCCGTTGTTCCCGTTCCATACCTGGCTCCCGGACGCCCTCCTGGAGGGACCGATCGGCATGGCGGTGGCGCTGGCAGGGCTGAAGCTCGGGACGTTCGGTTTCATCCGCTTCAGTATTCCCTTGTTGCCGGATGCCTCGAAGAGTCAGACCGTCGTCACGGTCATCATGGTCCTGGGCCTGCTGGCCATTCTGTACGGGGCCATCATGGCGCTGATCCAGTCGGATTTCCGCCGGCTCCTGGCCTTCAGCAGCATCAGCCACCTCGGGTTCGTCGTGATAGGCTTGTTCGCGTTGAACTATCAGGGGCTCCAGGGCAGCCTGCTCACCATGATCAACTTGGGGTTCAGCACGGCAGGCCTGTTCTTTATCGCGGGTTTCCTCTATGCGCGGCAGCAGAGCACTGAATTGCGTTCGTTCGGCGGCATGGCCAAACAGACTCCCTTGCTCGCCAGTTTTTTCTTGTTGATCGGACTGGCCTCGATCGGGCTGCCCGGCACCAACGGCTTCGTCGGAGAATTCCTGATCCTCTTGGGCACCTTCAAGGCCAATTGGCTGTACGGCGGGATCGCGGTCACCGGCGTCGTGTTCGGCGCGGCCTATTTTCTCTGGTACTACGAGCGGGCGATGCTGGGACCGGTCGGCAAGGCGGTGAAGGATTCCCTTCGCGACCTGCATCCGCGCGAAATGATCATCGCCTCGGCCCTGTCGGTCATGATTCTTTGGATTGGACTCTATCCCGCTCCCTTTTTGAGAATGATGAACGGGTCGGTGCAGGCGTTAGTCGATCGAGTGGACCGGGGCGCCATACCGTCACTCGAGTCCAAGCCGCAGATAAGGGCGGATTGATCGTATGGGTGATTACGCACTACTGTATATTCTTTTCGCGCCCTTCCTGGGCGCCATCGCGCTGATCTTCGTCTCCAACCGGCAGCCGATGCTCGTGCGGGGCATCGCGGCGGGCTCGGCCCTTGTCTGTCTGCTCGCCTCGCTCTACCTGTTCTATGCCTACGACTATGTGAAGGGCGGTTTTCAGTTCGTTCAGAAGTTCGAATGGTCGCGCCAGCTGGGGATCTCGCTCCACCTCGGGGTGGACGGCATCGGCACGCCACTGGTGCTGGCGTCCGGGATCTTATTGTTCGCCGGCATTTTCGTCTCCTGGCACGTCAAAGACCGGACGAAAGAATTCTATATCTGGCTGCTCATCCTCGCCGCCGCCACAATCGGCGTCTTCATGTCGCTGGATCTGTTCTTCCTCTACTTCTTCTACGAGATGTCCGTGATCCCCATGTATCTGTTGCTGGGCATGTGGGGCAGCCATACGAAGAAGTACAACGAGATGACGGACCCGGAAGGGTTGAAGCAGCGGGATTCGGTCGGGTTCATCTTCAACTTCGGCTCCAACAGTAAAGAATATGCCGCGATGAAGCTGGTGCTTTTCCTCTCGGCCTTCGCCGTCGCGGCGCTGATGGGCATTCTGCTGATCTATAAATATTCCGGGCTCAATACCTTCGACATCCTGGTCCTGCGCGAACAGGCCAATTTGATGCATATCCCGGTGCTGGGCACGACGCTGGACAAGATCATCTGGTTGTTGATCTTCTTCGGGTTCGCCTCGATCGCGCCGCTCTGGCCGCTGCATTCCTGGTCGCCCGTGGGCCACGCGGCCGCGCCGGCCGCCACGAGCATGTTGCACGCGGGCGTGTTGATGAAGCTTGGGCATTTCTCCATCATCCGGGTGGCCTTCGAAATCCTGCCGGAGACGACCAGGGAGCTCATGCCCATCGCGGCCGTGCTCTGCATGTTCAGCATCGTGTACGGCGGGTTCGTGGCCTATTACGCCAAAGACACGAAATATGTCATCGGCTACTCCAGTTCGAGCCACATGGGCTATGTGTTCCTCGGTATGGCGGCGCTGGACTACATCAGTTTGACCGGCGCAGTGATGTATATGTTCGCTCATGCCATGGCCACGGGCATGCTCTTCGCGATGGCGGGCTGGGTCTACGACCAGACCCATACCCGCGATATTCCTTCGCTCGGCGGGTTGGCGAACCGCATGCCGTTTATTTCCGGTTGCTTCGTGATCGGCTGCATGGCCTCGATCGGCGTGCCGGGTACGATCAATTTCATTGCCGAGGTGATGATCATCGTCGGCAGTTGGGAGAAGTATCCCTTCCAAGTCATCGTCGCGGTGGTCGGGATCGTTTTGACCCTGGCCTATCTGTTCAAGATGATGCGAGGGCTCTTCTACGGACCGATGGACCAGAAGTACAGCCATGCGCATGACGCCGTGTCCGCGGTGGATCGCCTGCCGCTCCTGATCATGATCACCGTCAGCATCGGATTCTTCTTCTTCCCCATGCATCTCTATAACGTGGTGCGCTCCGGCGTGGACCCCTTGATCGCCAAGATCACCCGCGTCGTGCCGCTCGTTGCGGAATCTCCTGGTGCGAAGCTGGATGCCCAAGGTGCTGGGAGCCTGACTCCCGTCTCAAGCCCTGAACCAGCCGCGGATCTCGTGGGCGGAGGCCAGCCATGAACTTTTCCCTTACGATGTCTCCATCCGATCTGTTGTTGTTGTTGCCGGAAATTATCCTCACGGCCTGGCTCTGCCTGATTCTGATCGTCGATTTTTCGTTCCCCCGCTTGCCCAACGAACAATTGGCCTATCTCAGCATCGCCGGGCTCGGTGCCACCCTCGGCTGCCTAGCCTGGTTCAATGTCGGCGACGTGACCGGGACCCTCTTCGCAAACATGTTCGTGCTCGACCGGATGGCTCTGTTCTTCAAGATGTTCATTGTCGGCTCGACCATGTTGGTCATTCTGGCCTCGATCGACTATGTCCACCGGTTCAAGTTTTTCCGCGGAGAATATTATTTCCTGATCGTGATGTCGGCCCTCGGGATGATGTTCATGGCCTCCGCCAACGACCTCCTGTCGGTGTTTGTCACGCTGGAATTCTCCACCTTCGGTTTCTACGTCCTCGTCGCCTATCTCCGCGAGGACATGGCGTCGAACGAAGCCGGCATCAAGTTTTTCATCCTGGGCGTGTTTGCCGCAGGTCTCCTCGCCTATGGCATCAGCCTGGTCTATGGCGAAACCGGGCAGCTGGTCTTCTCCGACATGAAGCTGACCCAGGTCACACCGGGACTGGCCATCGGGTTCCTGCTGATTTTCGGCGCGCTGGGTTTCAAGATCGGCGCCGTGCCGTTCCACTCCTGGATTCCCGATACGTACCATGGCTCGCCGACGCCGGTGACGGCCTTCTTGTCGATTGCGCCGAAGGGGGCGGCCTTCGCCATCCTCCTCAGGATGTTCTTCGTCGCCCTGGTGGCCGTTAAGCCGATCTGGGTCCTGTTGCTCGTGGCCGCATCTGTCCTGTCCATGACCTACGGCAATATCGTGGCTATCGCGCAGAAGAACATGAAGCGGCTCTTGGCCTATTCTGGTATCGCGCAGATCGGCAATGTGCTGATCGGGCTCGCAGCCGGGACGAAGATGGGCAACGACGCGATCCTGTTCTATCTCCTGACCTATCTCTTCGCCAATCTCGGGGCCTTCGCCGTCATCATCGCCGTCAGCGACGCGATCGGCAGCGAGGAGATTGACGATTATAGCGGCCTGGGCCGCCGGTCTCCCTTCCTCGCCTTCTCGATGCTGGTGTTCCTGCTGTCGCTGGCCGGGGTGCCGCCGTTGGCCGGATTCGTCGGCAAGCTGTATATCTTCGTCGCGGCCATGAAGGAAGGGCTCTACCTGCTCATCACGGTGGGGCTCATCAACATCGTCATTTCCATGTACTACTATCTGATCGTCGTGAAGAAGATGTACATCAGCGAACCTCACGACCCGTCGCCCATCCGGGTTTCTGGTCCGATCAAATCGGTGCTGTACGTCTGTCTCGCCGGCACTCTCATGATCGGTATCTATCCGCAGCCCTTCACCGATTGGGTGGTCTCTGCTGCGATGATGTTCTCCGGCCTGGTGGATTTACCCCTCACGGCCATTCCTTCCGCCATCATCAATCCATAAGCGAGCCTCCGCTTCCGGCGCTGCAAGGACGGAGCGCCGGGGCTTTCCTGTGAACGATTGACGCTGCGCGTTGGCCCTCTCTATACTCGATCGCTGGACCATGATTCGAGACCCTATGGCACAGGACAAGAGTTTTCACAGGCTTTTCCCTCTCATCCGCTCAGCCGGATTGCTCCTGGCTACCCTTCTCGTCCTGTCCGGTTGGCCTTCGGCAGCAACAGCTCAAAGCCTCACGGGTGACCGGCTGGGAGAAGGCCTCTCCATCTCCATCTGGAGCCCTCAAGCGAAATGCCCCGATGTCCCGCCTTTGGTCGCCATCGACGTCGATCCGGAGCGCTATCGTTTCACCGTGCATTACTATCAGCAGGATGGCCTCACGAACCCGGTCGATATCCACCAATGGCAAGAGCGAACCGGCCACGACCTGGTCTTCAATGCCGGGCTCTTCCGCGAGAGCTATGCTTACCTCGGACTGCTCTATGGAGAGGGTCGCTCGATGGGAAGCAGGCGGCATGGCACCTGGCTGGGCCTGTTTGTGGCAGAACCGGCAGAGGCAGGCCTACGCCGCGCGAGGGTGCTGGACCTGACCTTTGATAGTTTCGATGAACAGCAGATTCCCTACAGGGAAGTGGCGCAATCCCTGATGCTCCTCGACCGGACCGGAAAAATCCGGGTTCGCCAAACAGGGAAGCGCGCGCACCAGACCCTCGTCGCAGAGCAAGGGGACGGGCACCTTCTCATTCTCAAGACCACGGATGTCGTATCCCTCCATGCCCTGGGGGAATGTCTGAGGGATGCTTTTCCATCGCTTCGTCAGGTCATGGCGATGGACGGAGGCTCGTCGTCCGATGTGGCTGTTAGCCCCTTGCTTCTACACGCCACGTCCAAGATGGTAGGTTTTCACAGTTGGATTCCCTTGCTGGAAGAAAGCACTAGCATGCATATTGGACTCCCAGCTGTGATCGGGATCAGTCCGAGACGTGAGCAAGCAGGGGGTAAGACGAGATAGAGCAGCTGAGAATGAGATGGGCTAATCGGTGGCGTTATCTTCCCAGCGGAAAGCCTGCCGCTACCCAAGCATCCATGCTGCCGGTGAGGTTGTAAACATGGCGGTAGCCCAAGTCCGCCAAGATTTCCGCCGCAATATTGCTCCGATGGCCGGACTGGCAATAGACCACCAGATGGTCCTCTAGCTGGGCGCCGATGGCCCGATGCCGAGCGTTGATCTCTCGGAAGTCGATGTTGACGTCTGTTCCTGGAATGAACCCTTCCGCGTGTTCCTTTGTGGAGCGGACATCAATTAAAATGAATCCCTTCTGGCCCCTCGAGGGCGTCTTGGTCAAGCCGGCCTGTAATTGCTGCACGCTGAGCTGGTACGAATGATCGGCCGAGACGCCGCTAATCCTAATGGTTGACAGGAGAAACAGGCCGACAAGGATTTTGATAATGGGTTTGGTCATGGTGGGCCTCCTTCTGATAGCTATGATAGGGATTGTATGAATATTTGGTCAAGCCTTGCGTTGTTTGTTGCCCTCACTTTCATTGGTTGTGCCGAGGGAGCCAAGCTGGTTCAGGAGCGGGCCGATGGAGGGGTGGTGATTTATCCCTTCAAGGGAGAGCAGGGAGCGATCTTGGCCTCTTCGCGTAAGGACGCCATCGCCCTTATGCAGGAGAAGTGTGGTGGGTTCTATACCATTGTGCGCGAGGGGGAGACAAAAGGCCGAACCCGCATGGCCAACCATGTTGAAGGGGCGCAGGAAATCATTCAGGAGCGTCGATGGGGCATTGAATTTCGTTGCAAATAAAGGGCGTTAGGAGTGCGGCTCCGCGCTGGTCAGATCGTCGATCGTCAGTAGGCTCAGAAGCGTCAGTCCTTCCGCTTCTACTTTCTTTCGACCGTCCTGCTCCTTCCGGTCTACGATCACCAAGGCATGGGTCACAATCAGCCCTGCGCCCCTGGCGGCGGCGACGGCTTTAAGCAGCGACCCTCCGCTGGTCAGCACATCGTCTACGATCACCGCGGAATCTCCCGGAAGAAACGAGCCTTCAATCAATTTGCCGAGCCCATGGTCTTTTGCCTGCTTTCGCACCACGAAGGTTTTCCAGGTGTGCTTTGGGCGGCTGGCAAAGGCGAAGTCCGAGATGCTCGTGGCAATGGAAATAGCCCCGATCTCTAGTCCGCCGAGGCAATCAAGATTGACTGGCCTTAGCGCCTCGCAGGCTAAGTTGGCCACGAGACAACGCGAGCCGGGGTGGGCCATGAGAGAGCGGCAGTCGACGTAGAAGGGGCTCGTTAAGCCGGAGGCGAGGGTGAAGCCTTTTACCTGGTCCCACTTGAACGATTTGGTGTCGTGGAAGGCGTGGGCTAATTCAACTTTCAGTGGCAGCATCTGGTTATTCAGTTAAGGCTTAAAATAGAGTGTCGCATTATACATGTGGCGAGGGGCAAAAAAGAATCCTTGCTGCAAATTAATTCCTCTCCCAGTCCGCTCCGCGATCCTATGAAAATCGCGCGATCTGTTCCACTAAAGTATTCGCGACCAGGTTTAAGTCAAAGGGCCAGGCGTAACGGAGTTCGATGCCAGGATGCTTCGGCTTCAGATGGTCGAGGATTTCCGGAATCTCAATTTCTGAATGGGACCCGCCTGGCGTGAACATGGTCGTGGTCACGGTAATGTGGGTCGCACCTTGCTGGATCAGCGATTCCACCGATTCTTCCAGGGTCGGGGCGCAAAACTCGTTGTAAGCCACGGCAAAGATGACATCGCCCAACTGCGTGCGTAAGCGCGCCGCGACGGCTTCGAGCCCTGCCTGATAGGGCTCTGTCTCGGCAGTCCTTGGCCAGCTCCTGATCTTGCCATCCAGCTCGATCTCTTCCTGGGAGCGAGGCTGCTTGGCTGCTCGCCTTTGGGCCTCCAATCGTTTCAGCTTCGTGACCAACTCCTGCGGGCAGTCCTTGGGAATCCCGCCATGACCAACCAGAATTACTCCTCGTACAGCCGCCATTACCAGACTCCTTTTCAGGCATGATTGCGTAACATGGTTTCGCTCGGATGGGGGTCAAGATAAATTTGGTCCCGAAGATAGTTCACCTCAAAGATCTGGGTATAGTGTTTGATCAACGTCAGAGGGACAAGCAGAGGCGTGAGTTCGCGACGATACTCGTCGATCGCGCCCGATAGCTCCGATTTTTCCTGCGCACTCAGTCTTGTCTTGAAGTAGCCCTGCATGTGATGGAGCACGTTCACCTGTTTGCTCACCGTCGTTTTCACCGCCAGCGCCTTCATGAAGAGTGGGCCATAGAGGTTGGCGAGTGTCTTGGGGCTCTGCCGATGAGCCTGTGCGACCAGCCTCCCGAGCGCTTGGTATTGCTGCGGACTATGGGCCATTAAGAGATACTTGTGGATCGTGTGAAACTGCACCAGGGCCTGTTTTGTGACCCTGCCCTGCATGAAGTCCTGCCAGCGACGGTAAGCGAAGACCCGTTCGATGAAATTTTCTCTGACCGCCGGATCGCAGAGTCGTCCTTCATCCTCGACCGGAGTCAGGGGGAACTGCTCCATGAATGATCGCGCAAACAGTCCGATCCCGTTCCCGCTCCGCTTTCCCTGCTCGTTGTAGATGCGCACCTGTTCGATCCCGCAGCTCGGCGAGTTCTTCTTGAACACATATCCGGCGAGATCATTTTTTTTCAGTTCGCGGATACGTTGGACGCTCATCTTGTTGAGCGCTTTTGTGTGATCGATTTCGCCCTCAATGGTGATGAGCTTGGGATGAAGAGGATCGCCCACTAACCTCATCACGTCTCGGGGGGTACCGAGACCTGCTTCCACTTCGGGACAGACCGGGACCCACTCCACATAACGGCCCAGTAGGTCTGTGAGATAGTCGTCCCTCCTATGGCCCCCGTCGAAACGGACCTCGTCACCGAGGAGACAACGGCTAATGCCAAGGCGAATGGAAGGGGAGTTGGCCATGGGGAATTATAGGCTCAGCCCCGGAGCGGGATCTATGGGCAAGTAGAAGCTGGCGCTACTGGGTGCTTTCGAGTAGGCCCATTCCTGGGCGTAGTACGAACTATATCCAGCCAGGAAAGCTTACAGTTGATCACGTTTTGGTGGGAGAGGGGAAGAGAGAGTTTGGTGCCGAAGGCGGGATTTGAACCCGCACACCCTTGCGGGCGCTAGACCCTGAATCTAGTGCGTCTGCCAGTTTCGCCACTTCGGCACATCGAGGTGGAAAGGGATTATCCTGAATTATGGAGGTCCCAGTCAAGCAAGAGGCGTGAATCGGCTGATTTTCGCCGCTTGCGAGGCCCAGAGGCCGGCGGTGGCGATGTCCCTGGTGTCGCCGCTGAGCACGATTCTCTCTCGGACCAGCCCTGCTGCGCTCAGCAGAGGAGCCGCTGCGATCCAGGGGGCTTCGTCGGCGATCAAGACGTCGAACCGGACGCGGCTGAAGAGGGGATCGCTCAGCACGCGCGATGCCGTGGTGACCATGAGCCGCCGGTTCTGGATGAAGGTCTGCCGGTTGGTGTCTTCCTCCGCCGCGAGTATTTCACGGATTTTTTTGGTCCCGCCCAGATGGACGATGTCTTCTTTGAGCTCGTCGAACTCCGGTCGCATGTCTTTCGGCACCGCGGCCTCCGGCACGAGTTCATTGATGCGCGTCTTGGCAACATCGAGCTCTCCCTTCAGTTCGGCACATTGACTCTCGTACAGTTCAAGATATTGATGCAGGGATGAGATGTTTTTCCCGACGGCCTGGAGGCTGAGCCTCCGGAAGAGCGGGAGGTTTTCGTATTCCGCCAGGGTGATGTTTACGTCTTTGATCTTGTTCTGGAGATCGGAGAGCTGCGTCATCAAGCGCCACTCCAGGAGGCGCACTTCATCAAGATCCTTTTGCTTCTGCGCTTTATAGGCTAACACAGGCGTTAGTTCGCGAAACCGCTCGTACTTGCGCCGGAGCGCGGCCTTGTCTGCGCGAGACTTGGCATAGAACTGGTGCATCTGCGCTTCGAACCCCAGCTCCTGAATCGCGATTCCATCCGTCTGTTGGGCCAGGGCCATTTCATAGCGAGTCACCCAGGTCTTGTAGGTGAGCCCCGCGGCTTTCATGGCTCGTGCGATGGTGCCGATGAGGGCGTCTGCCTGTTGGTGATCGGGGCAGACGACCAGCATGCGTTTGTTGGCGCGGACCAGTTCGATGGCCAGCGTGGCCACTCGCTGCCGCCGCACCGACAGGTCGTCCGACCAGATGGTCGAGAGGATCGACGAGCCTGCTCCGGCCCCGGAAGGCTCTCCTGTGCCTGTTGTTTCGAGGAGGGGCGCCAGTCTGTCTGCCGGACCGAGCCGATAGGAGTCCGGCTGCGCCAGCATGTCGCGCAACCGTTTGGCTGAAGTGGTTAGCAGGCCTGCCCGATCTGGCACCACGGTCGCATCGACACAGGTTTGTCCGATGTGGTCGAAGGTCTGGACCAGGATGACATTGTCTTCCCCGCCGAGCACGAGGCCTTCGGTTGGCTCCATGTCCTCCGGAGGGATGATGGAGAGGGGCGTGTCATGTGCGAGGGAGGAGCCCTGCGGAAGTGTGAGCTCGTAGAGGTGCAAGGTGCCGACCGTGCGCACCAGGCGGCATGAGACCTGCGCGATGGGCTGGTCGAGCGAAGTTTTGCTCGCCTGCTTCTGTTCGGCTTCAAGCCGGAGCGCCCATGTGTCGATGAGGTCCCGTGCGGTCATGAGATCCTTGGAAAGCGGTCTTCGATTCGTGGTTCGCCATCATACGGTCGCCCATTACGACCTGTCTAGCAGGATGCTGAAAAAGTCCACCAGCGGGGGAGGAGGCTCGGTGAGTCCCCTGTGCTCGCGCAACGCGCGCGCAATGGGGGACTCATCCTGGCCATCCTGGATAACGTAAACGAGCAAGCGGGGCTTCTCGCTTGACCCCACTGAAGCATTCCATTAGCGTAGCGGCCTGTGTAGTTGCGCGATGCTCATGGGAGGACCTCATTGATGCTTGTTGTTGGACTGATGTCCGGAACTTCCGGGGATGGAGTCGATGCCGCGCTGGTGGAGATTACCGGGCGAGGCAGCACCCTTAAGGCGAAGACGCTCGCGGCCCATACAGTCGCCTACCCCCGTTCGTTGCAGCAGCGCATCCTCTCCGCCTCTGTGTCCGGAACGGTCGCGGAGGTCTGCCATCTGAATGTGTTGCTGGGCGAATGGTTTGCCAAGGCGGCGTTGCGCGTAATCAAGCAGGCCAAGCGTCAGCCTGGCAAGGTGGCTTTGGTTGGCTCTCACGGTCAAACCCTGCATCATCTGCCTCACGGAATCCCTGTGCCCGGTATCGGGACGATCCGTTCGACCCTGCAAATCGCCGAACCGGCTGTGATTGCCGAGCGGACCGGCATCACCACGGTCGCGAACTTTCGGACGAGGGACATGGCCGCAGGGGGCCAGGGAGCTCCCTTGGCGCCGGTCGCCCATGCCTTGCTTATGAAACATGCGCGCCGCGCACGGTTGATCGTGAATCTCGGCGGCATTAGCAACGTGACCTACGTGCCGAAAGGCGGAGGCCTGGCCAAAGTGCAGGCTTTCGATACAGGGCCGGCCAATATGGTGCTGGACAGTCTCATGGCTCGGCTGACGGAGGGACGGCTGATGATGGACCGTGGCGGGAAGTTGGCGATGAAGGGTCAGGTCGATTCACAATTACTCAAGACGCTCCTCGCCCATCCCTTTCTCTCCCAGTGGCCGCCTAAGTCGACCGGACGGGAAGCTTTCGGTCAGGAACTGATCGAGGTGCTGATCTCGATTCAGCAGAAGCGGGGCCTCTCGATCGAGGATCTCTTGGCGACTTGCAGTCTCTGGACTGCCAAGGCGGTGGGCACGGCGCGGCGCTGGATTACGGGTGAGATTGATGAAGTGGTGGTGGGGGGTGGCGGCGTTCGCAATCGCGCGATCATGGCCCATCTCTCGACGGTCTTCGGTCCGGTGCCGGTCACTACCTTCGACGCCATCGGCTGGGACAGTAAGTCGTTTGAAGCGGTGGCCTTCGCCCTGATGGCCTATCACACCGTGACAGGCCATCAGGGCAACATTCCGTCTGTCACGGGCGCGTCGCACCCTGTGATCCTCGGCACGATTGTGCCGAACGGGCCAGGCTGGCGCGACTCCCTGCCTTCGCGATAGAGCACGATGGAAAACTTATTCATCGTCCCGGCAATCGCGCTTCTGTTTTTTTTGCTCTGGCAGCTCAAGGACTCGCCAGCCAATGGGCCGCTCAAGAACAAGGCTCTGGTTCTTTCTTCTGGCGTCAGGCTGCGGCCTCAGCCCCTGCTGACCGACAGGGATCTTCTGCTCTACAACCTGATATGGCTGGCGGTGCAGGACCATTTCCTGGTATTTGCGCGGGTCCCGCTCTGGTCGATCGTCAGCGTGGAGGGAGACAAGAAGGCCCGGCTGCAAGTCTTGCGGAAGATCGCGCTGAAGCAACTCGACTTTGTGTTGCTCCATCCTGGATCGAAGCTCGTAGAGCAGGTGGTCTTGCTGGAGGAGGGGTTGCCCCCTCAGCCGGAGGAGGTCTCGAGGCGGCGAGAGATTCAGTTAGCCCTGCAGGCGGCCGGCATCGGGCTGGTTATCTTGGATGCCCGCACGTCCTACACGGTCTCTCAGCTAGCGCAGTTGCTGGGGCTCGGCTCCGACGAATGACGGCAAGATGCATTCTCGATAGCTGTGAATCGTGAAGCGTATCTCGTGGGAGATAAGAGCGTATAGCTGATAGTAAAGATCCTTCCCCCTCTTCATTCCGGACCATACGCTATTGGCTATAGGCCATATGCTCTTGTAGGGGCGAGATACGGACGACGAGCAAAGAAGAGGGCGATTAGCGGCTTTGCCGCAGGGAGATCGTTGAGGGCTGTGAGATGGGGGGAAAACTGGTTGGTTGCGGGGAGAGGATTTGAACCTCTGACCTTGGGGTTAGGAGCCCACCGAGCTACCGGGCTGCGCCACCCCGCATCAGACTGCTAACAAAGCATTCAACGGCAAGTCAAGCCAGCAGCTGCGCGGCCAGGTTGCTTTCGCGCATCTGCAATGCTAAAGCGATAACATGAATATCGTGTTCATGGGTACGCCGGACTTTGCGGCTGCCTCTCTCGAAGCTCTGTTGAAGTCGGACGATGCCGTGGTCAGTGTCGTGACGCAACCGGATCGCCCGAAAGGGCGAGGGCAAATCCTTACTCCGTCTCCGGTGAAGCTCTTGGCTCAGCGGGAGAAGATCCCTCTGCTCCAACCCCTCAAGATGAAGGATTCGGAATTTCTTCAGGCGCTGGCCGCGTGGAAGCCGGACCTGATCGTGGTGACGGCCTTCGGGCGCATCTTGCCTCCGGCGGTGCTCTCGCTGCCTCCGCGCGGCTGCATCAATGTACATGGGTCTTTGCTTCCCAAATATCGCGGCGCCGGTCCGATCCAATGGGCCATCATCAACGGCGAACGAGAAACCGGGATTACGACCATGTTGATGGATGAGGGGATGGATACGGGCGCGATGCTGCTGCAAGAAGCCATCCCCATTACGGATGATGATACGGCTGGCACCCTTTCGCCAAGGTTGGCCGAGCTGGGAGGCAGGTTGCTGGTCGAGACGATTGCTAGGCTCAAGGCCGGCATTCTCGTGCCGAAGCCGCAAGATTCTTTGCAAGCGACCATGGCACCCCTGTTGAAAAAAGAAGATGGCGCGATCGATTGGACCTTGCCAGCCAGGGTTCTGGCCAACCGGGTCCGTGGCCTGGCTCCCTGGCCCGGGGCCTACACTTCTGTGCCGGGGGGCGACCGTTGGATGATCTGGCGGGCCCAGGCCCTCCCAGGGCCAGCCACGAAGCCTCCGGGGGTAGTGATGGAAGTCACCAGCGAGGCAATTCATGTCGCGACGGGGGAGGGAGTCCTGGCCTTGCTGGAGTTGCAGCCGGCCAATAGCCGCCGCATGGCCGTGGTTCAATATGTGGCAGGTCACCCTATTTCTGCTGGATTGCAGCTGGGGGGATCGGTTCCTTCCTAGTTTCTTGCCCATTCACTCAATAACCTGAATCTCCTTTGAGTTATCTATGGCATCTGGTCCTCGATCCCTCTTTACTGCTCAGACCGCACCGTCCGCCCGTGCGATCGCCCTTTCGTTGCTGGCGGAGTCCGAGAAGAGTGAGGAGGGCGTGGATGTGTTGCTGGACAGGGCCTTCGCTCGTTGTGCTTTCGATGGCCGTGATCGGGCGCTCACGGTCGAACTCACCTATGGAGTCTTGCGCAGGCTTGCGACCATCGATTGGCGGCTTGAGGCGGTTTTAGATAAGCCATTGCTTCGCCTGCCCGTCGTGGTGCAGATGGTGCTCCGGCTCGGGGCCTATCAACTTCTCTTCCTGGATCGCATTCCCCAGTCTGCCGCCGTCAATGAATCGGTCAACCTGGCCAGAGCCTTTGCCGGGACAGTCGGCAGGGACTGGAGCGGGCTCGTCAATGCGGTGCTGCGCTCGCTTTTGCGTCATCCTCCTGAGCCCTGGCCCAGCATGGACCAGGATCCGGCTCAGGCCCTTTCCGTGAAGTATTCGGTTCCGACCTGGCTTAGCCGCCGCTGGGTGGAGCGGTTGGGGCCTGTTGCTGCGGAAGCTGCTTGCGAAGGGGTGAGCGTTGCTCCTCCGATGACGCTGCGGGTGAACCAGCTGGTTACGATCAGGGAGGCGCTCCTCGAAAAATTTGCCCAGGCCGGCATGACAGCGAGGCCGACCACCGTGAGCCCGTTCGGAATCCTGCTCGAAGACGGAGGTCCCGTGCCCTCGCTTCCCGGCTTTCACGAGGGGGCCTTTTATGTCGAGGATGAAGCAGCGCAATTGGTGCCGCTCCTCCTGGACCCTCAGCCTGGCGAGATCCTGCTCGACGCCTGCGCGGCGCCGGGAGGAAAATCCACCCATCTGGCTGAGCTGATGCAAAACAAGGGGACCATCTACGCCGTCGATCGGAGCGGGACCCGGTTGGATTTAGTGAGAGCCAATTGTCGCCGGCTCGGAGTGCAGAACGTCGTGCCGATCGCCGGCGATATCCGAGAGCCGCGCGAATGGATGCCCTCCGTGAAGCGATCGGCAGCGGGCCAGCCGCTGGTCGACCGGATCTTGGTCGATGCGCCCTGCAGCGGGCTCGGGGTGTTGCGACGCCATCCGGAAGCGAAATGGCGGAAGGACGAGCAACTGCTCCCCCGGCATCAAGCGCTTCAATGTCAGATCCTCGAAGCGGTGGCTCCGTGCTTGCGGCCTGGCGGGGTGCTGGTCTATAGTACGTGCTCGACGGAGCCGGAAGAAAACGAAGACGTGATCGAGCGATTCTGCCGTGCCCATGCGGAGCTCCATCGTGAGTCCGTCTCCTCCTGGCTCCCGCCCGCGGCGCAGGAATTTGTCACCGAGTCAGGCGCGCTTTCGACCGTGGGAAACCGGTTCTCGATGGACGGATTTTACGCCGCACGACTGAGGAAGGTTTTGTGATGGCACGCCCCATTTATATCGCCCCCTCGATCTTAGCCTCTGACTTTGCCAGGCTGGCCGATGAAGTGGCAGCCGTGGAACGGGCCGGGGCCGACTTCCTCCATATCGATGTCATGGACGGGCATTTCGTGCCGAATCTGACGATCGGTCCGCCGATCGTGGAGGCTCTCCGAAAAGTCACCAAGCTGCCGCTTGACGTCCATCTCATGATCACCAACGCCGATGCTTTCATCGCCGAGTTCGCCGAGGTCGGCGCGGATTATTTGACGGTGCATGTGGAGGCCTGCCCCCATCTTCACCGCACGGTGCAGGCCATCAAAGAACGGGGAGTCAAGGCGGGGGTGACCCTGAATCCTGCTACCTCGCTCAGCACGATCGAGGAAATCATCGCCGAGGTGGATTTGGTCCTGATCATGTCGGTCAATCCCGGTTTCGGCGGACAAAAGTTCATCGCCTCCTCTTTGAAGAAAATTGCGTCGGTCCGCGCCATGCTCGATCGGG
>SYGW01000111.1 GCA_005800255.1 Nitrospiraceae bacterium | reverse complement strand
CTTCCGCCGGTTGGCACGGGCGCAATTGCCGCCGATGCTGAACGGCTATGTGACCGACCGGCATCGAACGGTCGTGAAGGCATTTACGGATCCTGCTTCTCCGTTGCAGCAAGTCGTCACTCGTATTACCGATCAGGAAACGCAACTGCCGGAATCTCAGCGGACCAGGGTCTTGTCCATAGATGGCAGGCCTCTTCCGCCGGAGGGGTCGGTGCTCCTGTTGGCAGGGCCGGATCAGCAGAAGCTGGTTCAGTCGATCGTACAAGAGTCATGTGGAAAACTAGCTGTCTTGGGGAGCGAGGGGTTTCAGATCGACGGCCAGACCCATAATGGGCAGGCGCCGGCGGTATTGCTGTCTTGCCATCGGGCGGGCGTGCCGGGCAGCGTTGTCGCGATTCTCTATGGCGGGACCTCCCAAGCGGTTGCGAAGGTCTCGCGGTTTTTGTTCTATTACGGCTGGCAAAGCTATGTCATATTCAACGACGGAGCTGCGGTGAAGCGCGGTCTCTGGCAGAACGAGCCGGAGATGAAGGAGGTGCGGATTGAATCGATGCGACAGGCCTCTAAGGGTAATGTTGAAGAGTCTTTGCGTGGGGCTGATGTTACCGGGATTTTTGGCAGCTGGTGAGCCGGCGAAAGAGCCTGCGAAGGCCTTGTCCGGTTCCACTGAGCGCCACCTTGCCAACATTCGCCAGCTTACCGTCGGCCGTCAGAATGCCGAGGCCTATTTTTCATTCGACGGGAATAAACTGATTTTCCAATCCACCAACAATTGGACGAAGGATGCGGTTGCGCCCAGGCTGCGACCGGCTGATACCGGACTGGGTTGTTACCAGATGTACGTCATGGACGTGGACGGTACTCAGGCGCGGCTCGTGAGCACCGGCGCGGGCGCAACAACCTGCGGCTACTTTTATCCCGGTGATCGACGGCTGCTGTATTCTTCCACACATGCGGCCGGGCCGAATTGCCCTCCGAAGCCGAAACGGGACGGCGCCTATCGCTGGGCGCTCGATGACTATGATGTGTATTCCGTAGGTATCGACGGTCAGGAGATGCAGCGGTTGACGACAACGCCAGGCTATGACGCCGAGGCCACTGTGTCGCCGGACGGCAAGACGATCATGTGGACCTCGGTGAAGGATGGGGATCTCGATCTCTATGCCATGAATCTCGACGGCACGAAGATTCGCCGGTTGACCGACGATGTGGGTTACGACGGTGGGGCGTTCTTCTCGCCGGACAGCCGGCGGATCGTCTATCGCGCAGCGCACCCGACCGATCCGGCCGAGATTGTCCGTTATCAAGAGTTGTTGGCGCAAGGGCTGGTCGAGCTGGGACAGCTCGAAATCTTTGTTATGAACGCCGATGGATCGGGCAAGAAACAGGCGACGTCCAACGGGGCCTCGAACTTTCCCCCCTTCTTTCATCCTGACGGCCGGCGTATCATTTTCTCCTCCAATGTAGAAACCAGAGGCGAGGGAGGGCGGCCCAGTTTTCATCTGTATCTAGTGGGCGATGATGGGACGGGGTTAGAGCGTTTGACGGTGGAAGGGCGGTTCAACAGTTTTCCCATGTTTTCTCCGGACGGAAAACGCCTGGTGTGGGTTTCAGACCGCCATGCGAAAGAGCCGGGTGAGTTCAACGTGTTCCTGGCCGATTGGGTTCCTTAACCGGGATTCAGGCGGTAGTCGATCATGAGTGACCGGTGACCAGTCGTGAGGATCCAGCATTCCTCGATGCCGATCATGGTTCGAGCGATCGCATGGCCGAACGAACCTGCTTACGGAAGGTGAGGCTCATCACCGCGCTCGGCTGTTCCTCTGTTGCGCTGGTCATTACCTTCCTGGGGTTGTCTCAGTTCGATCTCCCGATCGTCCGGTATGTGCGGTCGGTCACGTTCCATCTGCCCTGGAATCAGCTCACCGTTCCCTGGATGGCCTTCACCAGCGATGCTGGAAATTGGATCGGTGAAGGGACGCATCTGGTTGCTGTGAGCGTGGGGCTCCTGGCGATCGGGTGGTTCTTTTCACAGGCGGCGGTCAAAGCAGCTGCGATCCAAACCCTGCTCGCGCACGGGCTTGCGGCACTGATCGTCAATGGACTCAAGCACCTGATCGGCAGGCCCCGCCCAAAATTTGCCCATTCCGGAGAATGGCAACTCGCTCCATCCTGGGCCTCCGGCCTGGACTCGTTTCCCTCTGGGCACTCCGCTGCCAGTTTTGCCGTGGCGACTGTGCTGGCAAAACGATTTCCTGCCGTTGGTCCTCTGTGTCTGAGCATCGCGGCATTTGTCGCGCTCAGCCGAATCCTTCGGGGTTCTCATTTCCCAACCGACGTGCTGGGCGGAGCCGTCATGGGCGTGATCAGCGGCGTGATCGCTGCCGCGCCGTTGAAGCAATGGCGCGCCTCGCTTCAGGATGGGATTCGGCAGACTGCGATGGGGGCTTCCATAGCGTTGGCTCTGCTCTGGGCCCTATCAAGGCCGGCGGAAGAGGGAGTCGTCGGTGCTCTCTTCATCGGCCTCGGTCTAGTGGTCACGGCGAGTGGGTTGTGGCTCCGTAGAACCGAGTGGATCGGCAACAACTCATCACGTGTGAGCCGGCAGACAACGCTCTCGTCGATCCTGATTATGTATGGCCTGGCATCCCTGACGACATCGCTCTATGTAGTGGCGGCAGTGGGATTCGCGTGCGTGGCGATTGCGTTCAACATGGCGGTGGCGGTGGAAGAAGAACAGCCCCATGCCCGTACCTGGCTGGTGCTGAGGGAAAGTGCTTTCCTCGGCGCGGTCCTCCTTGCCCTGTTGATCCTCTATGGGGGGCGGGGCGTCTTGCCGTTTTGATCGCCGAGTCATGCAGGCTAATGGCCGGGAGGCTTGGGAAGCGGTGGCTGCGCCGGGGATCCAGTCTCAGGGATTGCCACCATCGGTTGGGAGGCGAGGAGAATGTAGCCGTATCGCTTGAGGATCGGTTGATAGGTGGCCGCCTCTTTCGGCAAGGCCTCCTGCATCGCTTCCGGGAGGAGAATCATCGTACGGCCGGGATATGCCAATGCAGTCTGCAGCCGCTTGGATTCTCCGGGCGGTATGAACAGCACCTTCCGCCTTGAATAGAAGGCCATGGACGGCCGTAGCGTGCCGAATGCGATCAATTGGTCATCCGGGCCGAGATTCAATCCTGCTGCGTAGGCCAATTCTTGCGGAGGCGCGATCGCATATCGATTAAGGCCGGGGATGACGGTGAGGACAGCGAGGAGAAACACCGTCGCCACCACACCGCCGGCCACGCCGAAGGCTGCGTCACGTTTTGTCTCATTGAGCCCGAAATAGCTGACCAATCCCATCCCAATCAAGAGCACCGCGGCG
>SYGW01000110.1 GCA_005800255.1 Nitrospiraceae bacterium | reverse complement strand
AGTTCACAGTCCGGACGCGGATGCGAACCTTCTTGCCTTCGGGCACGAACCCCTCCTCCCCGCTTTCGGGTGAGCCTAGCTCTTACGACGTTCGAATTTTTGACGCCGGCGCAACTTCTTATACTTGTGCTTGCGCATTTTTTTACGGCGTTTTTTCAAAACACTGGACATGCGTTCTCTCCTGCGAAGGAAGAAGTGTAGAAGTTTCCATCTCAAATTGCAAGACCATCGGCGGATTAAATTGATTGAGCATGCGGCTCAGCCAAGTCGTTGGGAGCCTTCTGGCGCGGCGCGGACCGGTTCACGGGCCGCTTGACCTGCCTAAGACCTATTCCTATACTGCAGCCATGATGACAACATATAGAATTCCGTGGCTTTCCGTTTTGTGTCTGTTCGGATCGATTGCGTTGCTCGGCGTCGGCTGCAGCAACAAGACGATTCAATATCCCGAAGATCACGAACGGTACCTCCGTATCGATCAGGCGGTGGAATCGCTTCGCCAGGCCTACATGAAAAAGGACGCGGCCGGTCTGGCCTCGCTCATGATGCCGCTCGACCAGCTGGACCGGCTGCAGGAAGAGGCGCGCGGCGACTTCGATACATTTAGCGCCATCACGTTGGAGTTCTCGCTCGAGCGCATTATGGTCGAGGGGGACGATGTCGATGTTTTTGTGCATTGGCAGGGACTGTGGAAGAAGAATGCGGATGACCCGGGCCTCCGCCAACGCGGCCATACGCGATTGCAGTGGGTCGGCACCAAGGCGATTTTATTGCGAGGGATGCAGGGCGACTCTCCCTTCGGCATGAAAGCCCGGCAGGTCACGACTCCCCCTTCACCCTCTCCGAAGAAGAAGTAATCCATGGCTACTCGTCCCCGCGTGCCGCTGCAGGCTGATTTCCTGGTTATCGGGAGCGGTGTGGCCGGTCTCCGCGCGGCCTTGGAGCTGAGCCGTTCCGGCCGCGTCATGGTGCTGACGAAGGGCCATCCGCTTCAGAGCAGCTCGATCCATGCGCAGGGCGGAGTGGCGGTGGCGATGAGTGAAGAAGACGACGTGGCTATTCATTTAACTGACACGATCAAAGCGGGACATGGGCTCTGCCGGAAAGAAGCGGTGCGGGTGCTCGTCGAAGAAGGGCCCGAGCGGATCCAGGAATTGATCGGGTGGGGGGCCAAGTTCGACAAGATCGGCGGCAAGTTCGCGTTTGCCAGAGAGGCGGCCCATAGCCGGAGCCGCATTCTGCGCGCACGGGGCGATGCGACGGGGAACGAGATGGTGCGCGTCTTGATTGCCGCAGTGAATCGGCACAAGCAGATTCAGCGGTTGGATCATCATTTTACCGTGGATCTCGTCGTCGAAAACGGACGGTGTTGCGGGGCTGCGGTGCTGGATGAAGCAACGGGCCGCCAGGTCGTGCTGCCAGCTCGCGCGATCGTGTTGACGACCGGCGGCGCCGGCCAGATCTATGCCCGGACGACCAATCCGCCGAATGCCACGGGCGACGGGATGGCCATGGCGCTGCGCGCGGGCGCCGTGCTGCAAGACATGGAGTTCGTGCAATTTCATCCTACGGCGTTGTATTTGCCGTCGAGTCCGCCGTTTTTATTGTCGGAAGCGATGCGCGGCGAAGGGGCGCAGCTGCGCAACAATAAGGGCGCGTTGTTCATGCAGCGCTACCACCCGATGGGGGCGTTGGCGCCGCGAGACATCGTGTCGCGGGCGATCCTGGCGGAGATGGCGGCGACGAAAGCGCGTCACGTCTATCTTGACGTGACCCACTTGGGCGCGGAGTTCGTGAAGCGGCGGTTCCCGACGATTTATGCGACCTGCTTGCGCTACGACATCGATATCACCGAGGAATGGATCCCCGTGTCGCCGAGCGCGCATTACATGATGGGCGGAGTGTGGACCGATTTGAACGGCGCGACGACGGTGCCGGGGCTTTTCGCCGCCGGAGAGGTCGCCTGCAGCGGGGTGCATGGCGCGAACCGTCTAGCGAGCAATTCCTTGCTGGAAGGATTGGTGTTCGGCGCGCGCGCAGCGGCGGCGGCGGTGTCGTGTGCCGAGGGGCAGGAGATTCCCACACTGACGGCGCAAGACGTGGCGCTCCGGGCTGGCCCATTCGGCATATTGGACGATGAAGAAAAATTGCGCAGTTCGCTCCGGCGCACGATGTGGGGTCAGGTCGGCGTCATTCGCTCGGGCGAGTCCCTCGTCCGGGCCTGCGCGCAATTGTCACGCTGGGCGCAGCTCGTGGCCCAGCCGTTTGCGACTAGGTCGGCGCTGGAAGTGAAGAACATGGTACAGGTGGCGCAATGCGTCGCGGAGGCGGCGCTCTGGCGGGAGAATAGCGTCGGAGCCCATTACCGGTCGGATTTTCCGGAGGCCAAGCGGGCCGGCTGGCAGCAACACAGCCGCCTCTCGAACGGGGACGTGGCTAACGGGAAAGCTGTCCGGAAATCGCGGGGAGTGTTGTTGCCTCTGCGGGGCCGCGTCGGGTGACCGGCCGCGTCAGGACCACGCCATCGTGGACCAGGCCCGCGCGATAATATTGGAGCACCTTCCGGACATGTTGTCTGGTTTCAGTGTACGGAGGGAGCGCCTGATAGCGTTCGACTGCATTTTCCCCCGCATTGTACGCCGCCAGGGCCAACGGTAGATTCCCATGGAATCGGTCTAGGAGCTGACGTAGATGCTTCGTGCCTCCCTCCACATTATCCTCCGGGTCATACATGTCCCGTACCTCGAGGCGGAGCGCCGTTTGCGATATCAACTGCATCAGGCCGATCGCGCCTGCGCGAGAGATGGCCAAGGGATCGAAATTCGACTCAGCCTTGATGACGGCTCGGACCAATGCGTGGTGGAGCCGGTGTTGTGAGGAATAGCGGCGAATGACCGGTTCCAGGTCTCGCTCGGACATGGAAGCATGGCGCAGCCGGGCTGCCGTATCGATCCTTCGATAGCGGGGATCGACCGGGACATTGGTCAGGGCGATGGAGCCATCGCGCGTGACATACTGATAAATCTCCGCCTCGGCTGCCGGCGCGGAGAGTCTCAGGGAGCCGATCCCTGCGAGTACTGCTGTGGCGAGCCTCAGGGCTGCCTGTCGTGTGATGGAAGTCATATTCATAGCAAAGGTGTCCTGTCTGATTGCAACGATACCAGCCTGCCAATGGCTGTCAAGCAACTAGAGCGACGCAGCTCCTGTGCCGGGGTGGCTCAGTGAGAATAGTGAGGAAAAACAGCAGATTCTGTGGAGGGGTGGGGTTGCTAGGGTTCTAAAAAGCGCGCCCGATTGGCCATAAATTGCCCATGGAGCTGTCGGGTGATGGGGCCTGGCGTCCCTGTCCCCACCGGATTACCGTCCACTCTGGTAACGGGCATCACTTCCATCGTTGTATTGGTGAGGAAACATTCGTCCGCCTGGCGGAGGGATGCCACGCCGAAATGGCCTTCCTCGACAGGAATCTGCGCGTCCCGCGCCAGGCCGAGCAGCAGGTCGCGGGTGATTCCGTCCAGCAGGCCGCAGTCCAGGGCCGGGGTGCAGAGTCTGCCGGCCCGGACGAAAAAGATATTGCTCACGGTGCATTCGGTCAACTGCGATTCCCAGTTGAGCAGGATACTGTCGAAGACTCCCGCCGCGATCGCTTCTCTCTTGGCCAGGATATTGTTCAAGAAGTTGGTGGCCTTGATCTGGGGCGAGAGGGCGCTGGGTAGGTTCCGCCTGGTGTTAGCCACGATCAGGCTCACGCCGGTGTTGTATTGCTCCGGTGGAGGAGGCTGCAGCGGCTTGGTCATGATGACGACGGTAGGGGCCTGGCAGAGGGCCGGATCCAGGCCGATGTCGCCTGGCCCTCGTGAGATGGTGATGCGAAGGTAGGCGTCACTACGGCCCTGTCCAACGTGATTCTTCTCCATGGCCTCGTGGAGGAGCGCCGGCCATTGTTGCTCGGGAATGGGGATGCTCAGGCCGATCGCCTCTGCGGACCGGCGAAGTCTGGCGAGATGTTGATCCCGCATGAAGATCCGGCTCCCGTAGGAGCGAATCGTTTCATAGACCCCGTCGCCATAGAGGAAGCCATGGTCGAAGACGGAGACGACGGCCTGTTCTTCCGGCACGAATCGATCGTTGAGATAAATCCACATGGTTAGTTCCGTTGCAAGGCGCTGACGAAGGCCTGGGCCTTCTGAATCGTTTCCTCATATTCCTTGGCCGGGTCTGAGTCGGCGACAATCCCGGCGCCGACCTGCAAGTAACCCTTCCTCTGACACCATACCAAAGTTCGAATGATGATATTGAGGTCGAGGTCGCCGTTCCAGCCGATGTAGCCGAATGATCCGGTATAGGGGCCGCGGCGCACTGGCTCCAGTTCTTCGATAATCTCCATGCAGCGGATCTTGGGCACGCCGGTGATGGTGCCTCCGGGAAACAATGATCGAATCAGATCGAAAGGCGTGGCGTCCGGCCGCAAGGCCCCGCTGACATTGGAGACGATGTGGCTGACGTGGGAGTATTGCTCGATGGCCATGAATTCATCGACCTGCACGCTGCCGAATTGGCAGACGCGGCCCAGATCGTTGCGCGCGAGATCGACGAGCATCAGGTGTTCCGCCCGCTCTTTTTCATTCGCGAGTAATTCGCCGATGAGCCGCTGGTCGTCGCGATCATCGCGTCCGCGCGGTCTGGTGCCGGCGATCGGGCGCGTGTCCGCCTGCCGGTTGTGGAGACGAACCAGCCGCTCGGGCGAGGAGCTGATCAAGGTGATGTCGTCGAAATGCAGGAGCCCCGAGAAGGGGGAGGGGTTGACAGCTTGCAGCCGCCGATAGAGTTCCTGTTCGTAGGCCTGCCGGTCCCTGGCGTCGCTGTAGGAGCCGGGCGGTTCCAGGGTGAAGCGGTGCGACAGGTTGGCCTGATAGATGTCTCCCGCCGCAATGTAGTCCTGGCAGCGCCGGACTCGATCGAGATAGGCCTCGCGCGTTTGGTCCGGATGAAAGGCCATTCGATCGAGAGAGGGGAGTTCAGCGAGAGGCGTCGGTTGTCCGCTCAGCTTGGCTTCCCATTCCGCCAGCCGGTCCAAGCCCTCGCGATAAAGGGCCTCTCGGGGCTCTCTGGAAAACCGTTCCATGGGAGGGCAGAAGATAAGCTGCAATAAGTCCTGTCGATGATCGACGGCGGCGATGAGGTCGTAGAGGCCGAATTGTAGGTGGGGGATCGGCAGATCGTCTTGGGCCATAACCGGAAGCGTTTCGAAGTCGCGCACGAGGTCGTAACTGAAGTAGCCGATGGCCCCGCCGAAAAAATGGGGCAGGCCCGGAGGGGACTCGATCTGAGGCCCGTCGAACAGCTGCTGGAGGCTACCGAAGGGATCGTTCGACGAATGGATTTGTTCGTCGCTGGTCCGAAGGGAGGACTGGCCTTGGCGCCCGGTCAGCACCGAGAAGGGGTTGCTCCCCAGAAATGAATAGTGGTTCCCTCCCTCTGTCCCTTTCCCGCTGTCGAGGAGGAAGGACGGCTGAGAGGGAGCGGCAATCAATCGGTAAAGGTCGAAGGGGGCTCTCCCGCAGTTGTCCATCGTGAGGACCAAGGGCTGCGGAGGACCGATGAGGAATGATGGTTGGGAAAAACGAGTCATGGGTGACGATCGATTGCTGGACAAATCACGCGCCACCCACTATACCCGACTGTCTCCGCTCTGTCACAACTGAGGTCAGCTTGACAAATTTAGGATGATTCTGCTTGAATTGCGCGCCCACAATCGGCAGAGTCCTTGCGTGACGGACTGCGTCACGCACTCTCCTCCGTGGGTACAACATGCCCCCTTCACAAGATCCATTGTACGCGGGGCTCGGCCAAGCGGTCCGGATCGGAACCGATCTGCTCGCGTCGCTGATTGTCGGGGGCGGTTTGGGCTGGGTTTGTGATAC
The DNA here is from genome assembly GCA_005800255.1 of Nitrospiraceae bacterium. Next base: position 1,032 of record SYGW01000110.1, on the reverse strand, counting down.
ATACCTCTTCGGCTCCACTCCCTGGGGAATGGTCGTGGGGTTGATGTTAGGCGTCGTAGCCGGGATCAGGAATGCGTACCGGTCGGCGCAACGGTGGCCGAAGACCTAACGATTTTCAAGAGAAAGTACGAAAGTATCATGGAAGAAAGTCCGCTGCATCCGTTCGAGCTGCATAATTGGATCCCGATTTCGCTAGGCGGATTGGATATCTCCATCAATAAAGCCGTGGTCATCATGTGGGTCGTCGTCGCCTTGGTGGCGGCGCTCATGGTGATGGCGGGATCGGCGCGCAAGCTGGTGCCGGGCAAGTTGCAGAGCATGGCGGAGATGATGGTGGACTTCATCCGCGGCATCATCATGGATACGATGGGCAAAGAGGGAATGCGCTTCTTCCCCCTCATTGCCACGCTGTTTTTGTTCATCCTCTTTTGTAATCTTATCGGGTTGATCCCCGGCAGCTATACGGTTACGAGTCAGATCGTCGTGACCGCCGTGTTCGCCTGCCTGGTGTACGGGCTGAGCCTGGTCATGGGATTTCTGCTGCATGGGGTGAAGTTTCTGGGCATCCTCGTGCCGCCCGGCACGCCGGCCTGGCTGCTGCCCTTGATGATCCCGATCGAGTTGATCAGCCAATTGGCGCGGCCGATTTCGCTGGCTGTCCGGTTGTTTGCGAATATGACGGCAGGCCACGTGATTCTCGGGGTTCTGTTCGGCCTGGCCATTAGCGGCGGCCTGTTGATCGGATGGTTGCCCTTTGCGTTCACGATCGCGATGAACGGATTGGAAGTCGGTATCGCATTCATTCAAGCGTATATTTTTACCGTGTTGACTTGCGTCTATTTGGGAGACGCATTCCACTTACACGGCCACGATGAGCACGCACACTAGCGCGTGTGAGTTTCAGACAAGGGAGGAGTAGGACACAATGGATTCAGCAGCAGCAGCATTGTTGGGTATGGGGTTGGCGGCGGCAGGGTTTGCCGGAGCCGGTGTGGGTATCGGATACATCTTCGGGAAGATGATCGAAGCGGT
>SYGW01000109.1 GCA_005800255.1 Nitrospiraceae bacterium | reverse complement strand
TCTACTATCCAGGGCTCGGGGCCGTCCGTATCGAGGACATGGTGCTCGTGACGAAAGACGGCTGCCGCAACCTGACGAACTTCCCCAAGGTCTTCGAACTGGGCTGAGCTAAATGTTTCACGCCGTCCATGCGCCTGACCTTTACCCTTCAACGATTCAACCCCGAAGTCGATTCCATGTCCCACCCACAAGAGATCCGTCTCGATGTCGGGCGTGGGATGACCGTCCTCGATGCCCTTATCCGCATCAAGCAGGAATGCGACGGGAGCTTGGCGCTCCGCTATTCTTGCCGCTCTGCGATTTGCGGCTCTTGCGCGATGACGATCAATGGCAGCGAGAAGCTGGCCTGCCGCACGTCCCTCCGCAAAGAGCTTGAACGGCACGGACAGATCACGGTCGCACCCTTGCGTCATTTTCCGGTGATCAAGGATTTGGTCGTGGATATGGCGCATTTCTGGCGAAAGATCCGCGATGTGCAGCCCTGGCTCTCGCCAGGCAGTTCCTTACGCAGGGAGGGCGGGGTCTATTCCCATCCGCAGTTTCACAACGTGGATGCCTGTATCATGTGTGGCGCCTGCGTGGCGGCTTGTACCGTGCATGAAGTCTCGAAGGATTTTGCCGGTCCTGCCGCTTTGGCGAAGGCCGACCGGTTTCTTTCCGATCCGCGGGAAGCCCGGGCCTCGACGAAGGCCCGGTTGTCGTCGCTCCAAGGCGAGCATGGAATCTGGGACTGTACTCGCTGTAATTTTTGCGTGGAGGTCTGCCCGAAAGATGTTCAGCCGATGGAGGCGATCATCCGCTTGCGGCGGGCCTCGCTCGAGCAAGGGATGACCACGGCCGGCGGCGCGCGTCATATCCTCGGCTTTGTCGGGCTGGTCGAACAGCAGGGGCGCTTGAATGAAGCGCTCATGCCGCTAAAAGTGGTCGGGTTTTCGCCGCGTGGCCTTTTGCGTATTTTGCCGCTGGGTATCAAGATGTTTCTCAAGGGGAAAGTGCCGAATCCTCTGGGTCATACATTCCCTCGCCTCGGCCACCTCAAGGACCTGATTCGGCGAGTGGAACGCGCGCTGCCGCCAGTCTGACTTTATGGCTTGGCCCTTTCGATTCTTTGGAGAGATTGTCATGGCCGATGTCGCCTTCGAAGCGGATGGGGAGCTGGTGGAGGAGGTCTTTTGCGGCGCGACGCAGACTGAGGCCTGTGCCTCGTTACTCCAACCAGTCCGTCTGCGCAAGGCTGGTTGATTCGTGGTCGCTCATTCTTGATCGCGGATCCGTCTCTTTGTTCGTCGTTCGTGAAGCGTTCATTCACGCCAAAAAAAGAGTCTATGGCAATAGTGTATGGTCAGGAATGAAGCTGGAGGTCGTTGCTCCCGCTATAAGCCATTAGCTATACGCTTTACGAGGGACGTTTCACGATCGTTGCGTCGGATGGATTTTTCAGCATCCTGTTACGGCCGGAGTCGATGGCCATAGAGTAGGGTGATGTTGATGCGTCGGCTCAGGTAATCGTCCTTGAAGGCGATCTCGTCGGTTTCGTGGAAGAGATCGGAGTTGAAGACGATGGCGCGATTGGCTCGATAGGGGATTTTCATCGTCTGTGCGCCCACCTCGGTGAGCCAGGCCAGAATCTTCGGTTTGTTCTGGTCGCTGTTATAGTCCTGAAAGTTCCAGGTTCGTGGCGCTTCCTTGTCGTAGACGATCAGCCCGCCCGTTTCCTGGTTGAGGTTGGCCTCGTCAGGTGTAATCCAGAAATTCACATTGACTGCTGCGGCGTCGGCATGGATGTTGAGGCCGCGGCGCGTACTGTCGTGCTTGAAGGCCCAGGCTTGGGTGAGCCGGTGTTGCTTGAAGATACGGGGGAATTTGAGCCGCAACTCCTCGGCAATCTGAAGGAGTAGGGGCGAGGCGAATCCGTCGCCGAGAAAGGCCCCGCTATAGCCGTTTTCGTAGTCCTTCTTCCAGATCGTGGATTCCCAGCAGAATTGCTGCAACCTCGCTAGCGCTTCGTCTTTCAGGAGCCCGTCGATAAAGGTGGCTTCCGGCTGCTTGGCCAGGTAGCGGGACTCCACGGCCGCCACGTCCAGGGCAGGATGGAGTGCGCCATCTGGAAGGCGCGGGGCTTGGGCGCGATAGAGGAGCCGATTGAACGAGGCAGCAACCGGCGCGAGTTCCCGGTGGGCAATGGAAAGTTGATTGCCAGGATCGGGGCGGCGGGCTAATGCGTCGTGGAGCGATTGGAGCGAATGGAGATAGGGGCGCTGGCCCTTGTTCAGGAGTTGCCGGTCGAAGAGATAGCGGATCTGCTCGAGATCATGTTTGATGCGCGAACGATAGACGCAGGCATCGGCGATCGGCTTGCCATGGTCATGTTTGGCGGTGGCGGCGCGCTGGAGACAGTCGACCGCTTTGTCGTCCTCTCCTGCCCAGGACCAGGCAATGCCGAGATTGTAGAGGGCCTTCAGATAGCCGGGCATGATCGTGAGGGCCTGCGTGAATGACGCAATGGCCTCATCCAGCGCTCCTGCGTCCATCAAGGCCAGGCCCAGATTGTTGAGGGCCTCCACATGCGTCGGTTTCAAGTGAAGGGCCTGGCGATAGGAGGCGATTGCCTGTGCTATCTCGCCCTGTTCTTTCAAGGCGGCGCCGAGGTTGTTGTGGCTGTTGGCACAGGACGGATTGAGCGCCAGGGCCTTCTGGTAGGCCTCAATGGATTCGGGGATTGCGCCGCGGTCTTTGAGGCCATTGCCCAGGTTGATCCAGGCTTCCAGGTGTCGTGGATTCAAGGCCACGGCCTGGCGGTAGGCGCGGATTGCGTCGTCTGGTCGAGCGGCCTTCTGGCTCACGACGCCGAGGTTGAACCAGTACAGCGGTGAGGCCGGGGCCTGTTCGATGGCGCGCGCGATCGTGGCGATGGCCTCATCGAATCGGTTGAGGCGATAGAGCAGGAGCCCGAGATGGTGTAACGCGTCCGGGTGGTTCGGGGCCAAGTCGAGGGCCTTCCGATAGGTCGCCTCCGCCTCCTGAAGCCGTCCTCCTTGCAGATGGGCCGCGCCTTCGTTCATCAAGGCGCGGAGGGCTGCCTGATCCGGTGCGCGACCTTTGATCGGTGTCATACTGAGATGAGGGTATACGATAATTGAAGCGATGGTCAAAGGGGGCCTCGGTACGGTGACTTTCGAAAAGGTGGAAGTTATACTTCACGCCTACCGCGTATCGGTGGGAGGGATGCAGTGTTCATGAAGAATGGTATGGGCGCCTTGTGGGGAATCATGGGACTGGGCTTGCTCATCATGCCAGCTGCCGTGGCGGGTGGCGCCTCAAATGGACTGGTCACCGGTGATAGCGTGATGCGGGAAGCGCAGGAAGCGGTGATTGCCACCCAGGACTATACGATTCAGCAGAAGGATGGGTTTCAGCGAAAGGCGCAAGCAGAGCTGGATGAGGTGCAGCAGCATATCGCGCGGCTGCGAGGACAGGTCGAGCTGGCTTCGGCGGAGGCCAGAGTGGATCTCCAGAAATCGATCTGGGAGTTAGAAAAGAAGAAAGATCTGGCGAGTAGGAAGCTCGAAGCCCTTCAGTCTGCCACGGCTTCTTCGTTGGAGCAGGTGAAGTCGAAAGCGGCGGCGGCGATGGACGACCTTCGGGGTTCTCTCAATCGGGCCCTCTCTCATTTCCCGTCACGGTAGACCCATGAAATATGCTCTCTATCCTGGTTGTGCGGCACAAGGGGCGACGCCTGAGCTCTATCAATCGACCAGGGCGATCATCGGTCGATTGGGGATCGAGGTCGTCGAGCTTTCTGCCGCCGCCTGCTG
>SYGW01000108.1 GCA_005800255.1 Nitrospiraceae bacterium | reverse complement strand
TCGGCCCGACATCTCGGGATGAAATCCGGTCCCCACCTCCAGAAGCGAGCCCATCCGTCCGTGGATCTCGGCCTCCCCTTCAGTCGGCTCCGTGATGCGCGACAGAATCTTGAGGAGCGTGGTCTTGCCCGCTCCATTGGGACCGATAACCCCGATGACCTCACCGTGCCTCACCTCTAGAGAAACATCCCGTAACGCCCAGACCGAATTCCCAGCGAACCGTGCGGAGGGGCGCCGTTCTGGCACACCGACACCAGCAGCCCGAAACCCGAGGAACTTTTCCGCAATCACGTCCCGCAGGCTTCCATAGCGCCGGCGCACGCCGATGCAATAGCGCTTGCTCAGGCCGGACGTTCGGATGGCGATGTCACTCATGGAAGGAACCAGAGAATCTCACAGAAGGTCGTGCTTCACAAGATACTCGGTGACTTTTCTGGCGTTCTCTTCAGGGGAGCAATCCGTGGTCGTCAAGACAATCTCGGCGTCCTCGGGTGCCTCGTAAGGGTCGTCAATGCCTGTGAAGCCCGTGATCTCCCCGCGGCGCGCCCGGCCGTACAGGCCCTTGGGATCCCGTTGCTCACACACGGTAATCGGCGTATCCACGAAGGCCAAAATAAAGCGGTCGGGGCCGATCATGTTGCGGCAGTCGTTTCGGGCTTCCTGGTACGGGCTGATCGCCGCGCAAATGACGATCCCATTGTGCCGAACGATCTCGGAAGCCACAAACCCGATGCGCCGGACGTTGGTGTCGCGGTCTTCTCTGCTGAATCCCAGGCCTTTCGACAGATGCCTTCTGACCACATCACCGTCAAAAATCGTCACCTGGCGTCCTCGATCAAGCACGAACTTCGCGAGCGCCTGGGCGACAGTGGACTTGCCGGCCGCACTGAGGCCGGTGAGCCAAACGCAAAATCCCCGTTCCTGGTAGGAGTCTTTCATCCGGGAATCTCCTGATGCGGGATGACTTTCATTTAGTCGAGGTGAATGGCTCGTCGGCCACAAAGACATCGACCAGTTCGTTGACATCATTGACGACCGGCAGGACCGTTACCTTCTCCCTCACAATGATTTCCCGCAGCTTCTGGGGCTCCCGCACGGTGGTGGTCCGACAGTTGATGTTCATAATCTTTTCGACCGGCGAAATCGGGAGTACATTGTTCAAAAAGGCCCGCCGAATATCACCGTCACTCACCGTGCCTACGACGCGGCCCTCATCCAGAACGATCACGACACGATGGTGGTTCCGCTCGATCTTCTCCATCGCAACACGAATGCTATCAGAGAAGGAGACAACGAAGTCACCCACCCTCTTCTTCGTCCGTAACGGCATCTTACGCTTCTCCATATTCTTCATCTTCTTCAATAGGATATCTGCTTCTTGAGCAGACGCTCATCCAATTTCAGCGCCCGCAGCACGTCAACAATCCTGGTAGCTACACACCCATCGCCCATATACGGATTGCCGTTGCCCGCCTTCATTTGTTTGCGAAACTCCTTCGACATGGCTTGCTCAATCGCCGCATGGATGGCCTTACCTTCGCACGGGACATCGATGACATTGCTGCCCCGCATGCGTCCCCGCTGGCGACTTCCGATGTTCACGGCGGGAAGACCGAAGCAAGGCGCCTCAATGAGCCCGCTACTGGAGTTACCCACCATGACGCTGGCGATGTTCATGAGACCGGCAAAGATCTGCCTGGACACGTTCCGCTCTATCCGCATGAACGGACGGCGATACCGCTCCAACAGCCTCCGCACCTCCATGTTGCCGGCGTCATTGTTGGGAAAGATCGAGACCGTCTGGAATTTCAGGGCACAGAGAACTTGCAGCGTCTCTTCCACCTGAGCCACCGTGCTCTCATATTCCTCGGTGACGGGGTGCTGGACGAACAGGATAATCGGCCGGCGCAAGTCCAGCCGGAATCGCTCGGCAATCTCTTCGCGGGACATGAACTGCCCGTTGACCAACTCATCAAGTTGCGGCGCGCCGGTCATATGAATGCGAAAATCCTCCTCCCCCACCCGCCGTAACCGCTGGGCAGCATCCTCACCTGACGCAAAGTGGATGTGGGCGAACCGTGTAATGGCATGACGCGTCATACCGTCAATGTTCCCCGACAACTCACCCGCCTGAACGTGGGCCACGATAATGTTCATGTGGGCGGCAGCGATGGCCGCCATGAGTTGTTCGCCGCGGTCGCCGGCCAGCAGAACGATATCCGGCTGCAGCCGCACGAGCGAGTCGGTGATGCTCATGAGAAAGACACCCAATGACTTGCTCATCGAAGCGGGCGTATAGCCATCCAACGCCATATACAGCCGATCGCTGATCTTGAATCGGTCGAGATCGATCTCGTTGACGCTCAGACCGAAATCAGGAAGCAGATGAAGATTGCACACGATAAGCGAGTAGTCGAGATCGGCGTGCCTCTCGATCTCTCGAATAATGGGGCGGATGTAGCCATATTCCCCGCGGGAGCCGGTGATGAGCGCAATCCGCCGCTTCATCCCGCCCCTCCCTCGATGTCCTGCCACACGAGCAGCGAGTTGGCGGGAATAGGACGGACAGCGATGCGACCGTAAAACTCCTCGAGATGTTTGGCCGGCACGCCCCATCCGGGACGCTTGACCCCCACCATCGGGGGCGTGATTTTGGTCCCGGCGGGGATGTGACAGAGAGTGACGACCGAATGATGCGCCCAGCGCCGGACTTCCTCTTCGCCGGGATGAACCTTCTTGTCCGCCCCAAGAGCAGACTCCAGGTTGCGAATTGCGCCCACCATGGCGCGGAACTCCTGAGGTTCGAGTGAAATGAAGTGGTCCGGCCCTTTGAGCGACCGATCGGGCGTAAAATGTTTCTCAATCACCTTGGCTCCTAGCGCCACGGCGCCCAGGACAGCCCACATGTCCGTGGCATGGTCCGAGTAGCCCACCAGGGTGCCGAACATCTGCCGCATCACCGGAATGAATCCCAGCTTCACCTCGCCCGCACGGGGCGGATAGGCAGATGTGCAGTTCATGAGCATGAACGGCGCCGCTTCCTTCCGGAGGGCGTCCACCGTATCCAGGATCTCCTCGACCTTCGCCATGCCGGTCGAGACGATCATTGGCTTCTTCTTCCGCGCGATCTGGCGAAGCATCGGAATGTTGGTCATTTCGCCGGAGCCTGTCTTGAAGGCCTGCAACCCCATTTCGTCCAGGATGTCGGCAGCCTTCGCGCAGAACGGCGTGCAGAGGTACTGGATGCCGACCGTCCGGCAGTGCCGCATCAACACTTCGTGGTCCTTCGGCTGCAGATTCACCTGAGCCAGGACTTCGTCCATGCTGCCCGCCCAGAAGCGGATGCTGTTGGGAATCATCTCCTCTTCCGGGAGGTGCAGTTGAAATTTGACGATGTCGGCGCCGGCCTCCTTCGCCAAGTCCACCAGCCGCCGGGCCTCATCGAGATTGCCTCGGTGCTCACACGCAGCTTCGGCGATCACAACAACGGGCGCCGACTCTCCGATGACAATGTTTCCGAATCGCAGAGTGTCAGTCACTGCTCATGCTCCTCGGCCAGAATGGCCCGCATCCGCGCTTCCGCCGTCACCCAGTCCTCGGGCATGTCAATGTCGATGCTGTACTGCGGGGCGGTCACATACCCGATCACGCGCTTGCCCCACAAGGCCGGCGGCGATTCGAACAAGAGCGAGGTCTTTGCGGCGAAGATAAGCCCATTGAACGCATAAAGGTCTGGAAGGCCCTGTCTCCGATGCGGTAGGTCCCGCACGGGTGTGCCGTCCACGCCCGTCAAGCCTCCGTCCGGATGCAGCCGCAACGCCTTGACCGGATGATAATGGTGTGGCAACGTCGAGACGCTGGCCAGCGAGTCGGCGCCACTGTCGCGAAGAAGACGTGCCGCTACCTGGAGGTGAAAAATCCGCCTGGACGGCGACGTCGGTTCCAGCACCATCACGAAGTCGGGAAGCCAGTGCTCCTCGCGTTGCAGCCACTCTACAGCGTGCTGGATGACCGGCGCGGTCGGAGCAGCATCCTCCGCCAAGTGACCGGGCCGAAGAAAGGGGACTTCCGCCCCACAGGCTCGACCGATGGCCGCAATGTCCTGGTCGTCCGTGCTCACGATGACCCGCTCGAAGACGTTGCAGGCCTTCGCGACGTCCACCGTCCAGGCCAGCAACGGCCGACCAAGAAACTCCTTCACATTCTTGCGCGGAATACCCTTGGATCCCCCCCGCGCCGGAATGACGGCAAGAAGACGGGACATGGAAGGCGCGTTAACCATGGAGCCGGATTGCTGCGGGCATCAGCCGCCTGGCCACGTCATGTCGCCGACGTTTCCCGCTTGGCGACCTCTTGGGTCGGGACGAGATGATCATCGCCGGAAAAGCGGCGAATGTTGTGAAAGGACTGGAATACATCCGCCATTTCCCTCCACCGCTCATAGGCCCGGGAGGCAGAACAGCAGGGCGTTTCGATTTGGACATATTGGGGTTTCATGTGCGCATACGATACAGTGGTCATGACATCCTTGCCGTCCTTGAATCTGAGCCAATCGAATTTTTCACAGACTTCATACAACTCCGTACCCGGATATGGCGTCGCGATCAAGGGGGTGATGCCTTGGACCCCGAGTCCCTGTAGGGTCCTGCAGAACTTCATGGTGGTCTCGAAGCTTTCCTCGTCCTCCCCTTTCATAAACACCTGCCCGTTTTCCTGGATCATGTACCGCTCATATTCCGGGCGAAGGTATTTCTTATGCGGCACGACGCCCCCTGGATAGGCCACGATGAAGAAGGCACTGACGAGCAAGCCTGCATCCACACAATGGCGGGCAATCTCCAGCGTCTTCTCCAAATGCTCGGTCGCGCTGGGCTTGTCCATCGCCACGAGCACGCGCGTATCCCCGCATTCCACCGGAAGATAGGCAATGTCCGTTCCAGCCTCAGCCATCAAAAAGGCAAGGTCGCGAGACATCTTGTCTATCATGATGCCATTTGGGAATGAGCAGGACAGAGGGACTCCCTTCTTTTTCAGATCCGCCAAGTGGCGCAGGATGGGAATCGCGCGCCCTTCCATCAGAGTGAAATTATCATCTTCGAACTCGATGTGATTGACGCCGTACCGGTCAATGCACATGTCGATTTCCCCAAGAATCCGCTCAGGCGTGAAGGGGCGCCACCGCTGGCCCTTCTCCGGAATCGAACAGAATTCACACGTAAATGGGCACCCTCGAGACGAAATCAGTGACAGCGTCCGCTGGCTCTGATCGCCTCTCGGCGACCAGGCGGCGTACTCCTCCATCGGCCGGAAGTGATAGCCCGGCGGCGGGATGGAATCAATTGTCCTCAACTGTTCGCTTCGGACGGACGACTCCCGGATGGTCCCGTCCTGGCATCGATAGACAAGTCCCGGGATCTGGGCCAACGGTTCACCGTTTGCAATGCGCGCAAAGGCAATCTCCCCTTCGCCCTTGACGATGATATCGGTCTTTGATTCGTTCAGAACCTGATACGGCAGCGTCGTAGCCAACACCCCTCCGACCACCAGTGGGACATCGGGGAACGCCCGCTTGATGGCGTCAATCAACGGGTAGGCCGTCAAGCGGGAATCGGTAAACGGCCCATTCAAACCGATGATGTCGACGTCCTTGGGAATGCGTCTGACGATGTCCTCGTCTGAATGCCCGAACCGATTGGTCAAGCGATATTTTGTCTTTAATGGAACCTTGATCCTGAAGCCTCCATCCAGCATGGGGTCGACGAAGGCTGTGACTTGATGGCCAAATCGCTCGGCATAGGCCCCGATGTAACCTAGGCCCAACTGCTGAGAACGAAACTCCACTTCATCGTCGAACACCCAGGGAGAGGCGACCAAGGCGATTTTTTTCGGCACGATGGCCTTCAGGTCGGCGGCTTCCGCCGGGTCCAGTAGGATCAGGTTTTCACGTTCCATGGTATGTCCTCATGGCGTCTCAGGTCCAAGCCGCCTGCTCCGACGCCATCGTGGTGTGTTGCGAAGACGGAGGGAGCCTCCGGCGCGATCCTACCGGGCTCCGGTCTTTAAGGGCGCCGCCGCTTCCTCGACGGCGGCATTCGGGGACGTGGAAAAGAAATCCAGCCGCTCCGGATGGCTCACCCACTCGACGAAGGCTTTCAAATCCGGGGCCGACAGCCAGTCTTCCGGTCCTTGCGCATGGATCTGCGTGTGAATCGACGCGGTGGCGTCCTTGCGATATTCCAACGTAAAGGTCGTCAGGGGCAGGGTCCGCATCACGAACAGGGCGTAGGCAAACCGCTCGGCCAGCTCCCGTTGCGCAGGGTCGAGCGCAGAAATATCCTGAAGGGCGCGGAGCTTCGCCAAGTACTCGTCTTTCGACTTGGAGTCAATCGTAAACCCCTTGTGGTCGTAGCGGCCGGTGCCGGCGGTGAGGACCGGGACGCCCATGCAGGCGGCTTCGATTCCGATGGTCCCCCTGACTGTCAGACAATAGTCCATGATGCTGAAGAGCGAAAAGGTGCTGATGTCGCTATCCGCCTGAATGATCCGGATGTGGTCGGGCAGCGCGCCGATGCGGCTTCGAATCGCGGCGACTTCGGCCGGCTCCGTCTTGACGCCATCCCGCGCGTCCTTGACGACGTTGGCCGGATGGACCTTGATGATCCAGTTGAGGTGCCGGTTTGCCATCGCGGCCCGGATGGTCTCCAGAAACCACTCTTCGTAGTTGCAGAAGAGGTCCGTGCCCCAGAAGAACGTCCCGTCCCAGAGGATGTGCGGGAAAATTACCGCCGTCTTCTTGCTTGAGTCGAGGCGGAGCCTGCTCTTGATCTCCTGAGCGTCCAGCAGCCGCGTTTTGAACTGCGTTCCGACTTCGCTGTACCAGTCGCCGCTGACATAGCTGCCGAACAGCTCCTCCCTCAGATGCTGCCGGTGCGCATCGGTCCACGGCATGGCGCGGACAAGCGCCCACGATTCATCGGACAGCGACGCCGGGTGCTCGTCGCGGTTTCCGTTCCGGTACCGTTTGAGCATCAGGCAGTTGCCCCGGTGGGCAGCGTTCCATGTGAACGCATCGACGCCTTCCGAAAGGCACACGTCAAACAGCTCGCCTTGCGGCGTGTATCCCTTGTCGACGAACATCGCCACGCTCGGACGGACCCGCTGAATGATCTCACGCGCTGCCAGCGCGTGCATCATCCCGGAAATGAAGTAGGGACGCACCGCCGAGCGCAAGGCAGGCGAGTGCAGGTCCAGCGAGCCGACGCGGAGATTGCGCAGAGCAGTCGACGCCGTGCATCGCCCCGTACGCGCTCCGGCATACTCGAAGGACAGCAATTGCTCGGAAGACGAGATCGCACCGAACATCGTCTCTACCTCGGCCAACGCGAGATGGGGGACGAATTGATCCCAAAAGATGATATCGGCCACGCCCGCCATCCGGTAGTACTTGGCGAGCCACGGATCGCGCTTCATCACCGCCACGACGTCAAATCCAGCGATCTCGAGCCCCTTGATCAACCCGAGCTCGGCCTTGACCCCACTCGGAAATCCCACGCTGACAACGAGGGCCTTCTGACGAGACCGCCGACCCGGGTTAAGCTGGCAGCCGAGTGGACGCCCGTAAGAAGCCTTGAACGCTCGGTATTCGTTCCGCAGCACACGCTCCTGCCGGAAGCCGGCCGGCGTCGCCATTCGGGCCCAGCGCAACAGCATCATGGCGATCGGCAACATGCCGATTTTTCGTAGCATGGAGGCAGCGTGGATCCGGTCCGCCAGACCGACCGTCAGCCTGTACGCGGGCTTCCATCCACCCGGAAGGGCGCGCGCAGCGGACAGCATCTCGGGGCACGGCTCGGAAGCGGGCTTGGCGCCATCCGGCGCGGCGACGATCAGGTCCATCTGCCGGCGATCGCCCACCCAATCCGCAAAGGCGTTCAAGTCGGCCGCCTGTCGGAATTCCTCAAACGACCGCAGACGGATCGCGATGTTGTGATCGAGCGGATGCCCAAGCATCTGGAGCGGCATCTGGACCTGCTCGAAGGACCGAAAAATGAGCGGCCGCAGCTTGAGGAGGGTGTGGGCATACCGCTTGGCCAGCTCGGTTTCTTCACGGCTCAGGCGAGAGGGCCAGTCCTGAATGTGCGCCAAGATCTGAAGGTATTCCTCGCGGGACCCGGCGTCCTTCGTGAAGCCGAGCCCTGAGTACCTTCCGGTCCCGGCGGTGAACACCGGAACGCCCAAGCATGACAGCTCGATACCCACTGTGCCGCGCACCGTGATGCCATAGTCGGTGATAGCAAAGATGGACAGCGTGCTAATGTCGGTCTCCGGCTCCAGCACCTTGATGTGGGGAGGCAGCACGCCGACCTGATCCCGCAGGACCTCCAGGTCCTGGGCCGTCTCCTTCGTCCCGAGCTGCTTCAACTTCCACACATAATCGGGATGGACCTTGATGACCCAATTCACCCCGGGGTTCCGGCAGGCCACTTTCACCGTTTCAATGAGCCACTCCTCGTAGTCGCGGAAGAGATTGTCTCCGAAGAAGAAGGTGGCGTCCCAGAGCACATGCGAGAAGACGACGGCCGTTTTTTTCGCGGAGTCCAGGCCCAGTTGCTTGCGGACCTCGTCCGCCGACTTGATTGTCTTCCCAAATTGAGCAAACTTGCGATTGAACCAGGTGCCGTCTTGATACCGTCCCTGAATCTCCTCGGCCAGCTCCCCTTCACAGCGTTCGTCCCAGGGACACGCCGAGACGGATCGCCAGGAGTCGTCCGAGAGCGAAAAAGGATGCAGATGCCGGCTGCTAGGCGTGTACCGCTTGAATATCAGCCCGTCCGTTCGATGGGAATGCACAAATTGAATCGCATCCACCCCACGGTCGAGCGCGACATCAAAGATCTCCCCGACACCCGTCCCGCCTTTCTCCAGAAAGAGGGTGGTCGTCGGATTCACCTGCTCGATCAGCCGTTCAGCCGCGTAGGCCGACCGGTAGGCGTACACCAACTGCTCGCGCACCAAGGCCAGGATCGCGGGGTCATCGAAGGAGACGCTCCCATTCCTTAGGTTCCTGGCCACCGTAGACAGAGCGTGACGTCCGACGTACGCGTTGCGGTACCGGTGCGCGAGCAGCCCCGCGAAGCTCAGGGGGCCCTGGAGCACCGCCTCGGCCTCACGGTCGACGCTTGACGGCACAGACTTCAGCCAATCGTCGAAATGCACCAGCTCGTTCAGCCCGAAGATACGGTAGTACCAATGTGCCCAGCGGGCTTTTTGCGATGTCACAATCACCGGACGCCAGCCGCGCAACTCCAACGTCTTGGCGAGCAAGGCCTCCATCTTGACCTGCGTGATCCAGTCACTGAGGCTGACGACCAGCACCGTCTTGGAGGCCTGGACGGGGGCGCCGCTACCGGCGAGGAAGCCGTACTTGTACTTGAACTTCAGATAGTCGACGGCAACATCGACCTGCTGGACGACCCGGACCGCTTGGTACAGGATGCGCCTGAGATTTATGCCCACATCATCAAGCATAAAGGAAAAGAGGAGAGGCCGGGCACGTCATGTGACTGAGCATTCGACCGCCGCCTAATACGTGATGCGCTTCTGAATCTGGACTTTGCATTCCGCCAGAATGGCCGCAATTCTCTCGCCGGCCTGCCCGTCCCCGTAGATCGAGTCGGGCGGATAGGGTCCTCGCTGCAGCTGCGTCCGGATAGCCTCGCTGATCGCGCGGCGCTCGTGACCGACGTCGATGACGTTGCGGCCGCGCTGGCGCATGAATTGCCGTGTGCCTGCATTCACCGCCGGGGTGCCGATGTAGGCACCCTCCCGGATCGCGCTGCTCGAATTGCCGACGATGCAGCTTGTCTTCGCCATGAGGCAGATGTAGCTGTCGATCGGCAGGTTCTTGAAAAAATGCATTCGGGCGCCCTGGTAGTGCTCGCGGAATTTTCGAATGCCCCGAGCGATGTCTTCCGACCCGGCATCCGCATTCGGCCAGAAGACGACCGCCGGCAGTCCTACATCCTGAACCGCCTGCAAGGTGGCGGTGATTTGCTGCTCACCCTCGCCGTACTCGGTCGTCACTGGATGCTGCGAAATCATGACGAAAGGCTGGTTCAAATTCAGGGATTCCCCGACTCCCTCCGCAAACAGGTTCGGCTCCAGGTTGATTGCGCCCCGCTGAAGCAGCTCGGCGACAAGATCGATGCGCGGGCAGCCGACTAGATGGACGTTTTCCGGGCGCTCCCCCATCCGGATGATCCGGGCCCGGGCCTCGCTGCAGGCCGGAAAATGTACATGGGCGAATTTGGTGGCGGCATGCCGGATGCTCTCATCGATCGTCCCGCTGACCTCACCTCCCATGGTGTGCGCCAGGGGAATGTTCATGTAGGCCGCGGCCAGAGTGGTCGCCATCGTTTCAAATCGGTCTCCCACCGTCAAGACGATATCCGGCCTGAGCTGCTCAAACACGGTGGGCAGCTCAAGCAGCCCGAGACCGGTGGATTTCGCCATGGTCGCTGGCGTCTCGCCTTCGATCAGCATATGGACTCTCGCCACCGGGACGAATCCATCCTTTTCGACCAGTTCGACCACGGCCCCGTATCGGTCGAGCAAGGCCGAGGCGCCGATGATGAGTTGCAGCTGGAGGTTCGGATGCCTCTGGATGGCCTGCATCGCGGACTTGATGCTGCTGTAGTTCGCCCGCGAGCCGATCATGACGCAGACTTTACGCATTCAGAGCAGTGTCCCAGTCAATGTCGTCTGGATGCAGTAGGCTGTCGGCGGGCACACGCCGAAGCGCCCGTCGCCCAAGGATTTCCTCGATCCGCCAGGCGGGCAGCCCCGTCCCCGGCTTCTTGATCCCCACCATGGAGCGCTCGATCCGTGCGCCCTGCGGGATCTCCACAAGCGACACGATACTCTTCTGAAAAATGCGCTTCATGGCGCGAAACGGCTCCGGATCATCCTTGTCGACAGGCTTGCTGACCATCGTTTCAACCGCTCGGATGCCGCGCACAAGGTCGCACAACTCCACCGGCTCGACCGAATGCTTTGCATCGCTTCCGTACAGGTTCCGGCTCAGCGTGAAATGCTTTTCGATGACCGCAGCCCCCATCGTGACCGCCGCGAAGGCCGCGTAATTGGTCAGGGTATGATCGGATAGCCCCACGGCGACCTCATACCGATCCCGCATCTCACCTATCATGTTCAACCCGACCCGTTCGGCCGGACAGGGGTACTCGGACGTGCACTGGAGCACGACGAGCCGGGCATGGCGCTTGAGCACGGCGTTCACCGCCCGGTCGAGCTCGGCCCAGGTGCTCATGCCCGATGACAGCAGGACCGGCTTGCGCGTCGCGGCCACCGCCTCAATCAGCGGCAGGTTCGTGACCTCTCCGGACGGGATCTTGTAAAGCGGGACGCCGATCGTCTCAAGGAGCTCGACGGCCTCCTGCGAGAACGGCGACGAAAGGAACTGCGTCTTGCAGGCGGCGCAATGCGCTTTGAGCGCATCCCATTGGGCACGGGAAAACGCGGTGCGCTGGAAGTATTCGTACCGCGGTTCCGCCGAGAAATACGCCGGTGCCGGCGCATCGGGCAAGGTCTCCGCCGCAGCGAAGTGGGTCTGGAACTTGACCGCGTCGACGCCGCAGTCGGCGGCCACGTCCACCATCCGGCACGCGATGCCGAGGCTGCCGTCATGGTTCATGCCGGCTTCGGCGACTATGAAGACGTGGTCGGCTGGTCGATACATGTCGAGAGGCGGCCGTTCACCAACCGCCACTTGGCGTAGAGCAGCAGAGGGTTGTGCCGCGGACCGCCTCGCCAGAGCGAGAATAGATTGGCCTTGCCGTAACGGCTCCGGTCGAGGCGAGCCAGCGCCAGCGACGACCTTTCCAACGACCGGCCCACCGTTCCGTCGTCCACATCGGCGACCTCGTAATCCTTCACGCAGTTGCGCTCCCAGCGCTTGAAAGCGCACCACTCCTCCCCCGAGGTGAGGTCCAGATCCTCGTAGTGGAAGGCCCCGGGAAAGACATGGGCGAATTCCTTTCCCCAGCGGCTGTCGAGCGGGCAATTGTGATGCGCCACGACCGCCACATCGAAGACGGCGCTGACCATGACCGAGAGCCGATTGGCGGGATGCATCTTCGGACCGTCGAGTAGGACGGCCAGCGGTCCGGGACGCCGGGCGGCCACGGCCGGCACGAGATCGAATGCGCTGCCGACCAGACAGCGCAGACGCGGATAGCGGCCCTCCAGGTCGGCGATCTGCCTGGGGTCGGAGACCAGATCGATCGAATAGACCGCAGCGCCGGTCTTCCCCGCGTACTCACCGAGGACGCGCGTCGAATACGCGTGCTCCCCGCGCCCGGATTCGATGATCGTCCGCACCCCCGCGACCTCGCAGAGTCCCAGGAAGGCAGCCATCTCAGCGGGATAAATACCCGTCTCCCAGACGAGATTCCAGGACTTGAGCGCGGAGGCCCACGCCAGGATTGCGCCCTGCAGGGGCGGGTCGTTAACGGTCATGTCGAGGCTACGAATCAACGGCTTGCTCGTAGGCCGGCCGCCGGGGAGTCCAACCAGGCGGTGAGGTTGACGATCGAGCTCCAGATGACGCGCTGCGCCATGAGGGCAAAGGCCGAGGCGGCAAGCAGGAAGACGACCAGATTGCCGGTCCATCCGAGTGAGAAGGAGGCCGTCAGGGCCTGCGTCGCCAGCACCATCATCGCCCCCACGATCACCCACTTGTCGTGCCGCGGCACGCCTTCCACACCGCCAGCCAGTTGGATGCCGACACGATAGAGCACCTGCTGCGCGATGGTCGCGATGATCGCGCCGAGCATCCCAACGGCTGGGATCAGCAGGGTCATGAGCAGGATGCCCGCGCCGGCGGAGATGACCATGAGTCTCGAGCAGGCATGCAGCTGCCCACGGGCGTACAGCACGCCGGTTTGCGGCTTTCCCGAGTTCTGGACCAGGATGAAGACCATCCACAGCGCGACCAGCGGGGCCGCGTCCACGAACTTGCCGTGCGTGAGGACTCCGATCAGGGCTTCTCCCAGCGTGGCGAACAGCAGGCCGATGACCGTGACGCCGACATAGCTCGCGTCCCAGGCGTCCCGGGTGGCGCCAAACTGGTTCCGCCCTTCGCGGCTTTCATGCAGGGTGATTGGCCAGATGGCGCGCGACACCGACTTCAGCGGCATGCTGACCATGTTCCGGTATTGCTGCGAGTGCGCATAGAGGCCTAGCGCGTGCAAGCCGACGAATGCGGTCAGCAAATACCGCTCCAGGAAGCTCTGAAGCGTCTCCATCAGGTTTGCCACGCTCACCGGCATGCCGACGCGGATCATGCTCCAGGCCCAGGTCCGGCTGGCCGTCGGCCTAGCGTAGGCCCGGAGCACCATCCAAGCTCCCGCCAGGGACACCATGGAGGTGCCGATCGCGCTCCAGAACAACGCTTCCACACCGAGACGTAGCGCATAGAGGCCGACGATCACGATCAGCGCGGACACCACCGCCTGGATAACCGTGATAACAGCATGGAGTGGCGCCTTCCCATCGAGCGTGACGATGTAAGACGCCACGACCCACGGAAAGGCGAGGACCATCGAGGCAAGGGACAGGCCCAGGAACCTTAGCGGAACTTGTTCCAGCTGGGAAACGAATTGCACGGCTACCGCCCACCCGGCTAGCAGACAGGCCGAGCCCAGGGCCAGTAATCCGCCGCCCACCGCGAGCACCGTAGACACCAGCGTCCGTCGCTCATCCGGATTGGCGGTGGGATAATATTTGGCGAAGAGGTAATCGGCCCCCATCGTCGCTATGACGGTCAGCAGCCCCGGAATCACCGAAACAAGCGCGAAGAGGCCGAAGTCTTCCGGGCCCAGCACGTAGGTGGAGACCGGGACCATGGCGAAGGAGATTCCGCCCTGGATCAGCGCGGACAGCAGAAACAGGCTGAAGTTTCTTCCGAATTTCAAGGAGAATCCCTCCGCCTATAGACTCGCGGGCTCGCCGAGACGGGTCATGGCGCCGACCGCACCACGCCCTTCGAGGCCAGGCGCCTCCAGCCCAGCCATCGGCGCAGCGATCGGACTGGATGAGCGAGCTTCTGGACCTTCCGGTAACCTCTGATCAGCGCCTCGAACAAACGTGTCCGCCTGTCCCCCTGGTAGTTCTGGAGCAGGTCCAGCAGCTGGGGGTCCGCATCGGGCACTTTGTTCCGGAGGAGGAATAACGCTTCGTCCAGATAGCCCTGCTCGATCAGAAGGGCGGCCAGCGCGACAAGGCGCGACCGCTCCTTGATCCCGCGATTGACGTAAACCGCGTCCCCCATCAGCGGCTGGCCGTACCGGTCCGGAAATCCGATGGACGGTCCGATCGTGGACGCTCCCTCCCGCTCTTTGTACCCCACCTGCATCGGCACGATCTCGTAGCGCAGCAGATCGAACCCGTGGTCCCGGAGCAGCAGGTCGACGTGGGAAAAGAGCTTCTGCCCCTTCCGGAAAGGGATGAAACAGACCTCGACCTTTATCAGGGAGGTCGCGTCCAGCACCGGGCCGGCGCCGGCCAGGACTTCGTATTCGGAGCTCTCGACATCCAGCTTCAGATAGTCGATGTGGGTCAGCCCGTATTCAAGCGCCACCCACTCGATGGTCTTGACCTCGACCGGATCGACCCGCAGCACGGGGAAGACTTCGTCGCCGAAATTCGGGGCGCGCCGCCGGCCCTTCCATTTGATCTCTCGCAGGCGTTCGATGTTCGGTTCACGCAGGCTGACGGCGCCGGGCCCCCGGGTGATGTACAACTCACGCTGACCACACACGTCCGCGACCGCGTAAGGCAGGTGCGTCAGCTTCCTGAACGCGGGTGGGCGCACGCCCAGTTGGGCCGCATCGGTCTCACCACTCACGAGCTTACGATATTCGTCCGCATTCGGCTCGAACCCGAAGGCCAGCACATAGGGCGCCAGATCCTCGAGCTCCAGCACCCCGTTCCGTGATCCGATGTCCAAGAAAGTCAGCGAGACATCGGACACGTCCAGCAATCGGCGGACGAGGGGGACAAAAGGCGCGTGCATGGGTACCCTCCTATCGGTAAGTGGCGGCCCGCGGGCCGGGCATGCAATGCTTGGTGGCCATCGCCTGCTGGATTTCCTCGTAGAGCGCCTTCGCGACAACCTGCGGTTTGAAGAGCTCTTCGTAGGTCTTCCGGCCGCCCCGCCGGATGGCCGCATTCAGCTCAGCTTCAGTGGCAGCCCGGCGGATCAACTGGGCGATCTCGCTAGGGGTTTCCCCGACCAGCGTATTCTGCATGTGCGCGATCTCGGGAATGGTCTTCACGCTGTTGGCGTGCACAACCAGACAGTGGCTCATCGACCAGGCGACCACATGGCGCGTGTAGGCGGCCAGGTGGCGACCTGCGTTGTTGAGGAACAGAAAGACACTCGCCGTGTTCAACTCCTTGTCCAGGTCCTCGATGAAGCCCGGACGGACGATCCGGGGATGCTGCAGCAGATGCTTCACCGCTGGAACCGGCTCCCCGCCCCCGATAACGTGCACCTCATACGGGATCCCCTCCATCACCTGATCGAGGACTGGCATCAGCTCGCCGAGATACTTGAGCCCGTAGGTGCTGCCCGTCCTGTTCAGGTAGCCGACATGGCCGACGATCTTGACCGGCAGCCGGTCGACGGGGACGGCGGAGGCCATCACGCCGCCGTGCTCCGCGGGATCGCTCCAGGTATTCCGGACATAGATGGATCGGGGATGGCCATGGTCCCGGTAATACTGGATGTTAGTGGCCGTCACGTTGGCGATCACGTCCAGATCGCCCATCAGCCGGACATGCGCCTGCTCGAAATGCGCCAGCCACAGCCGGTCTCGCAGGCGACGGACGCTTCGCTTCCAGACGCTTTCCGGGTCGGCCTGGGACTCGGTCCGGAACAGTTCCGGGTCCGCCATGCGGGCCATGGCCGGTCCGAACTCGATATCACCGTGATAGGCCACCCGGGGCACCTCGTGGAACCCATAGGTGGCCGCCACACCCTCGGGGCTCCAGATCGTCAGAATCGCCTCGGGACCGAACTGCCGCAGACGGGCCGCCATCTCGTCCTGGACCCGCGTGACCGGATAGACATCGCGCACCCGCACCCGGCCGGCCAGAAACCGCGACAGCTTGGCAGCCTTCGCGGCCACGCCGCCGGACGGCTGCGTGCGGAGATAGTCCTGCGGGTACATCGTGGGCAGGATGCGCACGCCCAGCGTCTCGAGATTCCGCAGTTCCTCGATCTCCTCCTCGCTCAGCGCGTTGACCGTGCGCCATTTATTGAAGATGATCTGGAGCGAGAGCTTGGCTCCGCACGCGAGGAGGCCAGCCAACAGCTCGTAGAGGACGATGTTCACCGCGGTGACGCCGCCCATGCCGTGTCGGCGATGAGGGACATCACTGGCGAGCACAAGAAGATTCATAGCGCGACCTGCCCCGGCCTGACTCGGCGCTTACCCACGGGGCCTGTCCTCCGCATGCTCGTCATACCATCGCGCCGTCACCGCCAGCCCCTCCACGAAGGGCACCTTGGGGGCATATCCCAGCCTTTTCATTTTTGTGATGTCGGGGCAGCGGCGCGGCGTGCTGCCGTCGGCCATCTTGCCGGGCGCGATCGCGATCTCCCGTTTGAAGTATTTGGCGACTTCGCGGGCGGCGGTCTCGATTGTGATCTCCTCCATCGTGCCGATGTGGTAGATCTCGAGGTGCTGCCCCTTCTCATTGAGCAGCATCAGCCCGTCCGTGAAATCATCGATGTACACGAACGCACGGGTTTCCTTGCCGGTCCCCTGGATGGGGAACGACAGGGGGTCCTGCCGTTGCGCCTGCAGCTCCTTGACCCGCACCACGAACTGCGGAATGACATGCTCCCACCCCATGTCGGGACCATAGACGTTGTGCGGTCGGAAGATCACGACCTTCGAAAAATATTTCCGGCCGTAGTTGATGGCCATGAGCTCGCTGATCATCTTGCCACCCGCGTAGGAATAGCGCGGATTCATGGGATCCGGGATGATCAACGGCACGTGCTCGTCGGTCGGCACCACGGGCGGGTTCTGATAGACCTCGGAGCTAGACGCGAGGAAGAGTTCCCCCACCCCGGCCGCCCGGCAAGCCTCAATGACGTTGACGATGCCCTTTACCCCGACCTCGAGCACGGCGTCGGGCTTGCTGTAGAAGAACTCCGTTCCATTAATGAAGGCCAGATGCCAGACGGCATCCACGTCTTTCGTGGCCCGGGAGACGGCGACCGAGTCCCGGATATCGGCGTTGACGAAGTCAATTTCTTTCGACACCTCGTCCAGCCGGCTCGGTTTGCCTCGAGATCCGTCGTCCAGCACGCGTACATAATGTCCGGCCTTGACCAGGCGGCGCACTAGGGCAGATCCAAGAAATCCTGATCCGCCGGTCACCAGATAACGTTTGGCGTTCATCGACGCTGACATTCCATTGGTAGATTCGCGCTTCGGTCAGGGCCTGGCTTGGTGGTCACGAAAGCGGGCACTCTGCCCGCCCAAGCAATTTGACGCTGCGAGGCCCGCGGAACAAGAACGTGGTCGAAAAAATATAGAAAAACCAATGCAGGTAGGCGGGCAGCCACTTGAACACGCGAAAGCGGCTGCCGCCCCGGGTGCGTTCGAACCATTGCGCGGGAATCTCCTCAATCCGCCAGCCCAGCCGGTGACACTTCGCCAGGAGTTCGATGCTGTACGTGAACCCGGCTGTGGACTCGATGGAGATGCACTCGATGACCCGGCGGGAAAAGAGCCGGAACCCATAGCTTGAGTCATGAGTGGGAAGCCCCGCCGCATAATAGAGGACGAAGGAAGCCGCGCGCGCCAGAAACCCCTTGAGAAAAGGAGCCCCCTCCATCCGTCCGCCCTTCATGAATCGACTGGGTGCCACGATGTCACATCCTTGCTCAAACCTTTCGAGCATTTGATCCACGATGCCGATGTTAAACGGTTCATCCGCCGGGACGACGAGGACAGCCGGCGCCGTGCTGACCCGAAAGCCGGTGAGCACCGCCCCATGAACTCCCGCTCCCCCATTCTTAACTGCCACAATTTCAAAGGGCCATCGTCCCGTCGCGCGGATGACCGGCAGCGTAGTGTCGTTGTCATGGTCGTAGCAAATGAGGGCGCGGAACGGGTTCTTCACGGACCGAGCGAGAGCGTCCAGCACGTCACTGATGTTCTCACCCTCGTTATAGACAGGAATGATGATGTCAAGCTTGAGCACGGCACACTCTCCAGTTATCAAGCGAATCCAATGTCCATCGGCCCGGCGATGCCCTATCCCAGAAGAACGACGGCAAGGAATCCGAGACCGCCGACCACGATCAGCAGAAGGACGATCCAGGCCGCCAGACCGACGAGGTTCGGGAAGTAGCCGGCATGAGAAGGGTGGAGGTCGGCCCATAGGTGAGGGAAACGCTCCAGCACTCGCATCTTCATCGGTCTGGGGTCCTCGCGCTCATGAACCGAGCAGTTGACCGGGAGCGCGCATCGCAGTGCCGCGTCCGAAGATCAGACGCAGGACACCGCCTGCTGTCCCCAGGTTTACACGGAGGCGGTTGAAGGACTTCAGGCGGAGGACATGCTGGAGAAGCTTCCCGGGACGGAGATAGAAGCGCCGATAGGCGGCCTTCTGAAGGTCCAGCATTTCTGCACAGCTCACATCCTCGAGGTGGTGAACCGGTCCCGTGTGGATGCCATAGTTGTCGTAATTGTAGTCGTCGATCAGCTTGCGGCTGGCCAACTGATAGAAGATTTTTGAGCCGGGATAGGGCTCGATAATGTGGAATTTGGCGATGTCCACGTCGAGATCGATTGCAAAGTCGATTGTCTCCTCGATCCTGGCTCGGGTTTCGCCGGGGGCCCCGATCAAAAAGTACCCCCAGACTTCCAGGCCGGCTTCTTTGGCCCAGCGCACCGCATCCCGCACCTGGGCTTTGGTGCAGCCTTTCTCGAGAATCTCCAAAATCTCTTCGTTCCCGGATTCGATACCGAACGCCACTTGGTAAGTTCCCATTTCGACCAGCGCGGCGAAAATAGCCGGATCCACCTCATCGGCCCGGATTCCGTTTGGAAAATTGATGGGGATCTTCAGCCCGCGCTCCCGCATGAGATCCCTGACCTCGAAGACCACTTTCTTGTTCGCGGTAAACACGTCGTCCCAAATGTGGATCTCCTTGGCCCCCCACGCGTTTATCAGGTACTCGATCTCGTTGAGGATGTTTTCCGCGCTGCGATTCCTTAGCCGCCGCGTGAAAATGTTTTTCGTTTGACAATAGGTGCAGGCGGCGGGGCAGCCGCGGCTCGTGAAGATCGGGAACACGGGGTGGTAGAGTGCATCGGGATACGAGTATTCCATCTTCTTGATGAGCGACCAGTCAGGAAACGGGATCGAGTCAAGCTCCTGAATGAGGGGCCGTTCGGCTGTTTGTACGACCTTTCCGCCTTCGCGATAGACCAGCCCGGTGATATTCCCGTATCCGCCGCCGGCGTTGATGGCCTCGATTAGGTCCAGGCAAGTTTGCTCGCCTTCCCCTTTTACCGCAAAATCAAAGCAGTCGGGCGCCATCGACTCCATCGGAGCCAGCGTGGGGTGAATCCCGCCGATCAACGTCACCATGGATGGGAATTCTTTCTTGATCTCGGTACAGAGCTTCACGACGTTGTTGTAGATGGGCGTGACGGTAATGATCCCGATGATCTCAATACGCTCTTCCCGGAGCACGGTCATGAGCATGTCCCGGGTCAGGCCCGCGCTATCGGCGTCAAGGATTGACACCGAATGTCCGGCCTGCTTCAAGACCGTCCCAATGTAGGCGAGTCCGAGGCTGGGATGAGGAAGCACCGCGAACGCGCCGTAAACGGAGTTTTGAGACGGGTTGAGCAGTAGGATGCGTCTAGGCCTCGACGTGGGGCGAATCACGAGCCGTTCGGCGCCGACCCGGCTGATGGAGATCACAAAGTTCGCGGGCTTTGCGGCCGACGGCGCAGCAGGACGGACGCCCGAAATTTCACCGAACGTGAACTCCCGGTCGTAGTACTGAATCCGCGACTGGATTTCGAGCAGACTTTCCAAAATGCGTGGGTCGCGCTCGCGGTTCGGCGCCAAGCTATGCTGCGATACATACTTCGCCGCCCGGAGCATCTCCTTGAGGCTTTCAACGTTCACACGGTTGGCGTAGACGTGCGATCCCGCCGCGACTTTTCCGGCAAAGGCCTCGATGACATCCGGGCGCAGTCGGATCAATTCCTGGAATACCCGTTTTGCTATGCCGGCCCCTTTCACGGCCTTGAAAAGTTCTTCCGCGACCGCCCCGGCTGGCTCGCTCAGCACGGATCGGCCTCCGAGCGCCGGCTCCAGATCCTCGATTCTCTCCAGGCCTTTCATGGCTACTCCGTACAGCATGTCTATGCTCGCCTTCTCAGAAGGATGACGACGCCTTCAGTCCGTGGAAATCGTGGTGAGCCCGACCTTCGCTTCGCGTAGGAATCCTGTCGATACAAAAGGCATGGCAGCAGCAGCTCACGCCACCAACCGTTGCAGGGACAGTCGACTGATCGATCTAAGGAAGGGCAAGAGCTCCCGCTTGATCGAGAGCTTCGACTGCCCTTTGTCGGCGCTTCGTTCAACAAATCTGACAGGGATTTCAGTCACTCGGAACCCGCTTCGCACTACCCAGAAGGTAAACTGAATCTGGAAACTCGGATGTCCTTTTTCGTTCAGATGCCGGCATACGGATTCATGCACGGTCTTTCTGAACGCTCGGAAGGTATGCGTCGAATCGGCGAGAGGAATCCCAAGGCAGACGCGCGTCATAGCATTCATCGCCTTGCTCCCCCAATCCCTCGCTAGAGACTTTCCGATCTGCTCGCCATTCTTCATATAACGGGAGCCAACTACCAGATCATGTCCCGCATCCAACACCTCTTTCATGCGCAATAAATCACGAGGATCCTGGGAGAAGTCCGCGTCGATACACATGACATACCGCCCCTCAGCCGCGTGGTAACCGGCATGATGCGCCGCCCCAAGCCCTTCCTTCTTGCCATGCTGGACGAGCCTGACCTGCGGAAATTTCTGTCCGGTGCGCACGATTTCGTCGGCTGTGCCATCCGGGCTGTTGTCGTCAACGAACAGAATTTCGCATTCCGCAGCCAGAGGACCGAAGGCCTCCAGAATGCCGGACGCGGTGGGTTCGATGTTGGCTCGTTCGTTATACACTGGAACGATGACCGACAGACGCGTTTCACCCATTGGCCAAGCCTCTTAAGAGACAAGGAATAATCAACCGCCCTTGCTTCGAAGGAAGGCGGCCACAGTGTCCGCTACATAGTGCATGTGGCGTTCGTCGAGAGCGGGGTGAATGCCGATGAATATGAGCCGATCGCGCAGAAAGCGCGCCTGGGGCAGCTTTCCAACGACCCGACCCGGCGCCTGCCTGAATGCGGGTTGATCCGGCAGACACCCGGCGAAGAGAGGCCGCGTCTCGATGCCTTTGCTCTCCAGATGTTCGGCGAATTCCCGTCGCGTGCACCGCAGCTTTTCGTTCAATACGATCGGGAATGTATAATAGGTGTGGACGTAGCCATCCTGTTCAGGAGACAACTCCAGCAACGGTCCGGCCGACTTGGCGAGCAATTTCTTGAGCAGAGAGGCATTGGCGCGCCGGCGGCGATTCATGTCCTCGAGCTTAGCAAGTTGTTCAATGCCGAAGGCTGCCGCGATGTCCGTCATGCGAAGATTGTACCCGATCCGATCGAACACATACCGCCGGTCGAAATCGACCAGTACATCATCGGAATAGAACCGGTTGCTCGCGATGTTCCGCTGATCGCAGCGGCCGAATTCTCGCATGGACCGGCAGGCGACCTCCAGTGCCTCCCGCTCGGTCACCAACATTCCCCCTTCACCAGTGGTCATGTTATGGGCGACGAAGAAGCTGAAGGCGGCAATGTCGCCGTAACTGCCCACCTTCTTGCCATGGATGGTCGACCCGTGCGCCTCGCAGCAGTCTTCCAGAACAAGGAGCCGGTGCTCAGCTGCCACCTTCATCAGGCGTGGCATGTCTGCGGGATACCCGAGCGTATGGACCGGCATGAGCACCCGCGTCTTCTTGGAAATTCCCTTGGCCACCTCACCGGGATCGATGTTCAAGGTATCGCGGCAGACATCAATGTAGACCGGCACCAAGCCCACCTGCACGATGGGCATCGCCACGGTCGCAAACGTGGCCGCCGGAACAATCACTTCATCGCCGTCTTGAAGTCCATTCACCTCCTTCAAAGCCAGCAGAGCCAGCAGATTTGCCGAGGAGCCCGAGTTGACCGCCACGCCCCTGGAACTTCCGATGTATTGTGCAAACTCCCGCTCGAACTCCCGCACGTTCGGCCCTTGGGAGATCCATCCGTCCAAGATCGTCCGGATGGCGCGCAACGCCTCCCGGGCATCGAAAGCGGGCGCGCTCAAGCTGACCCGATCAATCGGATCCGGCCTCTGCTTCTCCAGCATGACATAATGGTGTCGAACCAATTCTTCGATTTCCTTGAACGTATTCTCCACGCTCAACCCCTCGCCAATGAGATGTGAGACGGCGCTTTCAGGCTCTCGATCGTCCGTCCCAATCCTTCCTTCAACGGAATTGTGGGTTGCCATCCGAGCATCGACTTGATTCGGGTCACGTCTGCTCCATGATCACGATTGGCTTCGCTTTTCGCACGCTCGGCCGGGGCAAATTCGATTCGCTTCTTCACTCCCAGAAGGTCGGCCAGGAGCGAGACCAGCTCCCTAATGCTCGTGCTCTTTCCGGACCCGACGTTCAGCGCTGCCCAGGGCAAGCCGGTATTGCGAAAGGCCAGGCCCGCCATCACAGCGGCGGCCACGTCTTCGACATACACGAAATCCCGCCGGACTTCCGGCGCGCCAAACCGAGCAACCTCATCGCTGGACTGGAGTTTCCTGACAGCCTCCGGAATGAACTGGGTGGACCGTGACCGAGGACCATAGACCGTGAAGATTCGGCACGCCAGGGCGTGAAAGCCGCCGGCAAGAGCCCGGGCCTTGACCAGCGCCTCACCGGCAATTTTCGTGGCGCCCAGGTTCTCGGCAGGGACATCGAGAGTGTCCTCGTGAAACGGGCACGTGGCCACACCGGAGTACACATACACGCTGCTCGCCAGCAAAAACAATTCCGCTCCAGCTTCAGCGGCATAGTCAGCCATGTGTGCGGTCAAGAGGACGTTGGCTTCCGTCTGGCCGATGCACTCCTCGGGCTTGAGGAACGTACGCGCGTCGCCGGCCAGATGGATCAGCACATCGATCTTGGCCGGAAGGCGAGCGCGCACGATCGCTGGATTCAGCAGGTCCGCCGAGACATATTCGCAATTCCGTCTGTCCGCCCAGGCAGGCGGATCCGCCCGCCGCCCGACGCCGATAATCGAGCTGCCCTGGCATTCCCGGGCCAGGGTCTCCAGCACCCACGAACCGATGAATCCTGATGCGCCGGTGACAACGATCATCTTGGGAGTCATATCCTTAGTCAAGAGAGGAGCTTTAGATGAGTGCTCCACGTCCGTAATAATTCCAAACGTCGAATACTGGCTTGCTCCCGCTTTCGAGGTTCTTATATTCGGCGTGGGGAGCGCACAGGATCAGCAGGTCACTCTTTTCGACAACCTCATTGAGCGGCATGAGTTCCGGGTCTCCCTTGACATGGGGATCGGTCGTCAGCACTTTTTTCGCCCGGAACAGGAGCACTTTCTTGAGCTTGTAGCTGAGCGAGGACCGCGGATCATCGCTATCGGCCTTGAATGCCACACCGAGCAATCCCACGGTCAGATTCGACAAATCGTGCTGCCGCGCGATCTGATCCACCATGTAGAGCGGCAGCCCCTCGTTGATCAGCATGGCGCTCGATCCCAGGCTGAACTCGTTGCTGCAGAAGGCGGACAGTTGCATGGTGTCCTTGAACAGACAAGGGCCCGCCGCGAAGCCCGCCCGCGGCATATCCTGCATACGCCGATACCCGGTTTTCATGCCGTCCAGGATTCGATAGAAGTCCAGTCCCGCCGAATTGGCGATCATGAAGAACTGATTGCTGATCGCAAACTGGATATACCGATAGACATTGCAATAGAGTTTCGCAAATTCCGCCTCCATCGGCTTCAGGTACACCAGCTGGGGAGCAATCGACGAAAATAGAACGGCCGCCATCCCCTCCGCTTCCGAGGTCGTGCCGCTGATGATCTGGGGCAAGCCCTGCAGTTCCTGGATGGCCTGTCCCTGCAGGATGCGTTCGGGACAGAATGCCAGCTTGACGGCCTTCCCCTTGCTTCGAAGGTACCGGTCCAGCCATTCCGTCGTCCCCGGCGAGACCGTCGACCGCAGCACGACCAATTGGCGGGCAGACAGGTAGGGCAGCAGGGATTCAAAGCACCGGATCATCTCTTTGGTGGAGGGATTCAGGAACTCATCAATCGGGGTACCGATTGTGACAATGACGGCATCGCAGGCTTCGACGGCCTTGTAGCTCGAGGTATAGGCTAGGTCGCGACCCTGCTCGCGCAATTTCGCCAGTAATTCGTCGCCACCTTGCTCCAGAAACGGAAAATCTCCGTCCTGGATTTGGCGCATCCTCGCTTCATCGGTATCCACGATCGTCACGTGGAAGCCGCGATCGGCGAGCACGAGCGACAGCGGAAGCCCCACATGGCCGGCACCGCCGATCACAGCGATTCTCAAAGGCTTCCCGCGACTGGAATAGGCTTTTTCATTCATACCGACCTCACCTTCTCGGCTCGAATGTGTTCTGTTCAACACGAGATGCCCTCGTGGTTACACGACATCCGCGAAGAAGCGTTCCATGCGCCTAAAGTAGTACAACCCGCTGATCAGCAGGACCGCCACGACCGCGCAGGACACCGCAAGAACCGAACCAGGCGCCTTGGCCGTTCCCAGGAGCGCCCAACGAAATCCCTCGACAACTCCAGCCATGGGGTTCAGGCCGACGAGCGCCCGCCATGGTTCCGGAACCAGACTGGCAGGGTACGCGACGGGGGTGGCGTAGAGCCAGAACTGGGTCAAAAACGGAAGGGTATAGCGGACGTCCCGGTATTGGACGTTCAACGCAGACAGCCAGAGGCCGACGCCCAGGGACGTGGCCACGGCCAGCAGAAGGAAAAACGGAAGCGTCAGTATCGCTGCCGTCGGCACGATGCCGTAGTAGACCATCATCCCCATCAGCACAAGCGAGGCGATGGCAAAATCCACGAGACCGACCAGAAGGGACGACAGGGGAATCACTAACCGGGGGAAATAGACCTTCGTGATGAGCCGCTCATTGGCGACCAAGCTGTTTCCCGATTCGGTCAAGGCGTGGGCGAAGAACTGCCAGGGGAGCAGCGCGCAGTAGGCGAAGATGGGATAGGGCACCCCGTCCGAGGGTATCTTCGCCAGCCGGCCAAAGATGATGCTGAACACCACCATCGCAAAGACCGGCTGAAGAATGGCCCAGGCGGCACCGAACGCCGTCTGCTTGTAACGGACCTTCACATCCCGCCAGGCCAGGAAGTAGAGCAGCTCCCGGTACTCCCAGAATTCCCGCAGTTGCAGTGAGGCCCACCCTTTTGAAGGCCGGATCATCAAGGGTGGAGTGGCGCGAACGTCCAGCATCGTCTTCTGAGGCATGGGCGGATTCAGCGAACGGTCTTCTGCGCCGGCGCGAGGCTTGGACCTTGACTCACGAGCGGCTGCGCATCGCGCTTTGACTGTTTGTACCAGGCCACGGTCCGGCGCAAGCCCTCCTCGAAAGGCACCTGCACTCGGAAACCGAACAATTTTTCGGCCTTGCCGGTATCGAGCAAGCGGCGAGGCTGGCCGCTGGGCTTACGTGTGTCCCACATGACTTGGCCCTTGTAACCTGACAACCGAGCAATGAGACAAACCAAATCCTTGATACTGATCTCCCTTCCTGATCCCAAATTCACAGGATCTGGTCCGTTGTAATGTTCGGCAGCTAGAAGTATTGCCTCAGCCGCATCTTCAACATAGAGAAATTCCCTGGTCGGAGAGCCATCTCCCCAGACCGTAATATGATCGGATCCCAATTCCTGAGCCTCGCAACACTTCCTGATAAGTGCAGGGATAACATGGGATGTTTCGAGGTCGAAATTGTCCCTGGGTCCGTACAGGTTCACAGGAAAAAGCACGATTGAATTAAACCCATATTGCTGACGATAGCTCTGAGCCTGTACCAACAGCATCTTCTTGGCAAGACCATAGGGCGCATTGGTTTCCTCCGGATACCCATTCCAGAGATTCTCTTCTTTGAAGGGAACAGGCGTGAACTTTGGGTAAGCGCAGACCGTCCCAACCGCGACGAATTTCTTGATCCCGACCCTTCGGCCGATCTCCATTAACTGGGTTCCCATCATTAGATTTTCATAGAAGAACTTCCCTGGATTCGCCTGGTTGGCGCCAATCCCGCCGACGCGAGCTGCCAAATGAATGACGGTGTCTGGCTGCATGTCCCTGTAAACTTGCTTGACAGCGTCCATCTCGACCAAGTTGTAATCCTTGCTTCGCGGGACGAAGATGTCCTTAGCTCCGCGCTCCTGAAGCTTATCGACAACGAAGGAACCGAGGAAGCCGGCACCGCCAGTGACGAGGATGCGCCTAGTTGCCCAGAATGACATGTCAGCCCTGCTCGAAGTTCGAGGCTCGAGGTCGAAGACCTCGTCATACTATTCTAAGCTCGTCGCTCAACATTCAACATTCGAGGTATCGTGCGTTCTGGGATAATCGATCAATAAATCGAAAGGTCGCGCCTTTGATCTTGGCTGCATTTCCGATGTGTTGGCAACCTGTTCTTGCTATACCTGACCACGAACAACGCCTCTCCAATCCATTCCCCCCCATGTCAAATCTCGAACATCGAGCGATTTCCTCACACGCTCCCTTTCATTACTGCGAGCTTCAGTTGCTCTTCTGCGAGATCGGACTCGACCATCATGGTGATGAGTTCTCTGAACGAAACCTTCGGCTCCCAACCGAGTTGTTTTTTGGCTTTGCCGCAGTCCCCGATCAGGAGGTCCACTTCCGTCGGCCGGTAGTATTTGGGATCAATCTTGACGTAGGGCTTCCAATCGAGAGCCAGATGGCCGAAAGCGATATCCAGCAATTCCTGGACGGAATGTGACTCGCCCGTGGCGATCACATAATCGTCCGGTGCATCCTGCTGGAGCATGAGCCACATGGCCTGAACATAATCACCAGCATACCCCCAATCACGCTTCGCATCCAGGTTCCCAAGATACAGTTCCTTCTGGAGTCCCAG
Organism: Nitrospiraceae bacterium; assembly: GCA_005800255.1. The sequence goes on along the minus strand of SYGW01000108.1, from coordinate 11,902 downwards.
CTTTATACGCACTGCAGCCTTGGTAATCTTCCGAGTAACAAACGTCTCACCCCTGCGTGGAGACTCGTGATTGAAGAGAATCCCGTTGCAGGCGAATAGATCATAGGCTTCACGATAGTTCACCGTCATCCAGTAGGCGTAGACCTTGGCCACACCGTACGGACTGCGTGGGTAAAAAGGTGTCGTCTCTCGCTGAGGTAGCTCCCGCACCCTTCCAAACATCTCGCTTGACGACGCCTGGTAGAACTTGGGTTTCAACCTCGACTCCCGAATGGCTTCCAACAATCGCACCGTTCCCAACCCAGTAACCTCGCCCGTATACTCAGGAATATCGAAACTCACTCGGACGTGGCTCTGGGCGCCCAAATTGTAAATTTCATCGGGCTTCACTGTCCGGATGATTTTGTTTAGCGAGCTGGCATCGTTCAAGTCACCGTAGATGAGATGGAGACTGACGTCGGGGACATGAGGATCCTGGTAAACTGGATCAATCCGACTAGTGTTAAAAGAACTGGACCGCCGAACAATTCCATAGACTTCGTAGCCTTTGGCCAGCAGAAATTCGGCTAAATAGGATCCATCTTGGCCAGTAACGCCGGTAATCAATGCCCTCTTTCTCTCTGTCTCTCTTGCGCGACTATCCATTATGCTTTAACCGCCGTTACAGGTTGTATTTGTGCGCCTATTGGGCAAAGCACTTTCTAGACCTTTTCTAAACCCAAGCTTCGCGCTAGAGCAACACCACATGGTTCCTCATTGTGACTCGGTGGGGGGGCATTCAACTCATCGAACGCCAGGGGGCGAGGTGAACGATCGCTTGATAAACGAAGGCCCCATGGGCGCGAGGATCAGTGCGGCGGTCACAGGGCACGGCTGCATCAACGGTCGCGAGAAAGGCGACCGTGCGCCATCCCCTGATCACAACCTTTCCCCCAAGAATGGAGAGAAGGAAGACCACGAGCAGCAGGCATTCCCCTGAATTACACCTTGTAGAAGTCGCGGTACCACCCCACGAATCGCGGGATGCCGACCTCGATGGGCGTCGCGGGCGTGAAGCCGACGGCCTCGGCAAGATCCTTCACGTCTGCAAAAGTCACCGTGACGTCACCTGGCTGGAGCGGCAAAAACTTTTTTTTCGCTGCTCGGCCTAGCGTTTTCTCAAGCACTTCAATGAATTGTAGAAGATCCACTGGTTGATGGTTGCCGATATTGTAGACCCGATAGGGCGCATTACTGCGGCCCGGATCAGGGCGGTCGCCGGACCATGCCGGATCGGCCGCCGCAGGCCTATCAAGTATGCGCACGACTCCCTTAACAATGTCGTCAATGTAAGTGAAATCCCGTTGCATACGTCCGTCGTTATATACCTCGATGGATTTACCTGCCATGATCGCCTGTGTAAACTTGAATAGCGCCATATCGGGGCGCCCCCAAGGTCCGTAGACAGTGAAGAACCGAAGGCCGGTTACCGGTATCTTGTAAAGGTGGGCGTACGAATGAGCCATCAGTTCGTTGGCCTTTTTGGTCGCGGCGTAGAGCGAAACCGGATGGTCCACGTTGTCGTGCACTGAGAAAGGCGTCTTTTTGTTCAATCCGTACACGGAACTGGAAGAGGCGAAGACAAGGTGTTGCACCCCGATATGCCTGCACCCCTCCAGTACATTCAGAAAACCGACGATATTGCTGTCAACATAGGAGTGGGGATTCGTGAGCGAGTAGCGCACTCCGGCCTGAGCCGCCATGTGGACCACACGCTCGATGGGTCGCTCTGCGAAAAAGCGCTCCATCCCTTGCCGGTCGCCAAGATCAAGCTTGACAAACTGGAACCGCTCATCCGACGTGAGCTTGGCCAGACGCGCTTCCTTAAGGCGTAAGTCATAATAATCATTGAGATTATCGAGACCCACCACCTGGTCACCGCGGCCCAGCAAACTTTTACATACATGGTAGCCGATGAAGCCCCCTGCACCAGTAACAAGAACCATTTTAGAAGATGTCACCGATTAATCCTGAGGCGTATTAGGCAGGAACAACGTCGGCCGCATCGATTTCGACTGCGGCGGCTTGCTTGATCAAGTGAACCGAGATCAAAAGCCGATAGTGTTTTTCTTTTCGAAGCAGAATCCCGCTGATCCCTTCTAGTGGGCCTCGGATGACCCTAACCATCATCCCTTGACGAAGGTACGGATGCGCATCATAGCAAAGGGAGCTATCGACCAGCCTCCTAAGCGCCCCAACTTCATTATTTGGCAGAGGATCGGGAGAGTTCCCCCTTCCCACGATTTGCACAACTCCCGGAACTTCAAGCACCGAAATTCTTTCTTTCCACAGAAAATGAGCAAAGCAATAGCCAGAAAACAGCGGCACCTCAATGATTTTCTTGCGATCCTTCCACTGGCTTACCCGCATGAGCGTGGGAAGAAGCTGCTCGACGCCCTGACTTTTTAATCGATCTCGGACCAGTTTTTCATGCCGTGATCGTGTCCGGAGTGCATACCACTGCGGGCGCCCCCCTGTCTCAGGCACAGCTTCGCCCTCTCACTTACAGTATGGAAAAAACCGACGACCTCCATTCTCCGCTCAATAAGGAGCGGAGAATGCATGCCGCCCTGCGTAGTCCTGACCGACAGACAGCCCCTCGCCAATTGAAGAGCTCGCACTAACTGTGCTGCAATTGCCACATGACCACAGGCCACGGGAATCAGCCCTTATCTAGTGACCCGAGGTGAGCGACTCACCCCCTGAGGAGTCACACAATCATCTATTGGCCTACGGCGTGAGAAAACACGGGGGGATAGCTCTCTCTTCAGAGTGCCTCGTTGTTGTGCAATTATCGGAAAACTCTTATGAATCTCAAACTTATTGCCGGGCCAGTGCAACCCCTCATCTATTCAATAAGAGGCGACAAGCAAGCGTACTTTACCGGACAATGGAAACGGATCCCATGAGCGATTTCTTCTCGCATTTTTCTAAATAAAAGTCAAGAGACACGCAATATGTCGCCCGCCCACACCCGATTGGGTTGCGCCACCGCGAACTGACGATTAAGCCGGTTCGGCACCACGGGATGCTGATGAGACGAATCCGTGGTCGCTCGCCATTTCATGACCGTCTTGGCCCGGATGGCACTGGCGCGCATCAACCGAGCCACCCGCTTGACGCCAACCCGTTGCCCCTGGGCTTGGAGCGTTGCATGGACCCGCGGACTGCCATAGGTCCCCCGCGACTCCGCATGGATCGCTCGGATCTCGGCGACCAGCCGTCGATTCTCGACCGCCCGGCGCCGTTCGGGCCGCGCCGCCCAGGCGCGGGACCCGGAAATGCACCAGACGGCCAAGGGCAAACAGTGGTATTTCGGGATGAAGGCGCATGTCGGCGTGGACAGTCAGACGAAACTGATCCATGCCGTGACGGCCACTGCCGCGAACGTGGCGGACGCGACGGTGTTGCCAATGCTCTTGCACGGCCGCGAGACGCGGGTGTACGGCGACCAAGCCTACCGGGGGCAGACGACCGTGATTCGGCAGTACGCCCCGCAGGCGCGGGACTTCACGCTCCGCCGATATCGATACGGCGGAGCAGTGGATGCGATCACACGTGGAAAGAATCGCACGAAAGCCAAAGTCCGGGCCAAGGTCGAGCATGCCATCGGGGTCATCAAGCGCATCTTTGGCTTCACGAAGGGGCGCTACCGGGGCCTCTACAAGAATACGCATCGCTTACTCGTCACCTGTGCGCTCGCGAATCTGTTCCTCGTCCGTCGCCGCGTGCTCCTGCCCGGCGGCTAGGCTCCGATTCCGGAGCCCTCCGTCCGGTAACCAGCGATCCACCGCCCTGGCGAAAGGGACGCGGGGAGTGGGTGGAGTCCCCACGGACTCCCAGCCGTATGGCCGACCGACGGGGGGCGCCTCAAAAAAGGCATTTGTTCAGAGGTTCCCTAAGCAGATGAGCCGGAGGGGGACTATTTCAGGAACGGCGGCTGTCCGTGGTCCAAACAGTACAAGGGAACAGGAGCCAGGGCTTCAGTACCAGAAACGACCTGCGTGCCCCCATCGGCGGCAGGCCGAAACCGATCAAGGGCCTGGCTGTAGTGATAGGCGCAGCCGGTCGGGGCCAGTTTGGATTGCAGATCGCCTGGTGGTTCCCAGTTGGCGGTCAGGAGGGCGGTACGGGCCGGATTCCGCCGGCTGAACATGAAGGACAAGTGGTCCGGGTACCAGTCGGCTCCGCCGGTTGCATAAGAGACGAACAGGCGGGCCTTGGCCGCGGCGGCCAGATCCGCTAGGTACCCGTTGGTGAGGTAGCCGTTTTCTCCTGCCTCCAGCCACCGTCCCGGGTGGGACAGGCAGGCATGGGCTGCATAAGACCGCAATTCCAGTAATTGTTGCTGGGAAGCGCAGAGGGTGGCGATCGGCCCGTATTTCCCGACCAGCCCGTCGATCACCCCGTCTTTCAGCGCCGAACGGCCGTTGTTCGTCGGCCCGCTATCCACGTGAATGAGGGTGTTTCGCCCCCGATCCGTGATCAGATAGCAATTACGGGGCATCTCCAAATCGCAGGGATCTTCTCCGAAAAAGGGCACGGACACGACCACGCCCCCCTCAAAATGCCAGGCTTCTCCATGCGCCAGCTCAATCACCTGGGTAAAGCCCAACTCCCGCAGCAACGACAGATAGTCGAAATACAGGGTCCGGCGGTTCCGCCGGCTGGGGATGATGATCGGGATGTCTTTGGGGAGGTGCAGGAGGGTGCGCGGGTCCACGTGGTCGTCATGGTCATGCGAGAGAAAGACCGCGGCCGGCCGAGGCAAGAGCGTTGTCCAGAGCGAGGGCACCGGAGACTCGGCGAACCAGGGCATCAACCAGGGATCGAAGAGCAGGAATTTCTCTTGCGCCCGATAGAGCAGCGACGCATGGCCCAGATGGACCAAATCCTGGTCTCCCGTCGTCGCCAGCCACTGGCCCCGCACCTGAGCCTTGTCCGTCACGCTCAAGCAATCCTGGGTCTTCAGCGCCTCCAGCACGCGTGTCAAATGCCGCTCCGCCTCGCGCCCGGACGCGGTCACCACCGTCTTCACCTCGGCAACTCGATAGCTGCCGTCCAGAAAGCCCAGCAGCTTCCCGATCGCCGGAGCGATGGGCCGGTCGAACGGGATCGGCATGGCTTGCCGCTTCACCGCATTGAAGAGACGCAAGCCCGTATAGGTCATGGCCGCCGATTTCGTCTGGTCCAGCGGGAACTCCCACTGGAACGTCCCGTCGGGGCGACGCCCGCAACGGATGTGGGCGCTCAGGTGCGGGCGCGAGGCGACGAGTTCCGCATAGGCGTCCTCCAATCTCGCGCGCAGGGAGGGATCGTCCAGCAGCGCCCGGCGGGAAAACACATCGCTGATCGCGGTTTCGATCGCACTCAACAGCAAACTGTGGGCTTCCTGCAAGCTGGCGACGACCTCCGGCGCCACGCCCCCGATAAAGGGAAAGGGGCCGGGAGGCTCCGCGCTCTCCAGTTGGACCCAGGCCCAGGGAACCAGACCGAGGTACTGGTCGCTACGCAGGCTATTCCAGAGATGACTCATTGTTCCTGCCCCATGATCCGCTATGTCTGGCTCCGACTGATCGTCGGCTCATACAAAATTTGGACGGTGTTGCCATCCGGGTCGGCGATGTAACAGGAATAACTCCCATCGCGGTGACGCCGCGGGCGATGGACGATCGGGATGCCGTCTCGCTCCACGCGCTGAAACAAGCGATCCACCGACTCCGGACAGTCCACCACGATCCCGAGATGATCCAGGAGCTGGCCCTGCGACGCCTGGTACCGGGACACCTCCCCCGGCGGAATTTGATGCAAGGCCAGGTTGTCGCGTCCGGAACTCAAATAGAGGTTGTCCGGATCCGGCGCCCAGATGACGGCCATCCCGAACAGCCCCTCATAGAAGGCCCGTGAGCGGGACAAGTCTTTTACCCGTAAGGCCAGATGCCAGAGCCCTTTAATACCGGACGCCACCAAGGCGCAACCCCCTTCATCAGGCTTGTTCAGCGGAACTCATAGTAGGCGTGAGGCGCGAGCAGGTCAATCTGAAATTTGTCGCAATTTGCTTTGTGCCGACCCCTGTCCAAGCCGTTGGACAGAGCCTCGCGCTTGACAGTCGATTCAGCCAAGAGGCTGTGATACCATCATCCCGATTCTCGAGGCCTGCGAACAAAAGGAGTGTCATGTCATCCACGAAACATGCAGTCACATTGGCCGTCATCGTCTGTGCGCTCGGCCTCGGCGGCCGGGCATCGGCCGAACCGCCGGCATCCGGTCCCCCGTCGAGCGACGCCGCCAAGGGCGCCGACCTCGTCGGCAAGGATGGCGCCCCCATGGTCCCGGTGCCGGCCGGCCCCTTCCCCATGGGCGTGCCCAAGGGCGACCGGGACGGTGGGCGGGACGAATATCCCCGCCACGATGTCTCCCTGGATAAGTATTATATCGACAAGTTCGAGGTGACCAACGGGCGGTACCTGGAGTTCATCAAGGCCACGGGTTACCGGCTGCCCCAGCATCCCCAGGACCCCAAGCGTAACCTGTGGCAAGGCTCGCTGATGCCGGAGTCGGTGAGCGACCGGCCGGTGATCAACGTGGACTGGTACGACGCGGAGGCCTACTGCAAGTGGGCTGGCAAGCGGCTGCCGACCGAAGCCGAATGGGAGAAGGCCGCCCACGGGACCGAGTCACGCCGTTTTCCCTGGGGCAACGTCGAGCCCACCCACAAGCACCTGAACTTCAACCAGCGCTGGCAGGGGGAAAAGACCCTCATGCCGGTCGGCAGTTACGAGGCCGGCAAGAGCCCCTTCGGCGCCTACGACATGGCGGGGAACGTCTGGGAATGGGTCGCCGACTGGTATGACCCAGCCTATTATGAAAAGAGCCCGCCGCGTAATCCCCAGGGTCCGGAGAGCGGAACGCACAAAGTGCTCCGGAGCTCCGGCTGGCAGGTCGAGACCCCGCTGGTTCGGATCTTCACGCGCGTGAAAAGCGATCCGCTGATCCGCAACGAATCGACTGGCTTCCGCTGCGCGGCCGACGCCCCGGCGGAGTAATGGGTGCCTCCGGCTTCAATGGCCTGCGCGTCGCGTCGTTCGAAGGCCGGATGGCCGAAGAAATGTCCCGCTTGATCAGCCGCCACGGCGGACAGCCGTTGGTCGCGCCGGCGTTGCGGGAGATTCCGATCGAGAGCAACGCCGAGGCGCTGGCGTTCGGCCGTCGCCTCCTCGACGGAGCGATCGACGTGCTCGTCCTATTGACCGGCGTCGGCGCCACGGCGCTCGTCGAGGTCCTCCGTACGGGCTATGCACCACAGGCCGTCACCGCGGCGTTGGCCAAAACCTGCCTCGTGGCCCGAGGTCCCAAACCGGTCGCCGCCCTCAAAGCCCTCGGGCTCACGCCCGCGATCACCGTGCCGGATCCGAACACCTGGCGGGACCTGCTGCAAGCCCTTGATGCAGACCGGCCCTTGCGCGGCCTCCGGATCGCGGTCCAGGAATATGGGGTGTCGAACGGAGAACTATTGCGAGGATTGCGGGAACGGGGGGCTGAGGTGACATGCATCCCGGTCTATCGTTGGGCCCTGCCCGAGGATGTCGGGCCCTTGCGGGAAGTCCTGACGCGCATCCAAGTCGGCGAGGTTGACGTCCTGCTGATCACCAACGCGGCTCAGGTAGAGCATGTGATGCACCTGCTGACGCACGAGGGGCACGCGCCGTCGTTCCGGCAGGCCCTGGCCCGGATGCTCGTGGCGTCCATCGGCCCCACGGCCAGCGAGCGGCTGCGCGTCCACGGCTGGCCTGTGGATGTGGAGCCTTCCCACCCCAAGATGGGCATCCTGGTCAAGGAAAGCAGCGAACAGGCCGGCGCGATACTCGCCCGCAAGCGGTCAGCGTAACCCCGTCGGGTGCGCGGCAGCCGACGCATCGGTGGCGCACCGGAAGCCCAGCCAGTTCATCTTGGTGTTGGGATCGGTCCCATTCCGCTGAGCGGCGCGCACGCTGGGGGTGCTGTCGATCCAGCCTCCGCCGCGGAAACTCTTCTGCGTTCCCTTCTCCGGACCTTTCGGATTGCGATCGGGCGCCGTCTTGTAATAGTCCTTGTCATACCAGTCGGCCACCCATTCGGCCACGTTGCCCGACGTTTGGAATAACCCGTACGGGCTGACCGCATTGTCGTACTTGTCCACGGAGATGATCGGCGGATAGAGCAAGAGCCGCTCCGGGCGATCTCGGACCGGCCCGGACAACCCCGTCCGGCCGAAATTCGAGCGGCTCAGCCCGGCCGCCTGACTCCCCCAGGGATAGATCCTGCCGTCTTCGCCCCGCGCCGCCTTCTCCCATTCGGCTTCGGTCGGCAGCCGCTTCCCGGCCCATGTGCAATAGGCCTCGGCATCGAACCAGGAAACGTGCATGACCGGGTGATGGGCCATGGTGTCCTGGAAATTGCCTCCATCGTAACGCCAGTCGATCAACGGCGACCGGCCCATGGCCAGCACAAATTTCAGGAACTGCACCGTCGTGACTTCATACTTGTCGATGTCGAAGGCATCCAGAAACACCCTGCGTTGCGGCATCTCCGTCAGATAGGCATACCGGTCCTCTTTTTTGTTGCTGCCCATCAGGAACCAGCCTTCCGGAACCGACACCATCTCGTCTTTGGCCGGCAATTTCGCCCGTTCGGCTGCCAGTGCTTTGCCGGCCAGCGTCCATTCGACCGTGATATCCGCCACGTCGACCCCTTCTCCACGGGCGAGCCCGCCCCCGCAGAGCACCGCAACCAGCAACCCAACGATAGTCACACTCTTCTTGTTCATGATGCGTCTTTCCATTCCTCCCTGAAAATCACGACCGCTTCACATCGCCGGCTTCACATCGTCCTTCGTGACCGGCTCATCGAACCGTTCCAGCGGCTGAAAATTCACCGGCAACTGAAATAGATAATCCGTCACTTTGCGCAGCTTCACGTTCTTGTATTCCACGGTCCAACTGCCGTCCTTGCGCGCCAGTTTCAGCGGGAACCGGATATCGCTGGCCAGCCATTGATAATAGGCAATGTCCCGGCTTCCCTGCCGGACCGTCACTTGATACAGGGTCGTGGGGTGCCCGTCAAGGGTTTCCGTCCCGATCTCTTCCCGCGCGATCTCCCCCTCCAGCCGCTCCGCGACTTTGGGCGCCTGTTCGGGATCGTAGGGCATCGTCTTGAAATGCTTCATGCGCGAGAGCAGGAGCCACATGACCTGCTTGTCTTTGCGCACGATCGTGACGTTCACCGGCCCCAGGTCATGGTGTTCCAGCCGCCACCTATCGTCCCGGTAGTAGAGATTCGCCTTCCGGCTGTGGCCGTTGATCCGCGTATACTGATCGGCGGTGAACTCCAGCGCGACGGCCTGGCCCGCGCCGACCATCCAGATGATCCCGATCACCGTCAGGATAAGCCGCTGCTGCATGAGCTTCACCGTACCATACCTATCTCTTCCGGAAGGATGCCGTGAAGAGCCGCGTGCGTCCGCATTCCGGAGGGAACGCGCCGGCCTCTCGCCGACCTATTTGGCTTTGATGCACTCGATGTCCAGCTTGATGAAGACTTCGTCGCCCACGACCAGCCCGCCGCTGTCCAAGGTCTTGCTCCAGTTCATCCCGAACTCTCTGCGGTTCAGCTTCCCCTCCGCCGTGAAGCCCGCGCGGATGTTGCCCCAGGGGTCCTTGGCCACCCCGTTGAATTTCCCGACCAGCGTGATCTCCTTGGTCACGCCCAGCAAAGTCAGCTCGCCCACGGCCTGGTAGTCCTCACCGACCTTGCGGTAGGATTTCAGCTTATAGGTCATCGTCGGAAACTGCTCCACGTTGAAGAAGTCCGGTCCCTGCAGGTGCGCATCCCGCTTCTCGTGGTTCGTATTGACCGAGGCCGTCTTGATCGTCGCGTCGATCGTCTTGACCGTGAGCGCCTCCGGGTCCATCTCGATGAAGCCGCTGTAGTCCGTGAACCGCCCCTGGGTCTTGGAGACCACCATGTGCGCCACCCGAAACTCGATCGCGCTATGGTCCCGATCCACATCGTACCGAGCCGTCTCGGCCAGGGCCGACTGATCGAGCCCGAGCACCAGGCCCAGCATCAGCCCCAGCGCCGCCTGCCAGCCGGCCTTGCTTCGTCGCCTTCGTCCCATAGATTCCTCCTTGCCTTGTTCGGATCACCGTCAACGATGGACAGGCGGCAGACTACCCGGCCCTGGTCGGAGGGTCAAGAGCATGGCACGCATGTGTCATGGCGCGTATGGAACGGCTGTGCGATAATGAGCCCGGAGTCCATCGTGAACGCGCTCGTCAAAACCAAGCCGGAGCCGGGCCTGACCTTGCTGGAGGTGCCCGATCCCCACCCCGGGCCGGCCGAGGTGCTGGTCCGGGTGCAGGCCACCAGCCTCTGCGGAACCGACGCGCACGTCTACCGCTGGGATGAGTGGGCCAGGGGGCGCATCCACCCGCCCCGCATCCTCGGCCACGAAGTCTGCGGCGAGGTGGTGGAGCTGGGCGACGGGGTCTCGTCGGTCCGGCCCGGAGACTATGTCGCGGCCGAATCCCACATCACCTGCGGCCAATGCTTCCAGTGCCGGACCGGCCAAGCCCATGTGTGCCAGACCTACCGCCTGCTGGGCATCGACGTGGACGGCTCCTACGCGGAGTATGTCGCGCTTCCCGAACGGGTCCTCTGGAAAACCTCCCCGGACATTCCCCCGGAGCTGGCCTGCGTGCAGGAGCCCCTGGGGAATGCGGTCTATGCGGCACTGGTCGAAGACCTCTCCGGTTGCTCGGTCCTGATCAGTGGCTGCGGCCCCACCGGCCTCTTTGCGGCGGCCGTGGCCCGCGTGGCCGGAGCCTCCGTGATCCTGGCGACCGACATCAGCGAATACCGGCTGGGCCTAGCCAAGCAAGTGGGCGCCGACCATGTGTTGAATGCGAATACCGACCGGCCCGAAGCCATCGCCGGCGCGATTCTGGACCTCACGGGCGGGGAGGGGGTGGACTGTGCGCTCGAGATGTCCGGCGATCCCGGCGCGTTGCACCAGGCGTTTCGATCCGTGAAAAACGGGGGGCGCGTGACCCTCTTCGGCATTCCCACCGGGCCAGTCTGTTTCGACCTGCCCAACGAGATCATTTTCAAAGGGATTCGCGTCTACGGCGTGACCGGCCGGCGACTGTTCAACACCTGGTACCGGCTGGCAGGGCTGTTCAAGGCCGGGCTGGACATCCGGCCGGTCATCACCCACCGGCTGCCGCTGGCCGACTTCGCGCAAGGCTTCGACCTGATCCAATCGGGACAGTGCGGAAAAGTAGTGCTCTTCCCGTAACCGGTCATGAAGCGTGAGGGGAGACTCCCGCCTCTCCTGCCCCTTACACTCATGCCGCCGCATGGCAAAGAGTACGATTCGCCTCTTCGCTCGCTGCGGCCGTGCCACGGGAACAGCGCGCGTCTCGGCACGTGCGTGGTGGGTGGGTGAGAAGGCGGCCTAACACCCTGTGGGGTTCTCTCATCCCGTCTGTGACCCAGGCCAAGCTATTCCCGGGGTGCAGCAATAGTGTGTCAACAGCCTGCTAGTGCGGCATGCTAAAGAGACTCCGGCTCCTGCAAACAGAATACTTTGCCGATATTTCAACTGTTTTAGTCGCATTGATCGATTGATCGTTGGTGTTTTTTGACAAAATGAACATAGTACTGGGGGAGCGCCTATGGCATACGGAACCTTCAAGCCGGTCATTGACACGCAGCTCGCCGAGATTCGCGCGGCAGGATGAAGCCATTCTGTCCCGGGTTCATCGCGAAGACGGCGTCGGGCAGCGCGCGGAGGAAGTCAAAGATGCCAGTCTCGGCCCACTGG
>SYGW01000107.1 GCA_005800255.1 Nitrospiraceae bacterium | reverse complement strand
TGACGATACGGATCAGGGTTATGCGATGGAGGGGACAACGGCGCCGCGCCGCCGTCTCGCGATGGTGAGCTACTTCCATGACGAATGGCGCTCGGATTGGGGCGGAGAGCTGATCATCTATCGCAAGCGGAAGGCTCAGGCTACCGATCAGCCGGACCTTGAGGTGACCCATTGTATCGAGCCCAGGCCCGGCTCGCTCGTGATGTTTACTGTGCCCCGTTTCCATCGGGTCTGTCGGGTGGATCAAGTCGCAGGCGAGCATCGGCGGCTGTCAGTCGCCGGCTGGTTCATGACTCAGCATCAGTAGTCTTGCCCCAGAAGGGGCGGCGATTGGTTTACCTCGCGTCCGATCGCTCCTTTAAGCCTGCAAGCCGTATCTTGTCGAGCGAGACGAACAGAGACTTCTCTTGAGTGACGGTCACGGCGCCAGGCGCCTGGCCCTTCGTTTTCTTGACCCATTTGCGGCGGGTATAGATGACGTCGCCCTTTCCGCTTTTCTTGAGATCGCTGTAGAACAGGGCCAGCGTCGCCGCATCGCGGAGAGTTTCCGGAGGTATTTCCGTTCCCTTTTCGAGCCGCACCATCACATGGGAGCCTGGCGTGTCTCTGGCGTGGAGCCAGAGATCGTCGTTCTTGGCCAAGCCGAACGTCAGCTCGTCGTTCTCCTGTGCATTTTTCCCGACATAAATCGTCAGCCCGTCCGATGAGGTGAAGCGGCGGAAGGGGCCTTGCCGTTGTGCCTGCTTGCCCTTTTCTCTTCCGGCCCGCGCGAGGGTTCTGGCCCGCAGGGTCGGCTGCCCGTGATCCGGTGGCTGCCAGGTGCCCTGCTCAATAGAGGCCAACTCTTGCTGCAGCGTGGCTAACTCTTTTTCTCCCTCGACGATGCGAGGCCGTAGCTCCCGTTCCGATGCCAGGTACTTCCGGTGTTTCTTGAAGTAGTCGTCCATATTGTCCTGGGGAGTTTTGGCCTGGTCGAGGGGGATCGTCAGGCTGGGCAGCTCTTCATTGAAATAATCCACCAGGGTGACATCGGTCTGGCCCCTGCGGATGGTTCCGAGGTTCGCCTTGATGAGCTCCCCGTAGCGGGCGTAGGTCTTGTACTTTTCTGCCTTTGCGAGGTCTTCGTGCCAGGCTTCGATGCGGCGGCGGAACTTCTTGATGGATTTCTTGAGTGTCCCGGCCCTGGCATTCCGTGCGGTTTCGATGCCTGACGTGGCTTCGGCCTTATGGTAATGGGCCTCGATAGCAGCGGAGAGGGGGAATGGTGATGCCTGGCTGTCCTGGCTGAATCGAGACAGGGCTGTGACAGGTTTGTCCCGCAGAAGAAGGGGTGGCGCAACATACAACTGACCCGCCAGATCCTTGGTCCCATTGAGGTCTCGCCGGATTAGGCCTGCCTCATCGAGGACGAGGAGGTTTGAGGTTTTGCCTGTCAGTTCCGCGACCAAGGTGCAGGGACCTTCCTTGGTGCTCAGGGCAAGGTGGACGATCCGGTCTCCGTGAACCTGCTCGATTTTGTCGATGCGCGCTCCTTGCAGGTGGGCGCGGAGAAATTGGCAGAAGGGAGGAGGAGTCGGCGGATTCTGAAAGGCTTCCGTGGTGAAGTGGAGACGGGCTGTTTCCGGGTGGCAGGAAAGGAGGAGCCGGTGCGTCCGTCCTGGCGTGCGGATCTCCAGCAGAATAGTGCGATCAGTCGGCTGCTGACTTTTTTGAATCCAGCCCTCGGCCAAGGCAGGGGCCAGTTCACCCACGACCTCCCCGATTTCTGCTGCGGTTAGTGCCACGATGCGCCTCCGGTTGGCTTTTTTATTGAGCGAATCCCCGCACTGTACGATTCACTGATAAAACACGCAAGCAGTCGGAGCGGAGCTTCTGGCTCCGATCTATTCTTGCAGCGGGCCCTCTCCTCCGGTACAGTCTGACTCCTTTACCCTGGAGCCTGTGTCCCATGCCGTTACTCGATGCGCCTCTGCTCGTTCGCTTTCAAGGAGAATTTCGCCTGTCGATGAAACGACTCCTGAGCGATCTCTGCCTGGATTTGGACAATCAATATGCCGATGTGGCGACGTCCTTGGGCTTGCCGGTGGCCTATTTCCGGTATCTCGGCCGAGCGCTCGAACGGGATGCCTATGCCCATTGGAAAGTGGCCGGCTGGATCGAAGCCTTGAACGACTTGGTCTACTTTATCGATCTGCTGCAACAAATTCGAGCGGAGCAGGATGCGCCAGAGTTTGCGGCTCAGTTATTTGCCGAATGTCAGGAGAAGTTTTTCGAGAACAGTTATCTGGATGATCTGTTCCCGCGAGGGGTTGCCCAGGCTTCGGGACTTGAACGGAGGCTGAACCAACTGTGTAAGAGGCTGACGCAGGAGCTGACACAGGAATCGCTCTGTCTCGTGCCAGGCCTGCCGATGCTCTGGTGTGAGGCGCACAAGATTCCGTCTTGGGCCGTTGCGGTTCAGCTCGGAGGCAATGTTGAGCGGACAGAGATGGTCGGCACGATGGCCATAGGGCTGGAGGGCGCGACTTACGAGGCTCCCATTTCGGTGAAGCGAGCCCTCACACAATCCTCCAGGCAGGCGACGCTGTTGGTGCGTCCGCATGAGTTATCCGTGAAGATTGGCCGAGCCGTGACGCCCCTCTGCACGATGAGAGGCCACCGGTTGGATTGGAGCTGGCAGCACTGGCCGCCGGTCCTGGCCATCGAGACGGAGGCAGGACCCATCACGGTCGGGCCGACGCTCGTCTATGGAAAGGACCGCCAGACTAAGACTGTGGCTGCGACCTCAGCCGTGCAAGTGCAGCGAATCAACCGGGCCTGGACGACCATTCACGAGGCCTGGCCGGAAGGGCAGGAGGTGCTCGCGCTCCTTACTTCCAGAATCAATCCCCTCAAGGCCAAGGGCGTGGTGAGCTTCAGCTATCGCCACAGGCCTGGCTTGTCGTTCATCAACTGTTTCGACCGGGACAACCTCGATCTGATCGACGACTTGATCCATGAGAACAGCCATCATCACCTGAATCTGTTATTGCGCAAGTACGTCATGTATCAAGGCGATCGCAACCAGCAAGTTTTCTATTCCCCCTGGCGCCGCAGCTTGCGTCCGTTCAGAGGCATTCTGCACGCGGCCTTCACCTTTACGATGGGGGCGATGCTCTTCGAGCGGCTTTCAACCTGGGCCTCGGGGGTGGGAGGAGCGACTAGATGGAAGAGGGCGGGCCTCACGGAGAAGGATTTACAGCGAGCCAGGTTTCGCTGTCTGGAAGAAGTGGAATCGGTCCGCTACTCGATCCATGATCTGGAATATGCCAGCTGGCACCTCAAGTGGCTCACTGGCTCAGGCAAGCAGCTGGTTAAACAGTTGGCAGATACCATCGAACAGGTCGAACGGAGCATCGAGCCCCATCGCAAGGCAGTCCTCGCCTCCAAATTCGGCCCAGCCCTCCGCAAACACATGAAAGAACTTCAGCAAGCCAGAGAAATCTATGGGCCGGTGCAGCTGGGGAGGGTGTGAGGAGGAGCTGATTCAGTAGCCGCTACGGCTCGACAGCCACATCTACATAGGCAGGCACACTGTCCGCCCCCTTCTTATCCGTCACCCTCAGCTTAAACCGATAGGTCCGTTTCTCCGACACGGTCGGAGCGAGGAAGGAGGCTTCGGCGTTATTCACGTCCAGGAGCGCGATCTTGCTGCCTCGCACCTGGCTCCAGGAATAGTACAGGGCTTCGCCTTCCGCATCCCGGCTCTTGAGACCGCTCAGCTTCACCTTCGTGCCGGCGTTGACTGTTTGATGGGGACCTGCATCCGCGACCGGAGGCTCGTTCGGCTCTTCGTTGACATCGACTGCAACATCGAGCGAAGCCTGTTTGCCGCGATTCGAGACGGTGATCGTGGCTTTTCCGTTACCGACAATCTGGAGTAAGCCGTCAGTAAGCACTTTGATGATGGTGGGGTTTGACGATTGAAGGCTCGTGCCGCTGCCGGGGCTGCTGATCCGGCGGGTGACCCCGTCGGTGAATTCCCCCACTACCGGCAACTCGAAGACCTTGCCCAGTGAATCGACGTGGCCGAAGGCGGAGGATTGTCCGGCCCTGCCGAGATGCAGGGGCTTGTCCGTTTCGAAGTCGATGATGGCAAGGGAGGCGGTTGGCTCGACGTTCACGAGGATTTCATCGAAGATGGATCTCGTGCCCAGGCGGCCCCGTGAAATTTCCGCGACTGCTAGCAGCCGCATGGGTCCGATGCCGTCTTTGGGGATGGGGAGCTTCCCGCCGAACGGGGGCTCCTGGTCTGCCAGTCCGACGAGGGCTACCGGCGCGATGATCGATCCCGTGGCCGTCGCATCTTCCTGTCCCACCAGGGTCTCGTCCTGTTCTCCATACCAATAGTAGCGGACCTTCACGATGCCTGAGTCTTTGCCGAGGTCTACGCGGGCCGTGACGGTCTTCCCCGATGTGAGCTTGGATCCCTCAGCCGGTTCGAGGATCTTCAAGGCCTGGGCCGGCTGCGCTAGTGCAAGGCAAAAGGCAAAAGGCAAAATGTAAAAGTGAAGTCCCAACTCCCCACTGTTCATTTTTAACTTTGAATTTCCCACGCTCACCTCGTTAGGTGGAACGGCACGTCGGTTAGGATAACGCGATCTTTGAACAGGAGCGACGCTTTCAGGAGAAGGGCTCGCTGATTGTGCAGGATGTTCTGCCACCAGCGGGCCGGGAGGATTTCGGGAATCACGACGGTGACCCAGGTGTCCGGTTCCTTTTTCAGGATCGCCTCGACGTAGTCGAGGAGGGAGCTCAGGATGGAGCGATAGGGGGAGGGCAGCACGACGATGTTGACGCCGCAGCCCCATTGCGCCCACTGCATTTCGAGCCGGGCCGTGGCTTCCGGATCGATGTCGACGAACACAGCCCGGACTTCTCCTGGCCTGCTGCGGGCATAGTCGACCGCGCGGATGACGGCGCGGTTCACCCCGCTGATGGGAATGATGACGATATTGCGCCGCGGCATGGGAGGGCGGCTTCCCCGCCGGTCGAGCGTGATCTGCTCGGAGACCGCTTGGTAGTGGGCGTGAATGCCGCGGAACATTATGATCAGGATTGGGATTAGCACGATGACGATCCAGGCGCCGTGCATGAACTTGGTGCTGGCGATGATCGCGGTCGCAATGGCCGTGGCGACGGCGCCGATGCCGTTAATGACGATTTTTTTCCGCCAATGGGGGCCGCGCTTGCTTAGCCAGCGGCGGACCATGCCGGCTTGCGAGAGAGTGAACGAAAGGAAGACGCCGACGGCATAGAGTGGAATTAGCGCGTGGGTGTCGCCGCCGAACAGGATGATGAGGAAGCAGGAGAAGATTCCCAGGATGAGAATGCCGTTGGAGAAGACCAAACGGTCTCCCATGAGTTCCATCTGGTGGGGCATATAGCCGTCGCGGGCCAATAAGGACGCGAGCCGCGGGAATCCGGCGAAGGCGCTGTTCGCCGCGAGGACCAAGATCGACATCGTGGAAATCTGGATTAGGTAATAGAGGAATCCTTCGCCGAAAATGGCTCGCGCCACTTGCGAGACGACGGTTTCATCTTCTTTCGGCAGGACGCCCAAGTGATAGGCCATCGTGCTGATGCCGAGGAAGAGCGTGCCTAGGACGAGCGCCATGGTGATCATCGTAATGGCGGCGTTCTTCGGTTCCGGGGGGCGAAAGGCCGGCACGCCGTTTGAGATGACTTCTACGCCGGTGAGCGCCGTACAGCCGGATGAAAAGGCGCGAAGCAGGAGAAACATCGATACCGACTCGACTGCGGTTTGCGTCGCCATGCTCTGCGCGGCGATCGGTGTGAGCTGGCTGAAGAGGAGCTGATAGGTGCCTGCGGCCAGCATGAGCAACATGCCCATGATGAAGAGGTAGGTTGGGACGGCGAAGACCTTTCCCGATTCTCGGACGCCGCGCAGGTTGACGAGGAGCACGAGCACGATGGCCACCACGCCGAGTATCGTGCGGTAGGGAAAGAGCGCGGGGACGGCCGAGGTGATGGCGGCGATGCCAGCCGCTACGCTGACCGCGACGGTCAGGACATAATCGATCATCAGCGAGGCCGCTGCCGTCAGGCCCGGCCATTCACCCAGGTTTGATTTCGAAACGATGTAGGCGCCGCCGCCTCCCGGATATTCGAAAATGATCTGCGAGTAGGAGAGCGTCAAGATCGCGAGCAGGAGGATGATCATGACGCTGATCGGGATCGAGAAATGCGCGAAGGCCAGACTGGCCGGCACGAGGACCAGCAGAATTTCTTCCGTGGCGTAGGCGA
>SYGW01000106.1 GCA_005800255.1 Nitrospiraceae bacterium | reverse complement strand
CGTGAAGACACCGCCGAGGGTCTCGATGCCCAGCGAGAGAGGCGTGACATCGAGAAGCAGCACGTCCTTCACTTCGCCCTTGAGCACGCCGCCTTGAATGCCCGCGCCGATGGCGACCACTTCGTCGGGGTTCACACCCCGATGCGGTTCTTTGCCGAAGAATTCCTTGACGGCTTGAATGACTTTCGGCATAAGGGTCATGCCGCCGACGAGGACGACTTCGTTGATGTCGCGCGCGGAGACTCCGGCGTCGGCGAGCGCCTTCTTGCAGGGCTCGATCGACCGTTTGATCAGGTCGTCGACCAACTGCTCCAGCTTCGCGCGGGTCAGTTTGATGACCAGGTGCTTGGGTCCGCTGGCATCGGCAGTGAGGAAGGGCAGATTGATCTCGGTGTCCTGCGACGAGGAGAGTTCGATCTTGGCCCGCTCCGCCGCTTCCTTCAGACGTTGGAGGGCCATCCGATCCTTGCGGAGATCGATGCCTTGATCCTTCTTGAACTCGTCGACCAGCCAGTCCATGACGCGCTCGTCGAAGTCGTCGCCGCCGAGATAGGTATCGCCGTTGGTTGATTTGACTTCGAATACGCCGTCGCCAATTTCCAGGATGGAGACGTCGAAGGTGCCGCCGCCCAAATCGTAGACGGCAACCCGCTCGTCCTTCTTTTTGTCCAGGCCGTAGGCGAGGGCCGCGGCGGTCGGTTCGTTAATGATCCGGAGGACGGTCAAGCCCGCGACCTGGCCGGCATCTTTGGTGGCCTGACGCTGGCTGTCGTCGAAATAGGCCGGGACGGTGATGACCGCTTCGGTGACTTTTTCTCCGAGATAGTCTTCGGCGGTCTGCCGCATTTTTTGCAGAATCATGGCGGAGATTTCCGGCGGGCTGTAGCGCTTGCCGCGCAGCTCGACGTAGGCATCGCCGTTGTCGCCGTCGACCACTTTGTAGGGCAACCGCTTGGCTGCGTCGGTCACTTGCTGGCTGCGGAACTTGCGGCCCATGAGGCGTTTCACGGAGAAAATGGTGTTCCCTGGATTCGTGATCGCCTGGCGTTTGGCAATCTGTCCGACGAGGCGTTCCTCTTTTTCGGTGATGGCGACGATGGACGGGGTGGTGCGAGCTCCTTCTGCGTTGGCGATCACAGTCGGTTCACCGCCGCTCATGATAGAAACGCAGGAGTTCGTGGTTCCAAGATCGATTCCGATCACTTTACCCATGTGCCTACTCCTTCCTAGCTATATCTGTCTGTGATGATAGGTGTACGATAAACTTGTGCGTTTACGTTCGATCAGCTATCGGCCAGGCCCGTCGAAACGCTGACCATGGCGGCTCGCAGGATACGGTCGTGCAGGAGATAGCCCCGTTGAAACTCGTCCACGACATGCTGATCCGGAACCTTCTCGGACGGAACGGACGTGACGGATTGATGCGTCGCGGGATCGAAGGGTTTGCCGACCGTTTCAATGGGCGTGACATAAAATCTCGTCAAGGCTGCCGTCAACTGCTTGAGCGTGAGTTCCACGCCCTGCATGAGCACTTCGTTGCTCCCGTCGTCTCGTGAGGCCTTGATGGCCCGTTCGAGATTATCGACGACCGGGAGGAGTTCTTTCAGCAATTGCTCGTTGCCGAACCGTATCTGGTCCCGTTGGTCCTTCTGGGTCAAGCGTTTGTAGTTGTCGAATTCGGCAGCGAGCCGCAAGTATTTATCGTTCAACCCCTTCGCCTCTTCAGTTTTGGCCGCAAGAGCCTGCTCCAGTTCTGCGACTGGGCTTGCTTCTTCTGAGGTTGGCGAGGAATTGTTCAAGTTGTCGATTGTATTCGCGTTCTGCTGATCTTCAGCCATGAAATACCCCTTTGTCTATGGGGAGATAGCCACAGCCCCCATGAAGTCAACGGGGCCAGAAAAATTAATTACTTGTGCTCTGGTGGCGGTTGTTAGACCTGTTTGGCGGAGGGGAGGGTGCCTTGAGCGCGGCGGTAGAGGAGTTCAAGTCCCTCCAAGGTCAGGAGGGGCTCGATTTTTTGGATCGACGTCGTTTCGGAAGCCAGGATGGAGCTGAGCCCTCCTGTGCCGATGACGTAGATGGAGCGGCTTAGTTCCTGTTCCATGCGTCGGACGACTGTATCGACCAGCCCCGCATAGCCGAATAAGAGCCCCGATTGAATGCTGCTGGCTGTGTCTGTGCCGATGACAGTTTTGGGGCGGATCAATTCTACTTTGGCCAGTTTGGCCGCTCTGGTGAAGAGGGCCTCCGCCGAGATACCGAGGCCCGGGGCGATGACGCCTCCGAGATATTGACCCTCTGCCGTGATGGCGCAAAAGGTGGTCGCGGTGCCGAAGTCGACGACGATGAGGTCGCGGCGATATTTATGGTAGGCGGCGGCGGCGTTGACCAGTCGGTCGCTGCCGATTTCTTTCGGGTGGTCGTAACGGATGGTGAGTCCCGTATCCGTGTCCGAGGTTACGATCAAGGGGCGCAGGCGCAAATACTGCTCGATCATCTGTTCGACGGTTCCGGTCAGGGCCGGGACAACGCTGGAGATGATGGCGTCGGTCAGCCGTTGCACGGAGATTCCTGCTGCCGTAAGGAGGGTGGCGAAAAGAATGCCGTATTCGTCGGAGGTTTTCTTGACGTCCGTGGCGATGCGCCAATGGGCCGCCAGGGTGCGGTCGTCATAGACGCCCCAGACAATGTTGGTGTTGCCGATATCGACGACGAGAAGCATACCCTATTCTACGTCTGGGGCGAGTGATTTGGCCAGTAGTCTGTTAGGTCCGCAGGTAGATGATGTCCGCGACTCGTAGCGAGACGATGGCTGGTTCTTTGCTGCCTGGTTGCGTCTGGTCCGGCCGTACCAGCAGGGCTCCATCCTGGCCGATGCCTTCGGCTCGCCCCAGGCACTGGTCTTCATTGGCCAAGGTGGCTTTCACTCGTTGTCCGATGGTCGAGCAGCGCTGGCGATAGGCCATCGACAGCCGGCTGGTTCCGTGAGAGGCCAATTCATCGATGCATTGTTCGAGCTCAAGGAGGAGTTGGGCCAGCAGCCGGTTGCGGTCAACGGCTCGTTGCTGTTCGTGCCGGATCGAGGTGGCTGATTCGCGGAGTTCCTCCGGCCAGTCCTCTTGTGCAGCGTTGACGTTGAGGCCGATTCCGATAATTTGGAATGGGATTGAGCCGGCCCCGGAACCGCTTTCACAGAGAATCCCTCCGACCTTTCGCTCCGAGATCAGGAGATCGTTGGGCCATTTCACGGAGACATGGAGGGAGGAGACTGTCTCGATCGCTTCTGCTGCAGCCAATGCCGAGACGAGCGGCAGCCAGGAGAGCCATTCCGTGAGGCCTTCAGCCGGACGTTTCATCCGGAGGATGACGGAGCAATAGAGGTTGGCGCCGGCCGGTGAAAACCAGGTTCTGTCCAAGCGCCCACGACCGGCTGTCTGGCTGTCTGCGACGACGACTGTGCCATGTTCCACGTCCGCCTGTGCGAGGCGAGAGGCTTCCCGGTTTGTCGAGGGGAGGCTCTCGAACAGTTCGATGCGACGTCCCAGCCATGTGGTGGCCAATGTGCTTTGGATCGTTTCTCTGGAGAGGGGAGGTGAGGATAACACTCGTTATTTCGCCTTGCGAAGCCGGTTCGGTGGTTCGAGCACCAGACTCATTGTTGCGGCGGGAGCCGAATGGGTGAGGGCCCCGATGGAGATGCGGTCCGGGCCTGCTTCCGCCATCGCCCGCACATTGCTCAAGGTGATGCCACCCGAGACTTCCACGAGCGCATGGCCCTTGATCAACTTGACGGCGCGACGCACTATGGCCGGGGGCATGTTATCCAGCAGGATGATATCGACCGGCTCTGTCAGGGCCTGTTTCACCTCCGCCAAGGACTCCACTTCCACAATCACCGTCATGCCGCGAGGGGCCTTGTCGTTGGCCTTGCGGCAGGCAGCCTTGACGGGCGCGGCTGTTCGGCGCAGGAAGGCCAGATGATTGTCCTTGATGAGGATGCCGTCGCTCAGGGACGGACGGTGATTCGTGCCTCCGCCGAGGAGGACGGCCCATTTTTGCAGGGCTCGCAAGCCGGGAGTCGTTTTTCTCGTGTCCAGGATGTTGACCGGGTATCCGCTCACGGCATCGCAAAATTGGCTCGTCAAGGTGGCGATCCCGGAGAGGTGTTGCAGAAAGTTCAACGCGACTCGCTCCGCCGTAAGGATGGATCGTCCATCGCCTTCGATCTGGAGGAGACAGTCTCCATCCTGCGCCAGGTCTCCATCCTGGCGGTGGATCGTGAGGACGAGCGAGGAATCGATGGCGCGAAATACATGAATGGCCGCGGCGAGTCCTGCGACCACTAGCGGTTGCTGGGCAACGATGCTGGCGCGAGCCGGAACCGGAGCAGGAAAGAGGACGGCGGTCGTGACGTCACCGTGCGGGAGATCTTCCTGGAGCGCCAGCCTGACGGCGCGGCGGATGTCGGCAACCGGAGCCTTGAGCATCTGTTAGGCTCCCAACATGGCGCGCAACTGTTGCTCGCTGCTGGCGAGCATGATTTGATCGCGGCGCAGGCTTGCCAATCGATCCTGGTGGTCGGTAATGACTTCCGGCGGAGCCTTGGCGGTAAATTCCTGATTGCGCAGTTTTCCTTCCAGCCGTTCCAGTTCCTTCGTCTGCTCCGACTGTTGCTTGAGCAGGCGATCCAGCGCTTTGTTGAGGTCCACGTCGCCCGCCACCAGGATGCCGACGGATAAGCCATCGATGACCAATCTGAGGAGGTTGCCGGTCGGCCAGGTTGCCGTCTGGGTCAGCTCGATCGTGCCTCGTCCGAGATGGGCAAGGTAGGGTTTGAGCTGGTCCAGATGCGCCTGTCTCTGCGGCTCGTCGTGCGAGACGTAGAAGGTGATCGGTTGTCCCGGCGGATAGTTCAAGAGGACGCGGGAGGAGCGTACCAGGCCGATGGTCTGTTCCAGCAGCGTAAACCGCTGGTCCATCTCAGGCGCCATCCAGGCTGTTTCGTGGGTGGGATACCGCTGTACCACGATGCTCTCGCCCTGGTGGGGGAGGGTTTGCCAGATTTCCTCCGTGAGAAAGGGCATGAAGGGATGCAGGAGCCGCATCGTGGTTTCCAACGTATCGACGAGGGTCTGTCTGGTGCCAGGCGCGTCAAGGCTGGCAGGATTTTGGAGCGTGGGCTTGATCAGTTCGAGGTACCAGTCACAGTACTCGTGCCAGATGAACTGGTACAGAGCATTGGCGGCCCGGTCGAATCGATAGGCGTCCAGTTCCGTCGTGACGACTTGGATTGTGTGATTGAGACGGCTCAAAATCCAGCGGTCCGGGAAGCTGCGTTCTGCTGGGGCATTCGCCGTGCGAGGTCCGTCCAGATTCATGAGGCTGAACCTGGTCGCGTTCCAGATTTTGTTGGCGAAATTGCGATAGCCTTCGATCCGTTCCTCCGCGAGTTTGATGTCGCGGCCAGGCGAGGCCATCGAGGCGAGGGTGAAGCGGAGCGCGTCTGTGCCGAACTGCTCCATCACATGGAGCGGATCGATCACGTTGCCCTTCGACTTGCTCATCTTCTGCCCTTCGGCATCCCGCACGAGGGCATGGATATAGACGTCGCGGAAGGGCACCTCGCCCATGAACTTCAATCCCATCATGATCATGCGGGCGACCAAGAAGAAGAGGATGTCGAGTCCCGTCACGAGGGTGGAGGTCGGGTAGTAGATTTTT
>SYGW01000105.1 GCA_005800255.1 Nitrospiraceae bacterium | reverse complement strand
GGGGACCGAGCAAGTCGCGGCAGGCTATCTCCTCTTTGGCGCCAGCACGATGCTGGTCTTTACTACGGGCCAGGGGGTCCATGGGTTTACGCTGGATCCGGAGAGTGGAGACTATCTCCTCTCCCATAAAGCGATCACCATACCGGCTCGGGGGAAGGTCTATGCGGTCAACGAAGGGAATTACCACAAGTGGCCTGGCGGAACGCAGAAATATTTCGACTATCTGAAAGTTAAAGACAAGGCGACTGGACGACCTTACAGTGGGCGCTACTCCGGTTGTTTAGTTGCGGATGTGCACCGGATCCTTCTTGAGGGAGGGATCTATCTCTATCCCGGCGAGCTGGCCAAGCCGGAAGGGAAGCTCCGGTTGCTGTATGAGGCGAATCCCTTGGCCTGGGTCGTGGAGCAGGCAGGCGGGAGGGCCAGCACCGGCACGATGCGTATCCTCGACGTGGAGGCCAAGCAGCTCCATCAGCGGGTGCCGTTGATCATCGGCAGCATGGACGACGTGCTGGACGCGGAACGTCATATCCAAGGTCAAGCGTAACGACAAGAGCCGTTTGAGGAGGGGACACATGGCAGATCGTGTACAGGACATTCTCAGTTGGTACAGCAATGACAACGTTGGAACGAAAACGAATATTGCCAGGTTGTTGCGGCATGGCAAGCTGGCAGGGACCGGCAAGCTGATGATTCTGCCGGTGGACCAGGGGTTCGAACATGGCCCGGCCAGGAGCTTTGCCGTCAACCCAGCCGGCTATAATCCTCTTTATCATTTCCAGTTGGCGATCGACGCCGGTTGCAATGGCTACGCGGCTCCCTTGGGGTTTTTGGAAACAGGGGCTTCTCAATATGCCGGGGAAATCCCGCTCATCCTGAAGCTCAACAGCCATGACTCCTTGCATGACGACAAGGACCCCATGTCGTCAGTCACCGGGAGCGTCTCGGATGCCTTGCGCCTGGGCTGTGTTGCCGTGGGGTTCACGATCTATCCGGGATCTGCCCATTGTAATGCGATGTATGAACAGCTCCGCGAGATTGCGGAAGACGCCAAGGCCTGCGGCTTGGCGGTCGTCGTGTGGTCCTATCCGCGCGGGTCAGGATTGAGCAAAGAAGGGGAGACGGCGATCGATGTGGTGGCCTATGCGGCTCAGATTGCCGCCCAGCTCGGCGCCCATATCATCAAGGTCAAGCTGCCTTCGGCGCATTTGGAGCAGGCCGCGGCGAAGAAGGTCTATGAGGCGACGCAAGTGCCGATCAAGACGTTGGCAGAGCGGGTCACGCATGTGGTGCAGAGCGCGTTCGACGGGCGGCGGATCGTGATTTTCTCCGGCGGCGCCAAGAGCGAAGATCAGAACGTGTTTGAGGAAGCTCGCGCGATTCGCGACGGCGGCGGGTTCGGCTCCATCATCGGGCGGAATTCGTTCCAGCGTCCCAAGCCGGAAGCGATTAAGTTTCTCCACACCATCATGGGGATCTATTCCGGCGAGAGTAAGTAAGGCTTCGGCGTTTCGCGCCATGCATTGTTGGTCTGTCGCATGAAGCATGAAGGATTGTTGATTCCTATGAAGTCACGTCGTCCTTGGATCGTTTCGTTTACGCTGATTGCGGTGGGCATCGTCATCGGGATTGTGGTGGCGTCCGATATGGGATGGCTGCCGAACGGCACAGCCGGCCCGGAGCCGGCTCCGGCCCCTCTCGCCCGTCCCGTGGTCACGGCGCCGCAGTTGCCGATGTCCGGGGGGAACGGGAAGAATTTCGTCGAGATTGCGAAATCGGTCAAGCCTTCGGTCGTTAACATTGCGGCCACGCGCACCGGCAAAGCGGGAGAGGGCCCTCAAGGGTCACCCTTCGACGATCCCTTCTTTCGGCGGTTTTTTGGCGACGAGTTCAAACGCGATATGCCGAAAGAACGCAAGGAAAAGGGGCAGGGGTCCGGAGTCATCGTGGATCCCAGCGGATTGATTATCACCAACAATCATGTGGTGAACAAGGCGGACGATATTCGCGTGGTGCTGTCCGATAAACGCGAGTTCAAAGCCAAGCTGATCGGGACGGATTCCAAGACGGATATCGCCGTGATCAAGATCGAGGCGACGGGCTTGTCGCCCATCGCCTGGGCCGATTCCGATCAATTGGAAGTCGGTGAGTTCGTGTTGGCGGTAGGCAGCCCCTTTGGCCTGACCCAGACTGTGACGATGGGCATCGTGAGCGCGGTCGGGCGAGCCAGCATGGGTATCGCTGAATATGAAGATTTTATCCAGACCGATGCGGCAATCAATCCTGGTAATTCAGGCGGAGCCTTGGTGAATGTTCGCGGCGAACTGGTCGGCATCAATACGGCCATCTTCAGCCAGAGCGGCGGCAATATGGGGATCGGGTTTGCCGTGCCCAGCAACCTGGCCCATTCGATCATGGATCAACTGGTTCGAACAGGAAAAGTCGTGCGAGGCTGGCTGGGCGTATCGATTCAAGAACTGTCGCCTGAGTTGGCGGCGCAGTTCGGCATTACGGAAACGAAGGGCGTGCTCGTCAGTGATGTGATGGAAGACAGCCCGGCGAAAAAGGCGGGATTCGAACGGGCGGACGTGATCGTGGAATTCGACGGCAAGTCGATGGATTCCCCTATGCATCTGCGCAATGCCGTCGCGCAAACTCTGCTCGGGAAAAAGGTTTCGATCAAACTGATCAGAGACAAGAAACACAAGACGTTGGACGTGACGATCGTCGAGCAGCCCAAGTCTATTGCGCAGGCAGGGTCGGACGAGAGCGAGGAGCCGATTGCGTCGACCGGAGTCCTCTCTGATCTTGAGGTGCATGAGCTCACGGAGGAGCTGGCCGGCCGGTATGGGATCAAGTCGTCCGAGCGAGGGGTGGTGGTGACGCGAGTCAAGCCTGGCAGTATGGCGGAAGAGATCGGCGTGCGAGAAGGCGATCTGATTCTGGAAGTAAATCGAAAGGCTGTGACCTCGCTCAAGACCTATGAACGGCTGAGGTCCGGTCTGTCCAAAGATCAAGCGGTCCTCTTGTTGGTCAAGCGGCAGGGCCGATCCCTCTATCTCACGCTTCGGCCGTAAGGATGTGGAAGATCCCGCGCGAGAGGAACCAGTGGCCAAGCAGGTGATCGCTCTCGTGCCTGCTGCCGGGCGCGGCCTTCGGATGGGCGGTGCCATCCCGAAACAGTTTCTGGCGCTGGGCGGAGAGCCGCTCATCATCCAGTCCCTGTTGGCCTTGCAAGCCGCAGCGGTGGTCGACCAGATTATTCTCGCCGTTCCGTCCGCGGACATCGATTATTGCCAGCGTGAGATCGTCGCGAAACATCGATTTACGAAAGTAACGAAGGTAGTGGCCGGCGGCACCGAGCGGCAAGATTCAGTGCGGCATGCGCTAGCGGAAGTTCCCTCCGGCACAGAGATCGTGCTCGTCCATGATGCGGTCAGGCCCTTTCTGACCCAAGGGATGATCGACGAGGTGGTGGCAGCGGCGAGGAAGCACGGCGCGGCGATCATTGCTCTTCCCATGAGGGATACGGTCAAGCAAGTAGGGCCTGATAGGATGATCGAACAGACGGTTGATCGCGCGCCCTTGTGGCTTGCGCAGACTCCGCAGGCCTTTCGGCGTGATTGGATCGAGGAGGCTCACAGGAAAGCGCAGGCCGAAGGGGTGCGGGCTACGGATGATGCTTTCCTGGTGGAATGGCTCGGACATGCTGTGGCGGTGGTTGAGGGAAGCGGGGAGAATATCAAAGTGACAAGGCCTGAAGACCTGGTCATTGGCGAGGCCATTCTGGCATCACGTAAAACAAGTCAGAACGGTTGAAAGTCTATCAGGTCGTCGCATCGGGGCTGTATGACTCGCGACGTGTAGACGTTGACCCTCTCCTCGTATGAAAGGATCTCACATGCGCATTGGTTGCGGATACGACATCCATCCATTGGGTGCGGGGCGCAAGCTGATTCTCGGCGGGGTCGAGGTGCCGCACAGCAAGGGCCTGTTGGGTCATTCCGATTCCGACGCCTTGGTCCATGCCCTCTGCGATGCCTTGCTCGGCGCGATGGGGGAGGGAGATTTGGGGCGGCATTATCCCAGCTCCGACCAACGGTTTAAAGATATTTCAAGCCTCAAGCTGCTGGAAGATGTGGTCGGAAAGCTGCGGGCCAAGGGGTATCGTATCGTGAACGTGGACACCATCGTGATCGCGCAGGCCCCCAGGCTCAGTTCCTACCTGGCGGCGATGCAGAAGCAGATGGCGCTGGTGCTCGGGGTTGATCCGGATCTGATCAATGTGAAGGTCAAAAGTGGCGAGGGCATCGGCATGATCGGTCGTGAGGAAGGGATCGCCGCTCAGGCGGTCTGTTTGATCGAACGGGCTTCGGCGGCGTAAGATAGCGTCTATGCTTCTCAAAACTATTCAAGAAGATCTTCGTGCGATCTTCGATCGGGATCCTTCGGCGACCAGTTGGTTTGAAGTCGTGCTGACCTATGCCGGCTTCCATGCCATGCTGGCCTATCGCGTGTCCCATTGGCTCAAGGCCCATCGCGTTCCGTTCCTCCCTCGTTTCATTTCTCAGCTCGCCCGTTGGCTGACAGGGATCGAGATCCATCCATCGGCGAAGATCGGCAGGGGATTCTTTATCGACCATGGCATGGGTGTTGGGATCGGCGAGACGGCGGAGATCGGGGACTTTGTGACGCTCTTTCAAGGTGTGACGCTCGGCGGAACGGGCAAAGAGCGGGGCAAGCGGCATCCGACGGTGGGGAACCATGTCGTGGTCGGAGCTGGGGCCAAGATTCTTGGCGGAATTACGATCGGCGACAATGTGAAGATCGGTGCCAATTCTGTGGTGCTGAAGAATGTCGCGGCTAATTCAACTGTGATCGGTGTGCCGGCCCGCGTGATTAAAATGCAGGGCGAGCGGCTCCCAGATGCCACCATGGACCATAGCAACCTGCCAGACCCCATCAGTGACAGACTCCTGTCGCTCGAACAGGAGTTGCTTGAGCTTCACAAGAAGCTCGACAATCAAAATTCCCCCCGTTTATTCTAGCCTCCCCCCCTCGCTAGGCGTAATCCACCTTCGTGAGACAGAGCCCATGAGGCGGAGCGGTTACTCCTGCTGTTCGCCGGTCCTTGGATTTCAGGATTTCTGTCAAGCTGTGGGGCGTCCGTTTTCCCAATCCGACCTCGACGACCGTTCCCACCATCGCGCGAACCATATGCTTCAGGAATCGATCGGCGTAGGCCTCGATGCGGATTTCCTCGCCCTGACGCAGGACAGCAAATCGCTGCAGTTGGCAGATCGGATTGGTGTTGTCCGTGAGGCTTCCCTCGAAGGAAGAGAAGTCCTGTGTCCCAATCAGCGAAGCCCCTGCCTCTTGCATGGCCGCTTCGTCCAGCGGCCTGTAGATGTGCCAGACAAATGCACGGTCGAGGGCGGGTTTGGGCTGGCGATGGAGGATGCGATAGGTGTAGAGCTTGCCTCGCGCGTCGTGC
This sequence comes from Nitrospiraceae bacterium, assembly GCA_005800255.1. Next base: position 16,704 of record SYGW01000105.1, on the reverse strand, counting down.
TGGGCATGAAAGCGGTCGTCCATGAGGGCCACGGCGCGCACGGCAACATCGTTCGGCAGCACGGCATTGAGCGATCGCATCCAGCTGGTTGCGGGCCAATTCAGGCTCGTGCGAAAGCTGGCGACTTGTCCGAGCGCATGGACGCCTGAGTCTGTGCGGCCTGCGCCGATGATGGAGACCGTGGCGTGGCTGACCTGGTGGATGGCTTGTTCGATGGCCGCTTGGATTGTGGGTTGGTCGGGCTGACGTTGCCAGCCTGCATAGCCGGTTCCGTCATATTCGACGACTAACTTTACGGTTGGCATGGCTGTCGCAGGAGGTTCGGCGCGGCAGTCATTGCTTGGCCAGCTTGGCTGAGCCGAGGAATGTTTTGACGCTTTCCTCTAAGGCTTCCGCGACGCGCGTCGTGAAGAGCCCGGTTCGGAGCATCTCTTCTTCCGCCGCATTCGAGATATAGGCGATTTCCGCTAGAATGCTGGGCATGCTGGTGAAGCGGAGCACGTAGAACGGCGCGGTTTTGACGCCATGGTCCACCAGCGTGTAGTGGCTGTTCAAGGTCGTCACCATGGCTTCCTTGGCGGTCCAGGCCAGTTCGAGGGATTCTTCGATTTTCTTGGAGGTGAGGAGGTCTGCCACGAGATATTCCCAGCCCGCGCCGGTGTTGTTGAGCGGGGTGCCGTTTTCGCGGGCCGCGACTTCGAGCGCCCGTTGATCCTTGGCCGTGCCGAAATGGTAGATCTCAATCCCCTTGACGGAGCGTTTGGTGTGGGAATTGACATGGATCGAGACAAAGAGATCCGCATCCTGTGCATTGGCGAACTTGGCGCGGTTCTCCAACTCGATGAATTCGTCATGATCACGGGTCATGAGGACGCGGATTCCCGGTTGCTTGCTGAGGAGGTCGCGCAGCTTCAGCCCCACCTTCAGCGTAATGTCCTTCTCTTCCGTTCCTCGTTGGCCCAGGGCGCCAGGGTCTTTCCCTCCATGCCCTGGATCGATCACGATGGTTTTGATTGGCTTAGATTGGGGTTGAGCCGGCTGTGGCGGAGCGGGGAGCGATGGCGTTCGTTCCGGCAAGGGCTCTGAGACCAATGTCGCCGGGGATTCTTGGGGGGGCACAACATCGACGACCAGCCTGGGAGGGTTGGCCAGCGTGAGTATTTTGTAACTTTGAAATGAACCGGCCGGGAGAGAGATGTCGACCGATCGCTCCGACGTCTGGGTGATGATGAAGGGCTTGGATCGTTCGCCTGATGCAAGTTTTGCTTTGGCGGATGGACTCAATGTGACGTTGGGAAGGGTGATTGTCACTCCCTCGCTCTGAAGAATGGGCTGTTTGCCTGGACGGGCTTTCGAGTCGAGGTCGAGGACGAGCCTCGTCAATCCCGGTGAGCTGGCGGTTCGGACATCCTGAACCGTCGCCAGGCCTGGGGCCTGGGGCGTGAGCCGTATCTGGGAGGTATGAGATTTTCTGGGCTTGGTGGGAGATTTCTGCCGTGCCTCATTCGTGGCGGCAGCGGCGTGGAACGGATCGAGGCCAGGACCTGGGAGGCCGAAGAGTCCGACCAGGAAGGCGAGGGTGAAGATGCGCCACAAAACTGATCGCATGGGTGTTGACTGCCTACAATGGGATATAGAGTTTTTTCTCAGATGTATGCCCCATTGTCAAGGGGATTGGCCGTACGAACCTCCGGCGGAGTCGATTGACAGAGGCCTATGCGAGCGGTAGGGTCTTCGGCCATGGCACTCCATGTGATCGTCGATGGGTACAATCTCCTGGCTCAGACAAGCCGGATCGGCGGCGGGGCGAGCCTGCATTCCGAGATGGCGCGCGAAGCCCTGTTACGCGACTTGGCTGCCTACCGTCAGAGAAAATCCCATGCCGTCACCGTAGTCTTCGACGGGTGGCAACAGGGTTGGGGCACGGAACGGCGTGAACATCGGCTGGGCCTTGAGGTGATCTTTTCCCGGCGGGGAGAAAAGGCCGATCAGGTGATCCAACGTCTGGCTGCCGAATATGGGTCCGATTGCGCCGTGGTAAGTTCCGATCGGGAGATCGTCGACTTTGCCAGGGCGCAGGGATCGTTCGTCATGAAGGCGCAGGAGTTTGCCGGGAAACTGCAGGGGGCGTCGGCTCAGCCCGGCACATCGCTACACAAAGAACTGGATACGGGAGAGGATCTCCGTCCGAAGCGGGGCCCTGAGAAACGAGGAAATCCGAGGAAGCTGCCCAAGGCTCAGCGGCAGCGTAGCCGGCAGCTTAAGCGATTTTGAACAGGCGTTTCGCGTTCTCGGTCGTGATGCGCCCGATGGTGTCGATCGACATGCCGGGCGTCTCGGCGTGAAGCTCCGCCAGTTTCTGCGCGACAAGGGCCACGTAGGCCGGTTCGTTGCGTTTGCCTCGGTGAGGGATGGGGGTGAGGTAAGGGCAGTCGGTTTCGATCAGGAGCCGGTCCAGCGGGGCGGTCTTGGCGATGTCCCGCAGCGTCGCCGCACTCTGAAACGTGAGAATGCCGGAGAACGAGAGATAGAACCCCAAGTCCAGCGCCTCTTTCGCCAGCCAGGCATCCCCTGAAAAACAGTGAAAGACCCCGCCGATTTCCGAGGCCCGCTCTTCTTTTAAAATCGCAATCGTATCCTCTTGGGCTTCTCTCGTGTGAATGATCACGGGAAGGCGCAGTTCGCGCGCGAGCTGGATCTGCTCGCGGAATCGCTCGCGTTGTTCCTGGGGCGAGGAGTGGTTGTAATGGTAGTCGAGGCCGATCTCGCCGTAGGCGATCACTTTCTTGTTCTGCGCCAGGCGACGGAGCTCGTCGTACCAGCCATCGAGGATATGTTTCACTTCATGGGGGTGGACGCCGATGGAGGCATAGACGAAGGGATGTTGCCTCGCCAACGCCGCTGCCGCTTGGCTGGTGGCCAGATCGCAGCCGATGGTGACGAAGGCCTCGACGCCTGCCTCCCTGGCTCTGGCGATCATGGCCGCTCGGTCCTCATTGTAGCGGGCATCGTCCAGGTGGGTGTGGGTGTCGATCAACATGGAGTCTTTAGCAGGATGCTGAAAAAGGCCGCCAGCTTCGTTCTCGGCTCATCGAAATCCTCAACGTACCACTGAGGGGGGTCGGCTGAAGATCGAACTTGTGCTACGCGGGTTTGGTCACGATCGTGTCGGCTAGTTCGTTGAGGAGCGATTCGGTTTCTTCCCAGCCGAGGCAGGCATCGGTGATGGAGACGCCATGGGCCAGGGTTTTTCCCTGTTGCCAGGTTTGCTTGCCTGGATTGAGGTTGCTTTCAAGCATCAGGCCCATGATGGACTGGCGGCCTTCGCGGAACTGTTTGAGGGCATCTCTGGCGACGAGGTTTTGGCGCCGGTGGTCTTTGCTCGAATTGTCGTGCGAACAGTCGATCATGATGGGGCGGGCGATGCCGTCTCCTGCCACGACCGCTTCCGCGCGGGCCACATGTTCGGCTTCGTAATTGGTTTTGCCTCCGCCGCCCCGCAGCACGATATGGCGGTCCGGGTTGCCCGTGGTCTTGATGATCGAGGTGAGTCCGTCGGCATTGATGCCTAGAAAATGGTGCGGCTGTTTTGCGGCGACCATGGCATTCCAGGCGACTTGCAGATCGCCTCCTGTGCCGTTCTTGAACCCGACCGGCATCGAGAGGCCGCTGGCCATTTCCCTATGAGGTTGGCTCTCGGTGGTGCGGGCGCCGATGGCGACCCAGCTCCAGAGATCGGCGATGTATTGGGGCGATACAGGGTCCAAGGCTTCGGCTGCGCAGGGGATCCCGCGTTTATTGATGTTGAGCAGAATCGTTCTGGCCAGCTCCAGACCCGTTCCGATATCGCAGGTGCCGTCCAGGTGCGGATCGTTGATGAGGCCCTTCCATCCGACCGTGGTGCGGGGCTTTTCAAAGTAGGTTCGCATGACGATCAGTAGCCGGTCTCGCAAGGCATCGGCGACCGGTTTCAGTCGGTCGGCATACTCGTAGGCGGCATTGGGATCGTGGATCGAACAGGGGCCGACGATGACGAGTAGGCGCACGCGGTCTTGGCCATGCAAGATGCGGCGAATGGCCTCTCTGGTTTCGATGACTAGAGCGGCGGCCTGGTCCGTAATCGGCAATTTTGACTTGATCGTCCGCGGCGAGGGCAGCGGTTTGATTTCAAGGATATGTTGGTTGTCGAGTGGTTGATTCATCGCGTAGCCTTTTCGCAAAGAAGAAAGTTCGTAAAGTATACCAGAGGCCTCAAGCAAAATCTACGGATAGGGCTCGTAAGGCCTTCAATAGCCAGGGGATTTGAGTAATTCTGAGGTGGCCTGCGGCCGCCGTCAATAATGTGCGGATAGTGAGGGATTCTATTTGCCTGGCGCGGGCTGCCTTTTGAGGCTGAAATCGTCGGTGGAAACGGCCTATCCGTTTGACGGGCTTCTCGATGGTATGGTAGTTCAAATGGGTATGAAGCGTTGGTATCCCCACTCCATCAGTCTCCGAGCTGTGGCCTCTATAGGCCTCATGCTCTTGCTGCTAGCGATCGCTCCCTTTGCGGTCGCGCAGGATGTGCATCATGAATTAGCCGCGGCTGACCATGACGGGCACGAACATTCCGACACGGACCTCTGTCAGTGGGTGCAACACCACACGGCCGGCTCTCTCGATGTCGGGGCTCCTCTCCTGACCGCCTGCGAACTCGTCAATCTATTGGAGCTTCCGTCTGACTCGGTTCTACTCTCGTTCGAACTCCCCACTCCCGGCCCTTCTCGCGCTCCTCCCCTCGGCTAATCACGTCACTGCGGCTTACTCCATCTTGGGATTGTTGCCATGTGGCTGTCCTCGATGGGTGTTGGCATTTTTCACTGCGTGCTCAGTAGAGGGTTTCATGCGACCTAGTTGCTGTCGTTTCTTATTTCGTTCCATCTATTTTTGCCTATGCTGGAGTCTGTTTGCGCACGCGCAGGTTCTTGCAGTCGAGTCTGTCCTTATTGCCGGATCGGTCCAAAGTCAGGACCTCCGTCGGGTGGGGCAGGTGGTCGTGGAGGTGAAGGATCAAGAAGGGAGCTTGGTCGCGACCGGCCTCTCGAGTGAGGCGGGCGAGTTCAGAATTTCTGTCCCTGCCGATGGAACCTATTCCGTTAGCGCTGTTCAGGACACCTATCGGAGCGAATATATCGTGCTGAAGATCGGGTCCGAGCCGCCCGGTCCCATCACCTTGACCCTCTCCAAGGCCAGAGAGATCGCTCTCGAAGTACGATCCTCCCTGGCTCCGATTCACGATAAGCTGTCGAGCGAGACCTATGCGGTGAGCCGCAAAGACATCGAGGAGTTGCCGCGCGGCAACAATGTCGAGTTGCAGGACGTGCTGCTCACGATTCCAAGCGCCTCCTATGGCTCCCTCAAGCAGGTTCATATCCGGCAGGATCATGCCAATCTTCAGCTGCGGATCGACGGGGTGCCGATTCCCGATACCGTGTCGTCCACCTTCTCCGATGTGATTGCGCCGCGAGCCTGGGAACGGGCTGATATCATTCTGGGCGGCATGGAAGCGCAGTATGGAAACAAGACGGCAGCGGTGCTGGACATTACGACCAAGAGCGGCACCAAGCCGGGATTCGGGTCGGCGCAACTGTTCGGCGGGTCGAATCAGACGGCCAGTCCCTCGTTCGAATATGGAGGCACGATCGGTGAGAAGTTCCGGTTCTATGTCCTGAACAGCTATACCTCGACGAATCGCGGCATCGAGCCTCCGACGCTAGGCCATTCGATTTTTCACGGGCAAAGCGAGCGGAACCAGACCTTCATGCGCGGCGACTACCAGCACGACAATACGAACAACTTCTCGTGGGTATTCTTGAACTCCGTGGCGAAGTATCAAATTCCAACCATGCCTGGCCGGGCGCTCGATCCCAGCGGGCAGATGCTGCCGCTGCTTCGGGCGAGCCGCCCAGGATTCACGCCGGTGGCCTCCCAAGCCATTGACGAGAACCAAGAAGAGAATAACCAGTACGGCCACATGGTCTGGCGGCACGATGTGAACAGCAGTAACTTCTTCAGCCTCTCCGGCTATGTCCGCCAGACGAGGGCCACGTTCAGGACTGACCCATTTAATCTACTGGCCTATACGGCAGATCCGACGAGGTCGTTTTCCGCGGGGAGCCAGGACCGGAGCGCTAATTCGAACGGAGTCCGGTTCGACCATACCTATATTCACTCCAAGGAACATGTGGTCAAAGCCGGCTTCCAGGTCGATCGGACACAGACGGTGAATAAGACGAGACTGTTCACATTTGCAGACGATGGGGCGGGCAATCCGACGGGCAATCTATTGGAGCGGAACGCCGATAACCGCCTGATCGGCTGGCGCCAGGAACTCTGGATTCAAGATCAGTGGAGCCCGAGCGATCGCTGGACCTTCAACCTTGGCGTGAGGGGCGATGTGGTGCAGTACCAGCGTCATGAGGGGCAGATCAGCCCGCGGGTCGGAGTGGCTTACAAGGCCGATCAGTCCAATGTGTTCCACGCCTTCTACGGGCGGCAGTTTACGCCGCCGAATCTCGAAGCGATTTCCTTCACGAAACTCAATACGGCCGGCACGAAGGCGGCCCCGGAGAATACGACGAACAATGTCGTCAGGGCCGAGCGGGCCCATTACTTCGAGGTTGGGAGCGACCATGCCCTCTCACGCTGGGCGACTCTCCAATTGACCGGCTACTACAAGCTGTCGCATTTTCTGTCCGACGCAGGCCAGTTCGGCACGACTCCGCTCTTGAACTACTTTGCCTTCGAGCGGGGCTGGCAGCAAGGCATCGATGGCGCCTTGAAGTTGCAGCTGCGGGAGGATTTGACTGCGAGAGGGAACGTGGCCTGGGGGCAGTGTAAGGGCTACGGCCTTCAATCCGGCCATGTCCTGTTGGAACAGAAGGAGATCAACGATATCAACTCCGCCGGAGGAGTGTTCTGCGATCACTCACAGACCCTTACAAGCTCTGGCTTGGTGGCCTATCGTTTGAAGGAACGGACGACTCTGACTGGGCAGATGCTCTATGCCTCAGGGCTGCGGACGGCGGAAGAGGGGGCCAAGACCAATTCTTCCCACAGTCCATCCTACACGATCTATAACCTGTCCCTCAGTCATGTCATTCCCTTGCCCTGGGACAATCAGAAGTTTCTCTTGGGCGTTGACGTGATTAACCTGTTGGACCAGAAGTATTTCATCAACCAAGGCGAGGGGAGTATCGGCCTGGGGGTGTCACATGCCGGGATGCCGAGGTCGTTCTTTTTCCGGGGCCAATGGTTCTTCTAATCGGATGCTGAAACGGGCCATCAACTGCGTTCTCGTCTCGCACGAATCCTCAACGTATCCCAGAGGGTACGCCTCCGGTTCGTGCATCGCCTGCGGCCTTGTTGACTGGCCCGTTTGAGCATCCGTAATCAATACGGTAGGATGCGCGGTCATGAGATTGTTTTTCGCGATATCTATTGCAGTGGTGTTGACCTGGCCTGCTTTTGCGTTTGCGGTGGCCGGTGATGAGGCGACTCATGCAGACGATCACCATGAAGATGTGTTGGAGCTGCCTGAAGTCCATGTCCATGGTTTGCCGCTCAATAAGGACCAGCAAGTAGGCCCTGTTCCAAAAGCCACGCCTTGGCCCGCTATTCCTTCGTCGCTGGATGGCAAAGACCTCGACGATTGGATGAAGGTGCGTATGTTGGTTTCCAAGGGTGCGGCTGTGACCGTTGTAGTCTTGGAGCCGGCTCGGCATCGGGAACTCACCATTGCCGGTATGGCTGCGCTGAGCCAATGGACCTTCGATCCTCAGTTGAAAGGCGATGAGCCGATCGATGGGGAGCTTACCGTCCGGATCCACTTTCGTACACGCTAAAAAAGAAACATTGATATGAACGTCGATGAATCGCTCTTCCGCGCCATCAACGGCCTTGCCGGACAGTCGGCCTGGCTGGACCAATGGGCGCTCAATTTCTCCAACCCAGGTCTGCTGTGGGTTCCTTGCCTACTCATGACCGGCTATTGGCTCTGGTTGTCTTGGCGGGAAGCGGTGATGGCATCCCCAGTGTTGGCTGTTTCCATCGGCCTGTTAGATTTCATCGGAGCGAGGCTTAAGGATCTTGTGGCTCGGCCACGGCCCTGCATGGCGCTTCCTGATATTCACCAGATCGAAGCTTGCGGCAAGACGTTTGGATTTCCGTCGAACCATGCGATTAATAGCGCGACGGCTGCGGCCTTTCTCCAGATGCTCTATCCGAGATCTGGCTGGGTGAGCTGGCCACTGGTCGGACTGATCGGTCTCTCGCGTGTCTTTATCGGAGCCCACTATGTCACGGATGTGTTGGGGGGCTGGGCGATCGGAGGATTGCTGGGAGCTGGGGCTGCCTGGTTGCTTCTGCGCTATTCTCCCATTCGCGCTGTACGAAAAAATCCTGCCGTTTAACTTCCTGTGCTCTCTCGGTTCTCCAGACAGTTCAACAATTCTGCTTGGCATCGTTCCTGGTCGTAGCCTCTTCCAATTAAGACGATGGCATGTTTCGGTTCGTCGAGCAGGGTGATCGGCGTGACGGTCGCGTTACCAGGTGGGGCATATTGAAATTCCTGCAACTCCGGTCCCTTGGCGAAGCGGAAGAAGCCTTTCGCCCGCTCCAGCTCAGGGGGCAGGGTCTTCATCCAGCGCAGGAATCGTTCAAAGTTCAAGGGGCCTGGCAGCAATACCGTCGTGGCGATCGGGTGGTAGGATGCCCGCTTTTTCGTCGCGGCTGACCGAGGGACGCCGAACTCCACGTTGACTGTTGGAGGCGGGGCGATGCGGGGGAGCGGTTCGAGCAGCGAGAAGGGCTCGACCCTGGCTTGGCTGGTTTCCCAGACCCTGGCATAGGGATTCTGTTTGGTGATCGAGTCTTTGAACCCTTCCCAATGGCCTACGACATAGAGGTCTTTCTTATTGAGGATCAACTCGTCGGCGCAGCGAATCGCCTGTGCCGTCACGAAGCCTGCCATGCTCTCCCGATCGGCCGGGATTGGATGCAGCAAGGCGATGACTTTCTCCAGCCGCGCGAGCTGCGCGGTGTAGAGGTCTGTGACGGCATCGATGACTTCGGCCGAGTCTGCCATGCCCGAACATTCGAGGATGATGACATCCGACTCATAGTCCCGCACCAGTTGGGCGATGCCCCAGGACAGGTCTTCTTTCGTATCGCAGCAGACGCAGCCGCCCGCCAGGTTCATGACCTGTTCCGCGATGGTGCCGGCGCGCGGGCCGTCGATGCTGACCTCGCCCGCTTCGTTCATCAAGACGCCGGCCCGTTTGCCCTGGCTTTTCCAATGTTCAAGCAGCCTCATGAGGAGGGTGGTTTTGCCTGCGCCGAGGGAGCCGCAGAGGACATAAAAAGGAATCGGGCTTGGGGTCATGGTTTTATGTATGGCTGTGAACGAGACAGATAGGCCGTGTGCAATAAGCGATCGATCAGTGGTGCACGTGGGCGAGCCCTTCACTCCGGTGATGCTTGGCCAGTGTCGTGAGATCGCAATGGATCTCATTCGGCTGGCAGCAGTCAGTGCCCATTTGAATCGTCAGATGTTTGATGCCGAATTCGGCGCTGACCTTGGTTCGGATGGTCTGGAGCAGGCCATTGGTCATGGCCGAATCGTCTCCATCGACGAGAATGTGACAGGTCAGCATGATCAACCGTGGATCCACGGCCCAGATATGGAGGTCGTGGACGTTCTTGACGCCTGGAATGGCCTCGATTGTGGTTGCCACATGCGTGGCGCTGATATGGGACGGCGTCGATTCCAGCAAGACCTCCAGCGATTCTTTGAACAGCGGCCAAGCTCCTTTGGTAATGGCTACGACGACCAGTAAGCTGATCAGTGGATCGAAAATGGTCCATCCTGCGAAGAGGATGGCGGCGCCGCTGACGACGACTCCCAGCGACACCCAGGCGTCGCCCAATATGTGCCAGAAGGCGCTGCGGATATTGAGGTCGTCCTTGGCCCCATGCTGCAAGAGCAGGGCGATGCTGAGATTGGCTGCGAAACTGAGCGCCGCGATGGCCATGACCCAAGCCCCGTCCACCGGGACCGGCTGCAGCAGCCGATTGATTCCCACGATTGTGATGCCAACGGCCGTGAGTAACAGGATGAACGAATTCAAAAAGGCCGCAATGATGCCGGCCCTGTGATAGCCGAAGGTTCTCGCTTCCGTGGCGGGCCTGGCCGTGAGGAGATGGGCATAGAGGGCGAGAAAGAGCGAGCCCTGGTCGACGAGGTTATGGCCCGCGTCGCTCATGAGCCCGATGCTGTTGAGGATCCACCCGCCGATGAATTCCGCGACGATGATCGCCGCGTTCAGCGCCAGGGCGAGTGAGAGCCTGGAGCGGAGATGTTCGTAAGAGGCCGGAGTAGACATTGATGATAGTTTCGCACGGCCTTTGCGTCTCAGCAAGCCTTCAGAGGAGGGGTAGCCGCCTGGCTGTTGCCACTATCCAGTTTATTTCACTTTGGTGCCGGGATCGACTTCTTCAAGAATCGTGGCCAGGCCTCGTACTTCGCTGTCTCCCGCAGCCAGCACCATGCCTTGCGACTCGATGCCCATGAGCTTCGCCGGCTTGAGGTTCGCGACAATGATGATCATCTTGCCGATCAAGGCCTCTGGCTCGTATTTCTTGCCGATGCCTGCGACGATCTGCCGTTGCTCCGTTCCTTCGCCAAGACTGACTTGCAGCTTGAGAAGTTTTTCCGATTTCGGCACTCGCTCCGCGCTGATGACCCTTGCGGTCTTGAGTTGAATCTTCATGAAGTCGTCGATGGTGATCTGGGCAACAGCAGGGGCCTGCGGCGCAGGGCTAGGGACGTTGGGCGCTGCAGCTGCGGGTGTGGTTGGGATTGCTGTTGTCGGTTGCGGGGGGGTAGTGGCGTCGCTCACGGTCTTCGCTCCTTGTGGTTGTGTTTCGATACGGGGGAACAGGCCGGGGCCTTTGCAAATTTTTGTTTCGGGGAGCGGCGCATTCCATTCGTAGGTTGTCTGCTGCAGCGTTGTTGAAAAGTCGAACGAGAGGCCGACTTGCTGGGCCAGTTGTCCGGCCGTCTGGGGCATATAGGGATAAAGGAGGACAGAGATCAAACGTAGTGCCCTTGAGGCTGTATGCAGGACCGTGTTGAGCTGTGGGTGGCAGTTGGGGTCCTTGGCCAGTTTCCAGGGAGCAGCCTTGTCGATGTATTCGTCGCAGAGACCGATGAGTTCCCAGATGGCCTGGAGATTTTCCCTGAAGGCGAGGGAGCGGAATCCGTGCTCGATTCTTTCCGGAAGTCTGGTTGCGGCTGCGGCGAGCTTGGTTTCCAGTTCCGGTAGGGCAGGCGCACCGGCAGCGGGAATCGTGCCGTTGGCGAACCGCTCGATCATCGTTAAGGTGCGGCTCAGCAGATTGCCGATCCCGTTGGCCAAGTCGCTGTTGATGATGGTGCCCATGGTGGGTTGCGAAAAGTCTCCGTCCTGTCCGAAGGGGACTTCCCGGAATAGGAAATGCCGGAACGCATCGGCGCCGATGGTTTCGATCATCTTGTGAGGATCCACGACGTTGCCGCGGCTCTTCGACATCTTTTCCCCGTCGACAGTCCACCAGCCGTGAGCGAAGATCGTTTTCGGCAAGGGCAGGTTCAGGGCCATGAGCATCGTGGACCAGTAGACTGCGTGGGTGGTCAGGATATCTTTCCCGACGAGATGGACTGAGGCAGGCCAGAATTGATTGAAGGAGGGCTTCTTCGGCAGGTATTCCAAGGCTGAGACATAGTTCACCAGCGCGTCGAACCAGACATAGGTCACGCAGTCTGTATCGAAGGGGAGTTCGATGCCCCAGGAGAGTCTGGATTTGGGCCGGGAGATCGAGAGGTCGCTGAGGGTTTGCGTCGTCAGAAATCCCAGGACTTCGTTGCGCCGCGATTCTGGGCGGATGAAGTCGGGATGTTGTGTGATGTGCTGGATCAGGCGCTCCTGATACTGCCCCATTTTGAAAAAGTAGTTGTGTTCGCTGAGCTGTTCCACCGGACGTTTGCAGTCGGGGCAGAGGCCGCCTGTGACATCCTTTTCCGTCCAGAACCGTTCATCGAACGTGCAGTACCAGCCAGTGTAATCGGCTTTGTAAATCAGGCCCGCATCGAAGAGCTGTTGCAGATAGCGCTGAACCACCGACTTGTGTGGGGCATCGGTCGTCCGGATGAAAGCGTCGTGCGAGATGTTCAGCCGTTTCCAGAGTTCCTGGAACTGGGGCGCGAGCTTGTCGCAATGGGCCTGCGGGTCGATGCCGGCCTTGGCCGCGGCCTGCTGAACCTTTTGCCCATGTTCATCGAGCCCTGTGAGGAAGAATACGTCGTGTCCCCGCAGGCGCCAGTAGCGGGCCAGAACGTCGGCCGCCACGGTGGTATAGGCATGCCCGAGATGGGGCACGTCGTTCACGTAATAGATTGGCGTCGTGATGTAGAAGCTGTTGAGATTGCTCATGGGGCGTGACAAAAGATAGCAGGTAATAAATGGCGAAAGCTAGGCTGGCAGAGGGACGGATGGCGCGGTGAGCGCATCGCGCAGGCGGAGCAGGATCATTTCCAGCGCCATCTGGAGATTGAGGTGGCGCGTGGCGCGCTGCTCGGTCAGTTCGATCTCACGGAGTAGGCCTAGCAATGCGTCGGTATCGGCCTGCTGCGCGTAGGCTTCCAGCGTGGTGAGGTCGTCGAGGTTGAGGATCTGGTCTCGGTCTCCTCCGACCTGGATCAAGACGAGGTCGCGGATCCAGCGAGTCATCCAGGCGAGGATGTCCTGGGCCTTGTCTGCCTTGGCAATCGCTTCCGCCGACGACAGGATGGACCCGATCGATTGCAAGGATTGGGGCCGGACCAAGTCCACGAGTTCCTGTTGGCGCGCGCGCGTGTTTTTCACGTCGGACGTGAGGGCTTCCCCGATGCGGCCTTCGCTGATGATGGCGAGGAATCTCGCGTCTGCCGGAGGGATTTCTCGTTTCAGGATGAGCGTGGCCTCCACCTGGGTGCGGGCAGGGGTCGTGAAGCGCAGGGCCTGACAGCGTGACCGGATGGTTGCGGGGAGGGCGGCTGGGCGACTCGAAATTAAAAGGAAGAGGCTATGGGCCGGCGGTTCTTCCAATGTTTTCAGTAAGGCGTTAGCCGCGCCGATCGTCATGCGGTCTGCGTCGTTGATCAGGCAGATTTTTCGCTCGCCGACGAGCGGCCGATACATGATCTGATGCTCGATTTCGCGCACCTGTTCGATCTTGATTTGCTGAGTGGCCTGTTCCGGATCCGGTTCGATGACGAAAAAATCCGGATGGGTGCGGGCTTCAATTTGTTGGCAGGAGCGGCAGGTTCCGCAACTGTCGAGACTGTTCGATTCGGGAGGCTGCTCGCAGCTGAGCGCCTGCGCAAAACGAATCGCCGTCAACCGTTTCCCTATCGTTTCCTCGCCATGGAGCAGGTAGGCGTGAGCCATTCGCTCATGGGAGACGGCGGCTTGGAGAAGGGCGATGGATTGCTGATGGCCAATACAGTCGCGAAAGGGCATGTCAGCTCCGGCGGCGTGGGGATCGACGAGGTTTCCTGAGCCAGCCTAGCACGATCTCTGTGAGCTCGTCCCGGACTTCTTGCGGGGGACGATTTGCATTCACGACTTTCATGCGGCCCGGTTCTTCTGCTGCGAGGGCCAGAAAGCCCCATCGCACTTTGCGATGGAAACGTTCCGCCTCCCGGTCCAGCCGATTCTGCTGGCCATGATCGGCTCTCCTCCTGGCCAAGCCCACTGAGATCGGGAGGTCGAGGACGAGGGTCAGGTCCGGCGCCAGTCCGTTTGTTGCGACTGTGTTCGTTGCTCGCAGCCACTGAAGATCAAGGCCCCGCGCGAATCCTTGATAGGCCAAGGTAGAATCGGAGAACCGGTCGCAGAGTACGACCGTGCCGTTCCGTAACGCCGGTTCGACGAGATGCGTGACGTGCTGGCTTCTTGCCGCGAAGATGAGCAGGGCTTCCGCTTGAGGCGTGACCGATTCTTTTGACGAGGCAGTGAGGAGAATATGGCGGATTGCTTCGGCTGTCGCCGTGCCTCCCGGTTCTCTCGTGTGCAGCACGCGATAGCCCGCCTTGGTCAGCACCTTGGCGAGGTGGCTGATCTGGGTGCTTTTCCCGCTGCCTTCAACTCCCTCCAGGGTAATGAAGAGACCGCGAGTCTGCCGCTTTTTTGTGCCCATTGAGCTGGTTCTTTCACCGGTGGAGAAAACGGGCGGGATGGTATTCCAAGTTGTTGAAAATAGCAAGAAAAGGCTTGCGAGGCCCCCCTCATTCTCTGTATGATGGCGGCCTACATCCGGCGGCTCTCATTTATGCTGAAAACCTCGTTAAAACGCTACTTTCTGACAGGGCTGCTGGTGATTATCCCCCTGTGGGGGACCGTCCTCATTTTGAAGACCCTTTTCGTGGCGGTGGATGGGATTTTGGGCGACCTCCTGGTCCGGCTGGTGCCAAGTCATTATGTGCCGGGGCTGGGGATTCTTTCGTTGATCCTGTTGGTGCTGGTGACCGGGCTCTTTGCCACGAACTTCATGGGCAAGCAGATCGTGAAGTGGTGGGAGGAATTGTTGAACCGGGTGCCGCTTGTGCGGGGGATCTACTCGACCTTGAAGTCCATGATGGACATTTTGTCCTTCTCCGACCATCCGTCCTACAACCGCGTCGTGCTGATTCAGTTTCCTAAGAATGGCCACTATTGTTTTGCTTTTGTGACCGGTGCGACTAGGGGGGAGGTGCAGGATCTTGCGCAGGAGCCCTTGATCCATGTCTATGTGCCGACATCGCCGAATCCGACGTCCGGCTACTTTCTCTTGGTGCCGGAACATGAAGTTGCTCCTATCGATATGAGCGTAGAAGAGGCGATGAAGCTGATCGTTTCAGGCGGGCTCTGTTCGCCTTCTATGCCCCTGTCCTCGGCCGTGATGGCCGCGACGAAGCAGGGTATGGTCAAGCAGCCTGAGTCGGGAGTGTCGATCGGATGAGCCGCTCACGCGCGACTGCAACCGCGACGACGAAGAAGGCGGTTGGCCAAGACCGTCAGGGAACGATTGCCGGTCTGGCGGTGGTCGTCATGGCGGCAGGGCAGGGGACGCGCATGCGTTCAAAGCGGGCGAAGGTGCTACATCCTGTGGCGGGCCAGGCGATGGTGCTCTATTCGGTGGGGCTCGGATTGCGCGTCGCCGGAGAATCTGTGGCGGTTGTGGTCGGTCATCAGGCAGAGCTGGTTCGTCAGGCGATCGATCCAGTTGTGTCCGGCAAGAGCGGCGCGCGAGTGTCGATCGTCGAGCAACGGAAACAATTGGGCACAGGGCATGCGGTGTTGCAGAGTCGTCCGGTGTTCGGGGTGGGCAAGCGGGGCGCTCCCTCCAGCTATTTGATTCTGAACGGCGATACGCCGCTGCTCCGGGAAGAGACCGTGCGTGAGCTCCTGCGCGTGCATCAGGCTGAGCGCGCGACTGTGACTCTGCTGACCGCGGAGCTGGACGACGCGAGCGGCTATGGGCGGGTCGTCCGTGCTCCTTCGTCCGACCGGAGCGTCCTTCGCATCGTCGAGGACCGTGACGCCAATGAAGCGGAGCGCGCGATCCATGAAATCAACGTGGGCACCTATGTGGTCGACGGGGAGTTTCTTTTCAGCGCGTTGGAAAAACTCGAGCCTAGCAATGCCCAGGGGGAATATTATTTGACGGATATCGTCCGGCTTGTGGAGCGCGCAGGACGGCGCATCGCGACGGTCGTGCTTGACGATCCCGACGAGGGATTGGGCGTGAACACGAGACGGCAGCTCGCCGAGGCGGAGCAGGTCGTGCGGTGGCAGATCCGGGACCGGTGGCTGGATGCGGGGGTGGCGATGCTCGATCCTGCTTCGACCTGGATCGACGCGACCGTCACGATCGGGCAAGATACGGTGCTCTACCCCAATGTGACGCTCGAGGGAACGACGGTCATCGGGGAAGATTGTCTGCTGCGCTCCCATGTGCGATTAACGGATTGCATTGTCGGGGACAGGGTCGAGATTTTGGACCATTGCGTGTGCACCGACTCTCAGATCGAGGACGGGGCGCGAGTGGGCCCCTTCGTGCATCTGCGGCCCGGCGTGGTGGTGCGGAAGCAGGCCAAGGTTGGGAACTTTGTCGAGATGAAAAAAACCGACTTGGGCGAAGGCTCGCAGGCGAACCATCTGAGTTACCTGGGGGATGCGAAGATCGGCAAAGGGGTGAATGTCGGCGCCGGCACCATCACCTGTAACTACGACGGATTGCGGAAGTCTCAGACGGTCATCGGCGATGGGGTTTTTCTCGGGAGCGATACCCAGTTAGTTGCGCCGGTAACGGTGGGAGCAGGAGCCGTTGTCGCAGCCGGCACCACGGTCACGAAGGATGTGCCGGCTCATGCATTGGCGATCTCACGGGTCGTGCAGGTGAATCGCGCTGGATGGGCGGCGCGCCGCCGTGCCTTGGCGACAGCAGTACCGGCCAAGGCGGCGAAGAAGCCCGCGGCAAGCCAACCGAAGAAGCGGAGTAGGTAGCTCGTATGTGTGGAATCGTCGGATATGTGGGCGATCAGGAGGCGGTGCCGATTCTCATCGGCGGCCTGGCCAAGCTGGAGTATCGGGGCTACGACTCGGC
>SYGW01000015.1 GCA_005800255.1 Nitrospiraceae bacterium | reverse complement strand
CTATTGATCTTTTCTTTCGCGATATTATTTTCCACTTATGGCTACTACACCACGCGACTACTATCAGGTTCTCGGTCTCCCCAAGTCTGCCTCGGCTGACGACATTAAAAAAGCCTATCGCCGCCTCGCCCGCCAAGTCCATCCCGATCTCCATAGCGGTGCCAAGAAGTCGGAAATGGAAAAGAAGTTCAAGGAATTGAACGAAGCGCACGAAGTCCTGAGCGATCCGGCCAAACGCAAAAAGTACGATCAGCATGGAGCCAACTGGGAGCAGGCTGAGGCCTACGAGCAAGCGCGCCGGCAGGCCGCTGCCCGCGGAGAGAGCGGTCCGGAGTTTTCATCCGCAGGAGAAGGCTTTTCCGACATTTTCGAAAATCTATTCAAAGGGCGAGGGCGAAGCGGCAATGGCCGCGGGTTTGCCATCCAAGGCGAGGACCTTGAAACGGAAGCGCAACTGACACTGGCCGAAGTCTTCACCGGCGTGACGAAACGCCTGACGTTGCAAGAGCCGGTGCCCTGCTCCACCTGCCACGGGAGCGGCGCCCTGCGGGGACGCACTTGCCCGACCTGCCAGGGACATGGAGCCACATTACAGCCCAATACAATCGAAGTCCGCATCCCCGCCGGGGTTCAGGATGGCACCAGAGTGCGCGTGGCCGGCAAGGGCCAGGCAGGGGCGAATGGCGGAAAACCTGGTGACCTCTATCTGCGTGTGACGATCACGCCGGACAAAGTCTTTCGCCGACAGGGCAGCGATATTCACGTCTCCCTCCCCGTCTTCCCCTGGGAGGCGGCCCTGGGAGCCGATGTGATGGCCCCAACCCTGATGGAACAGGTCCGCGTAAAAGTTCCGCCTGGAAGCAAGGCAGAGGGCAAACTTCGGTTGAAGGGTAAGGGCCTCCCTGCCGCAGCAGGCGGCCACGGCGATCTCTTCCTGACGATTCAGATCGTCATGCCTCACTCCCTGACCGATGAAGAACGCAAACTCTACGACCAACTCCGGGCCATCGAGCATCCGGACCCGCGCGCCGAGCTGCTGGCCAAGGCCAAACGTAGATCACAGCCATGACCCTCACTGAATACGCAGTCCTGGCATTCAGCTCCCTCTTTGTCGTCGTCGACCCGATCGCCACAGTACCGGCCTTCCTAGCCATGACGGCCCGCGATTCGATCGGTCAACGGCTGCGGATGGCTCGCACTGCCTGCCTGGTGGCAGCCGGAATCTTGACGGTCTTTACCCTCATCGGCCAATGGCTCTTTACCCTCTTGGGCATCACGCTTCCCGCCATCCAGGTGGCCGGAGCGCTCGTGCTCTTATTGGTCGCCCTGGATATGTTGCGGGCGCAACGGTCTCCAGTCCAGGAAACTGCGGCGGAAACGGCCGAGGGGACCACCAAAGACGACATCGCCATCACGCCCCTGGCCATCCCGATGCTAGCAGGGCCCGCCGCCATTTCCACGGTGATTCTTCTGGAAGCCCAGGCCATTTCCTGGGCGCAGCGAGGCCTATTGCTAGCTTGCGTTGCGTTGGTCGGTCTGGCAAGCTATATCACCTTGTCGCTCGGAGCCACCGGGGCCAAATGGATCAGCCCGATTGCGGAAAAAATCATCACCCGGTTGATGGGGCTCTTGCTGGCCGCACTCGCCGTGCAATTCCTCTTCAATGGACTGAAGGGCGAGCACGGATTACTGGGGCCATAACATTATGCATTGCACGCGTTTTCATCTCGGTTCAACCTAGGGAGGTCTTCATGAAACAGGGAACACAGACCATCGTGACGCTGGGCGCCGCAGCCGTATTTGCGCTAAGCCTGGGCATGTCAGGAGCCTGGGCCAATGAGCCCGGCTACGGCAAGGAAGGACACGGGGAGAGCAGGCATGGATCGATGGGCGGACATGGCGCCGGCATGATGCATAACAGCACCGGCCACCTGATCCGGCATCTCCTCAAGCACGAAAAAGAAATCGGGCTCGCGGCGGAGCAAGTCACGAAACTCAAGGACGCACAACTCAACATCGACAAGATCCGCATCAAGAGCGAAGCCGATATCCAGATCGCAGAGCGCGAGTTCAAAGCCTTGAACGACGATGAGAAGTCAGACCTGGGAGCGATCGAAGCCAAGTTAAAGCAAAGCGGGGATCTGCAAGTCGGCTTACGCCTGGCCTCCGTCAAGGCCCGCCGCGAGGCCCTGGCCCTCCTGACTCCGGAGCAACGCGCTAAGGAAAAAGCCGAGCATGAAAAGATGATGCAGCAGCACAAGGATGCCGACAAGGGACACGGCAGCCCCCATGGCGGCGCTATGAAGAGCAACCCGCACAAGTAAGGACACGACAACAGGCCATTCAAAAAGGCCGGCCAGCTAGGAGGTACACCATGAACACAGTGGGAATCATCACAGCGGGAGCCGTCGGATTACTCATCGCACTGGGGTCCAGCGCCTGGGCCGACGATAAGGAAAGCAAGATCGCAGACCTGGCCAAAGACGCCAAGGTTACGATCGAGCAGGCGATCAAAACCGCGTCCGAGAAGATACCGGGAACGGTCGTCGAAGCGGAGATCGAAAAGAAACATGGCAAGACCGTCTGGGAAGTCGAGGTGCTCGGCGCAGACGGAAACGTGACGGAAGTCCACATCGACGCAGCCACCGGCTCCGTGATCGACACGGAAGCGAAGAAGGACGAAAAGAAAAAAGAAGGCAAAAAAGGAAAGTAGTTCTTAGCGTAAGATCGACTCACGCATACGTCGATACCTCCCCAGGCTGATCAACATGCCGTCCAGCAAGGCCGCAAGGAGAGAGCTCCGAGGCGTACCCGACAGGGTACGTTGAGGGACTCGAACGACTGAGAATAAAGCTGGGGAACATTTTCAGCAGCCAGTAAGGGGATCTTATGTCGAAAGAGTTGAAGCTGATAAGCCGCGAATTGCTGGCTGGCCCCGATCGGGCACCGGCCCGCGCGATGTTAAAAGCCGTGGGATTCACCGACGAAGACCTGTCTCGTCCCATCATCGGCGTCGCCAATACCTGGATCGAAGTCATGCCCTGCAACTTCCACCTGCGCCGCCTGTCTGAGCGGGTGAAAGCCGGCATCAGAGCCGCAGGCGGCACCCCCATCGAATACAACACCATCGCGGTCTCAGACGGCATTTCGATGGGCACAGAAGGGATGAAGGCCTCGCTGATCAGCCGGGAAGTGATTGCCGATTCCATCGAGCTCGTCGCGCGCGGGCACCTGTTCGACGGAGTGCTAGCCCTCTCGGGCTGCGACAAGACCATTCCCGGCACCGTGATGGCCCTCGCCCGCCTGAACCTACCCTCGGTCATGCTCTACGGAGGCTCGATCATGCCAGGCCATTTCCAAGGCCACGACGTGACTATTCAAGACGTCTTCGAAGCGGTCGGGAAACATGCGGCTGGCACCATGAACGATGCCGACCTCAAGGATCTCGAAGACCATGCTTGCCCTGGCCCAGGCGCCTGCGGCGGTCAGTTCACGGCCAACACCATGGCCATCGCCTTCGAATTCCTCGGCATCTCGATGATGGGACGAAACGGCGTGCCGGCCATGGATCAGAAGAAAGACGACGTGGCCTTCGAAGCCGGCGTGATGGTCATGGATCTGCTGAAACGAGACCTGCGACCCAAGCAGATCATTACGCGGAAGTCTCTGGAAAACGCGATGGCCGCGGTGGCCACAACCGGCGGCTCGACCACTGCGGTGCTGCACCTGCTCGCCATCGCGCGCGAAGCCGGCATCAAACTGAGCATCGACGACTTCGACAAGATCAACCGGAAGGTGCCGTTGCTCGCCGACCTCAAGCCAGGCGGTAAGTTTACCGCGTCGGACCTCTATGCGGCAGGAGGCACGACGTTGGTCGCCAAACGGCTGCTCGATGCCGGGCTCCTGCATGCCAACCAACCGACCGTGACAGGCAGAACCATCGGCGAAGAGGCCAAGGAGGCCAAGGAAAATCCAGGACAGCAAGTGCTCCGGCCCCTATCGAACCCGATCAAGAAAACCGGCGGGCTCGTCATCTTAAAGGGAAACCTGGCTCCAGAAGGCTGCGTCGTGAAAGTGGCAGGCCACTCGATCATGACGTTCCGCGGCCCTGCAAAGGTCTACAACCGGGAAGAGGACGCCTTTGCCGCAGTCCAGTCCCGCAAAATTAAAGCAGGCGATGTGGTGGTGATTCGCTATGAAGGCCCCTCCGGCGGCCCCGGCATGAGAGAGATGCTGGGCGTCACGGCTGCCATCGTCGGGGCAGGATTGGGCGACTCAGTCGCGCTCCTCACAGACGGCCGCTTCTCCGGCGCCACCCATGGACTGATGGCAGGCCATGTCGCGCCGGAAGCCATCAAGGGAGGTCCGATCAGCACCGTGAAGAACGGCGACATGATCGTCTTCGATATCGCCAAACGGACATTGACCGTGGAACTCTCGCAAAAAGAGATCACCGCCAGACTGAAGAAGGTCAAACAGCCCAAGCCCCGCTATACCTCCGGCGTAATGGGCAAATATGCCCGGCATGTCTCTTCTGCCTCGGAAGGAGCGATTACGACATAGAACTGCAGCAGGACCATCATTTCACGATCTGCGCGCTTGGCCCGATGCCGAGCGCGCAGCCGACTGAAGAAGCAACCTCTTCCCTGTTACTTCCCCTTCATCCGTCCACGCATCTCAGACATCATACTGTCGAGATCCGCTTCCGCCTTCGCCCAATCGCTAACCAGCTCGTCCAGATTGTAGGGACGAACCGGAGTCGGCTGAAGCACCTGCCGCTTGATCGTAAGCTTGGATGAAAGATCCGCTTGAGGTGACGAGACTGGCTTGGGTTGAGGCGACGCTGGCTGGATCGGCTGATCGGCCGCAGGCTGTGTTTGTCCGGCTGGCTGCGTCCCTCGCAGGACCACACCTTGATCCTTCAACCACTTTATGGCAACGCTCGACTTCAGCGAAAAACTGATACTCGTGATCGGAAGGCCATCAGGAGCCATGCGAGCAATTGCCGTATTGACCCCAACCATATGGCCCGCGCCATCGAGCAAGGGGCCACCGGAATTGCCGCGATTGAGCCCTATCTCCGTTTGAAAAACGTGCTTGCCCCTGACCCCATTGAAATTATCCACCTCGGTGCTGATCACGCCGGTAGTGAGGGTCCACAGGCCACCCTGTTCAGGATGGCCGATAGCGACGACATGATCCCCGATCCTCACCAGCCCGGCCTCGCTTAGGTCGACGATCGGCAAGGCTTCTGTCACACCATCCAGCTTCAAGAGGGCCAGATCCAACGGCTGCGAATAGCTAAAACCTTGACTCGGACCATACGGGCACGCCCTTCGACTCTCCCGTCACCCGGGCAGGCTTGAGAAAAATGGACAGCCTGGCATAGGGTTTCCCTGTCTATTCTTCGAGCACCACATGGGCATTCGTGAGGACCAAGCCATCAGACTGAATGATCGAACCGGTTCCACCGCTTCCCTTCTCTCCGCCCTCCACATAGCCCATGACCATGACCACGCCGGGAGCCACCTGCTCGTAAATCTCGCGAGGCGAGAGATCTTTGCCGAAGGCAACCGTGCTCCCAGCCACAACCAACGCGAACAGGGCCATCCATGCGATCGATTTGATCATGGTCTCCTTCTTCTGGCGGAATAATCGAGCGGGACTAGCGGGACAGGCAAGCCGAGAACGAAGCTGGTGGACTTTTTCAGTATCCTGCTATGCGCGTTTGTAGAACTCCGCGATCATCTCTACCACATAGGCCTGCTGCGCTTCCGTCAGTTCGGCATAGATCGGAATGGACATGACCTCTTCGGCCGCCTGCTCCGACAGAGGGAAGGCCCCCTTCTGATGGCCTAGTTCGCGATAACAGTTCTGAAGATGCATCGGGAGCGGATAGTAGACTTCCGTGCCGACCCCCTTCTCCTTGAGGAAGGCGCGCAATTCGTCACGCTTCGGCGCACGAACCGTGAACTGGTTGTAGACATGAAAATTGCCTAGCGCGGTATGGGGCAGGGTGACGCGGTCCGCATGTTTCGTCTTGGCAAACAACTGCTGATACCGTTCAGCATTCTTGCGCCGCCCCTCGGTCCACTGGTCGAGATACTTCAACTTGATCGTGAGCACCGCAGCCTGGAGCGCGTCCAGCCGGCTATTGATCCCCACCGCTTCATGCAAATAGCGAACTTGGCTCCCATGCACACGGAGCATCGCCATAGAGGCGGCAAGGGCTTTGTCGTTGGTCGTGATGAGCCCTCCATCGCCAAAGCCGCCCAAATTCTTGGTGGGGAAGAAACTAAAGCAGCCTGTGTCTCCGAGGACCCCGGCACGTTTCCCCTGCTGACCGGCCCCGATGGCCTGGCAGGCATCCTCGATGACGTAGACATTTTTCCGCTTGGCAATCTCGTTGATCGCCGCCATATCCGCACATTGCCCGAAAAGGTGCACGGGCATGATGGCTTTGGTGCGAGGCGTGATCGCTCGCTCGATCAGCTTGGAATCGATATTGAAGGTATCGGGCTGAATATCCACGAACACCGGCTTCGCGCCCAACCGTGAAATTGCGCCGACCGTGGCAAAAAATGTGAAGGGAACGGTGACGACCTCATCGCCGGCCCTTACGCCCATGGCCATGAGGGAAAGCAACAGCGCGTCGCTCCCGGAGGCGCAACCGATCGCATAGCGAGACCCGGTATACTTGGCAACGGACTCCTCGAAGGCCACAACGCATGGGCCTAGGATAAAGCCCTGCTCGTCACAGACGGTTTGGAGCTCCGCCATGATCTCCGCACGGATGGGCTGAAACTGAGCTTTTAGATCAAGCAACGGCACATTCATCGAAACGATTCTCCCGTTAAAATATTCATAGGCAAAGGCCCGCCAAGCTGTCGTGCCACTCCCTTCAATACCTCGCCCCTGGAGAGAATGCAAGTAGAGAATCCGAGCAGCAGACCGGCAAGCTTAGCGGAAGTCGCGCCGATGAAAAATCAGGCTGGCGATAAGGAGGGAAAACGCCGTGGAGACTGCGCCGTAGGCGACAATCAGCAACAAGTCCGACCCGCTGACTTCCAGATGATGCACGACATGGCCCTTCAAGTTGAACTGTTCGAGGTTGGGCAAGAGATAATAGATCCCGTTCAATAGACCCCTGCTAAGATCGTCCATCTTCGCCCCAGCTGCTTTCAAATCGGCCGTCAGGTGCCCGAGACATACAGCGCCAGCGCCTTAAAGAGCAAGCCAAGTCAGCAAAACCAATAATGCCATTATACATCTATGCTACGCGCTCACGCTTCACAGCATGGCTAATCATGGATGGACAATTTCAATCCTGCCTTTGCCTGAATGTGCCAATATTTGTCACAAAACTGGCCCTGGAGGTTAGCCCATCCAGAGTTTTCTGACGATCCTGGCTCCGGCTATAAAGAAAAAGTAAGGAGAAGAGGGGAAAACGGGAATGGCAAGACGAACTAAGGATTAGGGGAAGGGCTTTGTACTTTCTCGGATACACGCTGCTTGGCCTGCTGGATACGCTCTTCCTTCGCTGGGTCGCCAAGCCCTAAGTCACGGAATCGATCCATCAATTTGTGGTTGGAGGGATCGAGCTCCAGCGCACGGAGCCACGCCTCACGGGATTCTGAAAGATTTCGTTGCTTAGCGTAGATATCGCCCAGATGCTCATAGAGCACTGCGTCATCGCCAACGAGGGCCAGCGCGCGCTTCATCTCGGTCAAGGCCTCTGGCAGCAGACCTGACTTAAACAAGGCCCAGGCGAGGCTATCGACATAGTACCCATTGGTCGGTTTAAGCGCGACGGCCTGCTTAGTCAGCGAAAGGGCTTGCTCGATCTTGACCCCCCGCTCTGCATAGCTGTACCCCAAATAGTTGAGCGCATCGGCATGATGGGGGTCCAGTTTGATCGCTGCCTCCATGACGCGCACCACATCATCGAAGCGATTGAGCTTGTCGTAGACCGTGCCAATATTGAAATGCAGATCTGCGCTCTTGGGGTTCTGAACGATGCCATCTTCCAGAACCCTGGACGCATCGTCGAACTGGTCCTTCTGCCAATAGGTCAAGCCCAGTATGATATAGGCTTCCGGCTGTTTCGGATTGATCGTGATGGCCTTAGTCAAATGGGTAATAGCCTCGGGGAGCTGCTTCAACCGATAGAGCAAGACGCCGAGATGCAGATGCCCTTCAAAATAGGAAGGCTCCAGCTGCACGTTAAATGTGTAGGTCTCGAAAGCTTTCTTCGTATCCTTGGACTCCTCATAGAGAAACCCGAGATAGTCTCTGATCTTGAGCTCTGCCGGGCGAACCTTAAGAATCCTGATCAGCTGATCGATGGCCTTGGGATAGTCCTTCTCTTCCCCGTACAGAAGCGCCAGCCTGAGCTGGGCATCGAGGTCCGATGGATCCTCCGCCAGCAAGTCGCCTAACTCTTTCCTGGCGGCCTGATAGTCTTTCGCCGCCACATGGAGCCGAACCAACTGATGCCGGATATCCCGGTTTCGCGGATTCACCGTCTGGAGATATTTGCGCAGCACGGCAATCGCGCGCCCATGATCTTGTAATGATTCATAGCTCGACGCGAGCGAAAGATAGGCTGGCTCAAACGACACATTGGCCACAATCGCCCGTTCCAAACTCACCGCCGCCTCTTCCCCTTTCCCTGCATCGAGAAGCAGACGCCCCAAGTGGTAATGGCCGACGGCCGATTCGGGAGCCACAGCCAGGCCAGTTCGAATGGCCTGCTCCGCCTCAGATGGCTGTTTCAGATTCAGGAGCAACAGGCCCTTGGTAAAATAAGAGTCGCCGGATGTCGGGTTCAGTTCAATGGCGCGATCCAGCAGTTTCACCGCACGGTCCCCCTGCCCCACGCTGGCCAAAACTCCTGCCATCTGCGTGAGCAACAAGCCATCTTGAACGGATCCCTCTGTCGCGTTGATCGCGTATTGAATGGCCTGAGGCGCATCGCCCAGTGAAAAATAGAGGCTGGCCAGCCGGGCCTTCACCGAATGGGACATCGGGTCCGTCTTCAGCGCGACCTGATATTCCTGAATCGCACGATCTGTATCCTGGGCAAGCTCAGCCTGGTAGCCAAGCATGAAATGGTAGGAGGCTGACGCATCGGGACGATGAGCCTCCGGCGCAGCCTTTGCCGCACCAGCAGCGGCGCGCTTCCCGTCCGGCGCAGGGGTCGTCGCAACACAAGCCCCGAGAGCCAAGGGAATGAGCGCGCAGAGCACTCGCCTCAGCGGCGTGAAACATCGGCTGTTCGCCGGTCGGCTCGACATAACGGGCATCGTGAGAGTCGGCACAATCCTCTTGCTGGATATGTGGATGAAACTGCGGTGATCAAAAAGATTATACGAGGAGGGTGCGGCAGGGTCAAACGACTTCGCGATTATCAAGACTCTCGAACTTCGCGAAACGGTCGTGAAAGAAGAGTTCTTTTTTGCCGATCGGACCGTTTCGATGTTTACTGATGAGAATATCGGCAATACCTTTCCGTTCGGAGTTCTGGTCATAGACCTCCTCACGGTAAATGAACATGACGACGTCGGCATCCTGCTCGATCGCGCCGCTCTCG
>SYGW01000014.1 GCA_005800255.1 Nitrospiraceae bacterium | reverse complement strand
GGGATAGGCCAGCTCGCCCCCCTCGATCCAAAAGCCTGACGCGCCCCGTGAATAGTCGCCGGTCACCATATTGATGCCGAACCCGATCAGGTCCGTGACATAGAGACCCTGCTTCACCGTCTTGATGATTTCTTGCGCCGTCTTCGATCCCGGCGCGAGGTAGAAATTCGTAGGCCCGACCGACGGATTTTCCCCGACGCTGCGCGACGCGTTCCCGGTCGAGGCCATCCCGAGCTTTCTCCCGGAATAGGTATCGAGCAGGTAGCTCTTCAGCACGCCCCGTTCCACCACGGTTGTCTTTCTGGTCGGCAGCCCTTCGCCGTCGAATGGCCGGGAGCCCAGCCCTCCAACGATTCGTCCATCGTCATAAACCGTCACATAGTCAGGGGCCAGCGATTTATCTAGTTGGCCTGCCAGGAACGAGGCGCCTTTATAGAGGGAATAGCCGGACACGGCGCCGCAGAGGTTCCCCATCAAACTTCCCGCCATTTCCGCATCGAAGACCACCGGCACCCGCTGGGTGGCCACTTTCCTCGCGCCCAGCTTGCGGACCGTCCGACGCGCAGCTTCCAGTCCCACCGCCTCAGGGGAATTCAACTTGGAGAACTTGCGTTGCACATCGTACCAGGAGTCCCGCTGCATGGCCCCGGTCTCCGGATCGGTCGCAACAGGCGAGGCCGACATGGAGAAGCTGGAGCTTTGGTACTCGCCCAGGAATCCGTGGCTGTTCCCCAGCACGACACGTCCGGAAGAAGAGTCGAAGTCGCCCCCTTCGGAATTCGTCACGCGCTCGTCCGTCGACATGGCGGCAGCCTCGACCCGTTTGGCCAAGTCGATTTGCTGCTCCGTATTCAATCTGGTCGGATCGTAGAGGTCCAGATCCGGCCTCTCCCCCGCCATCTGATCCGCTTCAGGCAAACCGGAGACAGGATCTTCCACAACAGCCTTCGCCAAGGTACAGGTCTCGGCGACGAGGCCATCCAAAGAATCCGCCGAAAAATCCGACGTGGAGGCGCTGGCAGAACGTTTCCCAACAAAGACCCGCAAGCCGAGATGCTTTTCCCGCGCCTTGGTGAGCCGATCGACAGCGCCCAGCCGGACTTGCACCGAAAAGGTTTCGCCCTCGGCAATAATGATATCCGCTTCCGTCGCCCCGCTCCGCTTCGCCTTGGCCAACAAATCCAAGGCGAGCTGGCGATATCCGTCGCGCTGTTGTAACGATTGGTTCATCGCTGCGTCCCGCCTACGGTAATTTCGTCGATACGAATGGTCGGCAGGCCGACGCCCACCGGAACGGACTGCCCGTCCTTGCCACAGGTCCCGATTCCCTCGTCCAGTTTGAGATCATGCCCGACCATGGAAACCTTGGTAAGGATCTCCGGTCCGCTGCCGATCAAGGTCGCGCCCTTCACCGGCCTCGTGACCTTCCCCCCCTCGATCAAGTAGGCCTCGCTGGCGGAAAACACGAACTTGCCGTTCGTGATGTCCACCTGGCCGCCGCCGAACGACACGGCATAGAGGCCGCGATCGACGGAGCGGATGATCTCCTCCGGATCCGAGGTCCCGGCCAACATAAAGGTATTCGTCATGCGAGGCAGCACCACGCTTTGGTAACTTTCCCGCCGCCCGTTGCCGGTCACGGGAATGCCCATGAGGCGCGCATTCAACTTATCGGTGATGTAGCCGCGCAGAATCCCGTTCTCGATGAGCGTCGTGCGACCGGTCGGAGTCCCTTCATCGTCCATATTGAGCGAACCCCGCCGCCCAGGCAAGGTCCCGTCGTCGACAATCGTACAGACGTCGGAGGCCACCCGCTTGCCGAGGAGGTTCGAAAATGCCGAGGTTTTTTTGCGGTTGAAGTCCGCTTCCAATCCATGGCCGATGGCTTCGTGCAACAAAATCCCCGGCCAGCCTCCGCCCAGCACGACCGGCATGACACCGGCCGGCGCGTCCACGGCAGAGAGGTTGAGGATCGCTTCACGGGCGGCTTCCCGCGCAAACCGTAAATGCCGGTCGCCCTCATAATAGAACTCGAATACGACACGGCCGCCCCCGCCGAACGAGCCGGATTGGCGTTGGCCGTTCTCTTCGGCGATGCAGGTGACTTGCAGCCGCGACAGCGGCTGCACATCCCCGATCAAGGTGCCGTCCGAGGTGGCGACCGCCACCACTTTATACTCCGTGTTGAACGAAGCCATGACATTCTTGATGCGCGGATCGTACCGGCGCGCCTCGGCATCGATCGCGTTCAAAAGGGCCACACGATCCGCCGTAGCCACTTCGATCTGGACCCGTTCGACCGGATAGAGATCGCGCGTCGGACGTTGACAGATCGGCGCAGGAACGGCCTGAGCTCCGCTTGGAGAATTGGCAATGTAACGGGCCGTATCGGCCGCTAGCTCAAGATCCTTTTTGGTCAGCTCATCCGAATAGGCAAAGCCGGTCTTCTCCCCGGCCGTCGCCCGCACCCCCACGCCCTGCGAAACACTCTTCGTGGCGCGTTTGACGATCGACTCCTCCATCGAGACGGATTCGGACACGCAAGACTCAAAATAGAGGTCGGCATAATCGACATCGCGGACCTTGACCCGGCCGAGCGCCGAAAGCACTTCGCCTTCGGTCAGGCCAAAAGATGCGAGCTGAACAAGTTCACCCATAGTTCGAGAATCCCTACTCGGTTGGCATGCAGATAGCCGATGGAGTATAGCCGATCCCTTTCCGCAGGCGCAATGAGAACTTGCTCAACTTGTCGCTTTTACAGGACTTTTCGTTTGACTTTCCCTCTGCTCACCAGTAGACTTTGCTCGCCTACCGCAAGATTTTCCAAGAGTAAGGATCGTGACCAGCGCTACCCTATGAGTACGAACAAATCATCGGCCATGGACCAGCTGTCAACCGAAGAGCTGGTCCCCAAGCTCGACCCAAGCCTCTTGCCGAAACATGTGGCCATCATCATGGACGGCAACGGTCGTTGGGCAGAATCACGAGACCTCCCCCGCATTGCCGGTCATCGGGAAGGGATCAAGTCCGTTCGGGACATAGCCCAGGCCTGCTCAGATCTGGGCATTCAGGCTCTGACCATTTATGCGTTTTCGCAGGAAAACTGGAACCGCCCATTGCAGGAAGTCTCCGCTCTCATGGGTTTGCTCGAATATTTCCTTGCGGAGGAGCGTTCGAAACTCATCGAACAGGGTGTCAGGCTTCGCACGATCGGCAGGCTTGAAGACCTCCCCGCCTCCGCCATCCAATGGGTCCGGGATACGGAACAGGCCACCGCTCATCTCGACAAACTCCACCTCACAGTCGCCCTCAGCTACGGTGGCCGTACCGAGATCGTGGATGCAGTGCGGGGAATCCTACGTGACGCACAAGAGGGAAAACTGCAACCGGACGAAGTGGATGAAGCGCTGGTCCAACAACACCTCTATACCCAGGGACTGCCGGATCCCGACCTCCTGATTCGCACCAGCGGGGAAACCCGCATCAGCAATTTTCTCCTCTGGCAACTGGCCTATACCGAACTCTATTTCACGCCAACCCTCTGGCCCGACTTCCGCCGCCGCGAATTCCTGCTGGCTCTCGTGGAATACCAGCGCCGTGAGCGGCGATTCGGTCGCGTCCTCAGCAGCACGATTTCCTCATAGTGTCGACCTGAACCTCCAGATGCAAACAACCACCACCGGCCAACAGCCGACTCACCCCACGCCGGTTACGGCAGCCCGGTTCGACCCCCGTCGGATCTATACGGTGCTGGTTCTGGCGCCGCTCCTGTATGCCGTCATTCGCTACCTCCCGCCCCTCGTGTTTTCAGGCGTCGTGGTGCTGGCGGGAACGCTCGCCCTCTTCGAATTCTACCGATTGTGTTTCGGTGACCACAGCCGGTCCTGGCTAATCGGAATCGGCCTGGCAGGATTCGCTGCCATGATCCTCGGCGCCCATTGGCCGAACATCCTCGTGCCCAGCCTCCTCGCCACCCTGAGCGGCATCATTTCCGTCCCCCTCTTCAGCCGCGCCCCCCTTGAACAGAGCTTGAGGGATGGGGCCATGACCCTGTTCGGCGTGCTCTACCTGGGGCTCACGCTCGGTCCGCTCTCGATGACGAGACTGCTCCCCCAGGGCGAATGGCTGATTTTCTTTCTCCTGCTCGTAACCTGGGCATCCGATACCGGCGCCTACTATGTCGGGACCCTCTATGGACGACACCGCCTGGCTCCCACAATCAGTCCGAAGAAATCCTACGAAGGCTTGGTGGGAGGATTGGTCGGTGCGATAATCGCCGCATACATCATTCGCTGGTGGTTTCTCCCGGAGCTGTCCGCGCTCGACTGTCTGGTCCTGGGCACCCTCCTGACCGTCACAGGGCTCTGGGGGGATCTGACCGAATCGGCCATGAAACGCAGCGTCGGCATCAAAGATTCCGGCGGGATCCTGCCGGGCCATGGCGGCATGCTCGACCGGCTGGATAGCCTCTTGTTCACCGCCCCTGCCTTCTACTACTATATAACGATGGTGAGCCGGCTACGGATCATCGAATGAGGACGCCGCTATGAAAACGATCGTGATCCTTGGATCGACCGGGTCGATCGGCACCAGCACCTTAGACATCGTGGACCGGTTCCCCGGAGAGTTCCGCGTGGCAGGGCTGACCGCCGGCAGCAATGATGAAAAACTCGAAGAGCAAGTCCGTAAATTCAAGCCCCGCGTCGTAGCCCTCTCGGATACCTCTGCTGCCGCCAGACTCAGGCAACGTTGCGCTGGACTGCCCGTTGAAATCCTGAATGGACCGGAGGGCCTAAGTCAGGTCGCCTCTGCCTCAGAAGCCGAACTGGTCATCTCCGCGATCGTCGGCGGCGCAGGCCTCGTGCCGACCCTGGCGGCCATCCGGAGCGGCAAGCAGATCGCCCTGGCCAACAAAGAACCGATGGTCATGGCGGGAAAGCTGATGCAGGAGGAAGCCCGCAAACATCACGTGCGCATCTTCCCGGTCGACAGCGAACATAGCGCGATTTTTCAATCGCTGGAAGGTCATCGGAAAGAAGATGTCCGCCGCCTGATCCTCACGGCCTCCGGCGGGGCTCTCTGGCCCCTGACGAAAGAAGAGCTCCGCGACGTCACAGCCAAACGGGCGCTCCAGCACCCCAATTGGAAGATGGGCGCTAAAATCACGATCGACTCCGCCACCCTCATGAACACGGGGCTCGAAGTCGTCGAAGCCCGCTGGCTCTTCGACATTCCGGAATCTCAGATCGAAGTGATGATCCATCGGGAAAGCATCATCCATTCTCTGGTAGAGTATCAGGATCGTTCGGTGATCGCGCAGTTGGGCTTGCCGGATATGCGCACCCCGATTTCCTATGCGATGCGATATCCGGGGCGGCTGCCGCTCGATCTTCCCTCGCTGGAATTGACGGAGATCGCAAAGTTGACGTTCTGCAAGCCGGATCACGACCGGTTCCCCTGCCTGGAACTCGGCTATGAGTCCCTGCGGATCGGCGGCACGATGCCGGCGACAATGAATGCCGCGAACGAAATCGCCGTCGACGCGTTCCTCAAGGGGGGCATCCGGTTTACCGATATTGTGGAGATTAGCCGCAACACGATGAACGCCCACAACCTCAAGGACGTGGATACGTTAGAAGAGGCATTAGAGGCGGATCGTTGGGCGCGAGAGAAAGCCGAATCGCTCGTCTCGGCGTTGGCCCGCTAGCTTTAAAGGAGCATACACCTTGTTCATGGCATTCACCTGGTCCCCCGATACCCTCTGGTTGCTCTTGCAGAAAGCCTGGTGGTTCCTGGTCGTTTTGGGCGTGCTCGTCGCCTTCCATGAGCTCGGCCATTTTCTGGCCGCTCGCTGGGTCGGCGTCAAGGTCCTCAAGTTCTCGCTGGGCTTTGGCCCGAAACTCTTCGGCCGCCAACTGGGCGAAACCGAATATCTTCTCTCCGCCATTCCGCTCGGCGGCTACGTGAAACTGTTTGGCGAAGACGAAACCGAAGCGACCACCGAGGCGGATCGCGCGCGATCGTTCGCTCACCAGCGCCTGGGAGGCAAAGTCCTGATCGTCGCAGCGGGACCGGGATTTAACTTCATTCTGGCCTATGTCATTTTCTCCGCATGGCTCGCAACCGGCGCGCCGCTCTTCGTCCCCACATTCCAGGACCTGACCCCCGATATCGAAGCAATGATCCCTGGCTCGCCGGCTGATACAGCAGGCCTTCAGATCGGCGATCGCATCACCCGAGTCAACGGACAGGAGATTTCGACCAGGACCGAGCTGCTCGATGCCGTGGCGAAGAGCAAGGGCCAGGCTCTGGCCCTCGAGGTTAAACGGGACGGACAGGTCAAAACAATGACCGTCACCCCCACCACCGCGCCAGGACCGCAGACTTCAACACCAGAACCAA
The DNA here is from genome assembly GCA_005800255.1 of Nitrospiraceae bacterium. Next base: position 3,710 of record SYGW01000014.1, on the reverse strand, counting down.
GCTATTACCTGGGTGTTGAGGAAACCCCGCCGCTGGTCACATCGGTCGTGCAGGGTTCTCCGGCAGCCAAGGCTGGGCTTCAAGCCGGGGACCATGTGGTCTCCATCGAGAGCCAAGCCATCCATACCTGGTCGCAGCTGACCGGGATCGTAAAAGAACATCCAGGCCAACAGCTGAACTTCGAGGTCTTGCGAGAAGGGCACCGCCTACCGCTCGCCGTGACGCCCTCCATAGAGAAGGCGACGGTCAATGGCCAATCGGTCGAGGTTGGCAAGATCGGCATTTCAGGACCAGGCCGCTCGATCATGCGCTCCAGCACCCCGCTCCTCTCCCTCTACGACGGATTGAAGGCGACCTGGGGCTGGACCGAGCTGACCGCCATCGGCCTCTACAAAATGATCGTGGGAGACATCTCTAGCAAGAATATCGGCGGTCCGCTCACGATCGCCAACATTTCAGGAGAAGCCGCATCGCAAGGGACCTCCAGCGTAATCTTCCTCATCGCCATTCTGAGCATCAATCTGGGCGTCCTCAACTTGCTCCCCATTCCCATCTTGGACGGAGGCCATCTGTTGTTTTTCCTGATTGAGGCCATCCTCCGGAAACCCCTTGGGGAGCGTCAGAGAGAAGTAGCGCAACAGGCAGGGCTCGTGCTATTAGTGGGCGTCATGATCTTTGCGTTCTGGAATGACCTTGAACGAATTTTCGCTCGTTAACACCATGTTGAAACAAATGTCCAACTTCGCCCCCACCTCACTAGATGAGGCATTAGGCCGGCCAACGAGACATTCCTCCGATAGATTGCGACAGTCATAGTCCATGCGAACCTCTCAAGTCTTAATCCCCACATTGCGGGAAGAACCGGGCGAAGCTGAAACTGCCAGCCATAAGCTCATGCTTCGGGCTGGGCTGATCCGCAAGGTGGCAGCCGGCATCTACACCTATCTTCCGCTCGGCCTCCGGATCATCCGAAAGGTCGAACAGATCATTCGTGAGGAGATGAACCGGGCCGGCGCCCAAGAACTGCTCATGCCCATCGCCTCCCCCGCAGAGCTCTGGCAGGAAACAGGCCGATGGAACTTCTACGGCAAGGAATTGATCCGTCTTAAGGACCGCCACGATCGCGAGTTCTGTTTGGGCCCGACCCACGAAGAAATCATCACCGACCTGTTCCGGCGCGAAGTCCGCTCCTATCGACAGATGCCGTTGAATTTCTATCAAATCCAAACGAAGTTTCGCGACGAAATCCGGCCCCGCTTCGGGCTCATGCGGGGCCGCGAGTTCATCATGAAAGACGCCTACAGCTTCGACCAGGACCCGGCGAGCGCCATGGTCAGCTACCAGAAGATGTACGAGGCCTACCACCGGATCTTCACACGCTGCGGCCTCACGTTCCGCGCCGTAGAAGCAGATACAGGCCTGATCGGTGGCAGCTCCTCACACGAGTTCATGGTGCTGGCCGAGACGGGCGAGAACACCATCGTCTACAGCGATACCGGCACCTATGCCGCCAACGTCGAGCAAGCGGAAGTGCTCCCCCCGACCGAGGTGGACACCGAAGCCCCGCGCCCCCTGCAGACCGTGCAGACGCTGCGCTGCCGGACCGTCGAAGAAGTCACGAAGTTTCTGAATATCTCCCCCACGCACCTCGTCAAGACGCTCCTCTATTCGACAGGGAAAGAGACCGTCGCCGTCTTGGTGCGGGGCGACCATGAGGCCAATGAGATTAAAATCCAACGGCTCCTTCGCGCGACGAATCTTGAACTGGCGACGCCAGCCGTCGTCGAGCAAGTCACCGGCGCACCGGTCGGCTTTGCCGGCCCCGTCGGCTTGAAAAATATTCGGGTCATCGCCGACCACGCGGTCAAAGCTTTGCGCAACGTCGTTGTCGGTGCCAATCAACTCGACACACATTATGTCAATGCGAATTGGGAGCGCGACTTTCAGGTCGCGCAGTTTGCCGATCTGCGCAGCGCCCGTGAGGGAGATCCCTCGCCGAGAAAAGACGGGACATTGAAGTCGGCGAAGGGCATCGAAGTGGGCCATGTCTTCATGCTGGGGACCAAATACAGCGAGGCCATGAAGGCCTCGTACCTGGATGCGCAGGGCAAGGAATGCCTGGCCGTCATGGGCTGCTACGGCATCGGCGTCGGACGCACCGCCGCCTCGGCGATCGAACAAAACCACGACGCAAAAGGCATTATTTGGCCATTTCCGATCGCGCCCTTCCATGTGCATCTCCTCCCGCTCACCCAATCAGCCCAGACGGCCCATGTCACAGAACAGCTCTATATGGATCTGCAGGCGGCAGGACTGGAAGTGCTCTGGGATGATCGGGATGAACGAGCCGGCGTGAAGTTCAACGATGCGGACCTGATGGGAGCCCCCTTCCAGGTCGTCGTTGGCGACAAGGGCCTCGCCGAAGGAGTCGTGGAGGTCAAGACCAGGAAAGACGGCCTCAAAATCAAGTTACCGCCAGCTCAAGTCATAGCCCATCTCACTCGTCCGCAGACGAACTAACCACCAGACCGTCCTCCCATTCCGTCTTCCTGCCGTTGCGCAGGAAGCCCTAGGCTTAAAACTGCATTTTCCTTGCCTTCCCTTCGCGATCCGCTAGACTGGCATGTGACCTCCACAGCCAAACCATTATGGCTGCAACCGTTGCGCCCGCTCATGCGCTCAACTCGGGCCATAACCATCATGTGTGACCTGCGGAAATTCGCCTAATGCAGACCAAGCCCGTCACCAAAAATATTCAAGGGCTGCAACTGGAGGTGGCATTCGCCGAGAATGTCAAACGCATCACCGATCAAATCCTGGCGACCAGCGACCTTGACCATATCCTCCTCGATCTGCGCACGGAAATTCTCAGCCTCCTCGAAGGCGAAGACCTGACGATCTTCGCCTTCGATTCGGACAAAAAAGAAATTTTCTCCAAGGTGCCCCACCTCGACAGCGTCGAGGAAATCAGGCTCCCCATCACGGAGCAAAGTCTGGCCGGGCTCTGCGCCAAGTATCTCCGCCCTGTAAACATCACGGATGCCTACGATCTCGCCGAGCTGCAGGGCATCCATCCCTCCCTCCTCCACGACACCTCCTATGACAAGCGAACCGGATTCAAAACGACGCAGGTCCTGACCTACCCCATCGTGGCGGAGAATAAGTATTTGATGGGCGTCCTCCAACTGCTCAATAAAAAAAGCGGCGCGCGCTTCACCAAAAAAGACGAAGAATCCGTCGCGGAGATCGCGAAGGCCCTCGGCATCGCCCTTTTCAATCTCCGCAAAACCACAAAAAAACCCCCGAGCAAATTCGATCTGCTGATTACAAGCAACCGCATCACTCAGCCCGAACTGGACAATGCGCTGGCTGAGGCCAAGAAGGGCGGTTCAGACTTCGACAGCGTCCTGATCGAGAAACATAAAACCCCAAAGCTCGAAATCGGCAAATCGCTCGCCCAATTCTACAAATGCCCCTATATCGAGTACGGCGATCGCACGATCGTAGACATCGAACTCTTGAAAAATCTGAGTATCGACTATCTCAAGAAGAACCACTGGATGCCTCTTAAGCGAGACCGCACCTCCATCGAGATCTTAACGGATGATCCGGGCGATCTCGATCGTGTGGCCGATATTAAACGGACCTTCCCCGGCCTCACCATTCGCTTTGCCATCAGCCTCCGTCGTGACATCGCTCAATTTCTCGCT
>SYGW01000104.1 GCA_005800255.1 Nitrospiraceae bacterium | reverse complement strand
TCACCTCGGAGCGCCGTCTGCGTGTCGAGGGCATCGACGTGGCGGACGACCTGCTGGCGAAGATCGGCGCGCTTGCGGGTGGATGATTCGCGCCCCTTCGACGCGATCATCGCGTTTCCCGCGACGATCGCCGGGTTCATCCAGGTGCCCTGGGTGCAGTCCATCGGCGCCCAGTTGTCGCCCGGCTCGCTTTTGTACACGGTCCTCTACGTCAGCCTGATCGTGTTCTTTTGCTTTTTTTACACGGCGGTGGTGCTGAATCCGGTGGACATGGCGGACAACATGAAAAAGTACGGGGGCTTTATTCCCGGCATCAGGCCTGGGCAGCGGACCTCGGACTATATTTACAACGTACTGACCAGGATTACGACGGCCGGCTCGATCTACCTGGCCGCCGTCTGCGTCGTACCCGAGTTCTTGATTTATAAATTGAACATGCCCTTCTACTTCGGCGGCACCTCCCTCTTGATCGTGATCGGCGTCGGCTTGGACACGGCGCAGCAGATCGAATCGCATATGCTGATGCGAAACTACGAGGGGTTCCTCGCCAAGGGCAAGTTGCGCGGGCGTAGTGGGTAGGGCGCACTAATGCGGCTCGTCTTTCTCGGTGCGCCGGGTGTCGGCAAGGGGACTCAAGCCGAGCGAATCGCAGCCCGCTTTCGTCTGCCGAAGATTTCGACCGGCGACATCCTTCGGGAGGCGGTCCGAAACCAGACGCCACTGGGCCTTGAGGCCAAGGCCTGCATGGATCGGGGCACGCTCGTTCCGGATTCGGTTGTGGTGGGCATTGTGAAGGCGAAATTGGCGGAACCCGGTTGCGTCGGAGGGTTCCTGTTGGATGGTTTCCCCCGCACGGTCGGGCAAGCCGAGGAACTGGCCGCGATTCTTGGCGCAAGCGGGAAGCCGCTTGATCGGGTACTCAATGTCGTGGTGCCGCGAACCGATGTGGTGCGGCGTCTGAGCGGGCGGCGCAACTGCCCGAAGTGCCAGGCGGTCTATCACGTCGATTTTGCGCCGCCCAAGAGCGAGGGGGTGTGCGACCAGTGCAAGAGCGCACTGGTTCAGCGCAGCGATGATCGCAAGGAAGCCGTGGAAACCAGGCTGACCGTCTATGAGGAGCAGACCGCGCCGTTGATCGCCTACTATCGTCAGCGCGGCCTCCTCTCTGACCTGGACGGGGCCGGGCCGATCGATGCAGTGCAGGGGCGGTTGCTGAACGTGTTGGCGGCGCAAGGCTTGGCGTGATCATCCTCAAGACTCCCGAGGAGATTGCGATCATGGCCAGGGCGTCGAAAGTCGTGGCCGAGACGTTGCAGGCGTTGAAGCAAGCGGTTCGCCCGGGCATCACCACGGAAGACTTGGATCGCATCGCGGAAGAGCACATCCGTTCACGGGGCGGGATTCCGGCCTTTAAAGGCTATCGGAGCTATCCGAAGACGCTCTGCGCATCGGTCAACGACCAGGTCGTGCACGGGATTCCCTCCTCGCGGAGGATGTTGAAAGAGGGGGATATCGTCGGGCTGGATCTGGGCGCCATCGTGGAGGGATTCTACGGGGACGCGGCCATGACGGTGCCGGTCGGGTCGATTGCGCCGGAGGTGGCCGAGTTGTTGCGCGTGACAGAGGAAGCGCTCTACAAGGGGATCGAGCAAGCGCGGGTCGGAAACCGGCTGTCCGATATTTCCCATGCCGTCCAGCAACATGCCGAGGCGGCCGGTTTTTCGGTCGTGACCGACTTCGTCGGCCACGGCATCGGACGCCAGTTGCACGAAGAGCCGCAAGTCCCAAACTACGGGAAGCCGGGGCAAGGACCGCGCCTGCAAGTCGGGATGGTGCTGGCAATCGAGCCGATGGTCAATATGGGCCGGAGCGGCGTGCGTGTTCTGGATGACCAATGGACGGCGGTCACGAAAGACGGGAGCCTGTCCGCCCATTTTGAACATACCATTGCGATCCAGGCCGAGGGGCCTGCGCAGATTTTAACAAAGCTGTAGGACGAATGCCCAAAGAGGATGTCATTGAAGTGCAGGGAACCGTGGCGGAAACGCTTCCGAACGCCATGTTCCGGGTGAAGCTGGACAATGATCACGTGGTCCTCGCCCATATTTCCGGCAAGATGCGGATGCATTTTATTCGGATCCTGCCGGGCGACAAGGTAACGGTGGAGATGTCTCCATACGACCTGACGCGGGGGCGCATCACCTACCGGTTCAAGTGATTCACGAGGAATACCTATGAAAGTTAAATCGTCCGTCAAACCCATTTGTTCGAAGTGCAAGGTCATTCGTCGACGGGGAGTCGTGCGGGTGCTCTGCGAGAATCCGCGACACAAACAACGTCAGGGGTAGGCTCAATCGGACGCGCGTCGAGGGGGGATTATGGCTCGGATCGCCGGAGTGGATTTGCCGAGAGAGAAGCGGGTAGACATCGGGCTGACCTATGTCTTCGGGATCGGGCGCACAACTGCTGCGCAGATCGCCAAGAAGGCCGGCGTAGAGGGCGCGACCCGCGTGAAGGATCTGAGCGAGGACGAGATCGTCAAGCTCCGTGAAATCATCGAGCGGGATCACAAGGTCGAAGGAGACCTTCGTAAAGAGGTCTCGATGAATATCAAGCGTTTGGTCGACACGGGAACCTACCGAGGACTGCGGCATCGAAAAAGCCTCCCGGTTCGAGGGCAACGAACGAAGACCAACGCGCGGACCAGGAAGGGGCGCAGGGCGTCGATGGGAAAAGCCCGCAAACCATCCGGGGCCTCCAGCGGAGCGTAGCCGAGTCTGACGGGAACTGAGGGGATACCAGCATGAGTGTCAAGAAGGGCAAGAAAAAAGAGCGGAAGGTGGTCCAAAGCGGGATCGCCCACATTCAAGCGTCGTTCAATAACACGCTTGTGACGATCACCGACATGAGCGGGAATTCGGTGGTATGGGCCAGTTCCGGGAGCCAGCAGTTCAAGGGGTCGCGTAAAAGCACTCCATTTGCGGCGCAGAAGGCCGGCGAGGCTGCGGCGAAGAAGGCGATGGAACATGGGATGCGACAGGTGGATGTGTATGTGAATGGTCCAGGCTCCGGGCGGGAGTCTGCGATCCGATCCCTGCAGGCGGCGGGTCTTCGGATTAATCTCATCCGGGATGTCACGCCGATCCCGCACAATGGTTGCCGGCCGCCCAAACGGCGGCGCGTGTAGGCGCAGAAGGGAAGGAGAGCACAGTGGCGAAGTACAGAGGCCCTGTCTGTCGACTGTGTCGGCGAGAAGGCGAAAAGCTGTTTCTCAAGGGCACGAGGTGTATGACTGAAAAGTGTGCAATCGAGCGCCGGAGCTATCCGCCTGGGCAGCATGGGCAGGGGCGTCAGCGCATCTCCGAGTACAGTGCGCAGTTGCGCGAAAAGCAAAAGCTGCGGCGGATCTATGGGCTGCAGGAGAGTCAGTTTCGCGGCGTGTTTGGTCGCGCGGAACGACGCACCGGCATTACGGGCGACCATCTGCTGAAGCTGTTGGAGTGCCGACTCGACAATGTGGTCTACCGGCTGGGGTTTGCCTCCTCTCGTAAAGAGGCGCGGCAGTTGGTCAACCATGGGCATTTGTTGGTCAACGGAAGAAAAACCGACGTGGCCTCCTATACGGTTAAGGCCGGGGATATCGTCGAGGTTCGCCCGAAGAGCCGCGAGATCGCGTCCGTTCTGGCCGCGCTGGATGCGGTGGAAGGACGTGGGATTTCCGCATGGCTGGAATTGGATCGGGCCGCGTTCAAGGGAACCGTACGCGGAATTCCGACGAAAGAGGAGATCCAGTTGCCGGTCAATGAACAATTGGTCGTCGAATTATATTCCAGATAGCGAAGATCTGCTGGTGGTTGCGGGCCGCGCATGGCGGCCTCCAAGCACGCGGGTCAGGCAGATGAGGTAAGGGGGGACTATGATCAAGGCAATGAAGGACTTCCAAGTCCCGATTCGGGTCGAAGCCGAGAAGGACACGCTGTCGGCGGTCTACGGGAAGTTCACGGCTGAACCGTTTGAGCGGGGGTTCGGGACGACCATCGGCAATTCCCTCCGGCGCGTGTTGTTGTCCTCTCTCACCGGCGCGGCGGTGACGACCGTGCGGATCGAAGGGGTCCTGCATGAGTTTTCGACGATTCCCGGTGTGACCGAGGACGTGACGGCCATCATTCTCAACGTGAAGGGCCTTCGTTTCAAACTGCACACGGATAAGCCGAAGACGGTGCGGCTTCGCAAGAAAGGGCCCGGCGAGGCCAAAGGTTCGGATATCATCCATGATGCGGATCTGACGGTCCTGAACCGGGACTTGCACGTTGCGACCCTGGACAAGGAAGCGACGCTTGATATGGAACTGGTGATCAGCCCGGGGCGCGGCTACGTGCCGGCTGAACGCAACAAAGAAGAGGGGCTGCCCATCGGGGTCGTCGCGGTGGACTCGATTTATTCTCCCGTGAAGCGGGTCAACTTCCACGTTGAAAATGCGCGGGTGGGACGGGTGACGGATTATGACAAACTGTTGCTGGAGGTCTGGACCGACGGCAGCATTACGCCCCAGGACGCCTTGTCTACGGCCGCGGGTATTCTGCGGGATCACCTCACCATCTTTATCCATCCCGAAGAGCAGGGTGAAGCCGTTCCGCAGGCGCGCAAGGATGATGAGCGGAGAGAGATCAATAAGAATCTCTTCCGGAGCGTGAATGAGCTTGAGCTGTCCGTCCGGGCCGCCAACTGCCTCAAGAACGCGAACATCAAGACGATTGCGGATCTGGTGCAGAAGACCGAAATGGAAATGCTCAAGACGAAGAATTTCGGAAAGAAGTCATTGAACGAGATCAAGGAAATCCTGACCGAGATGGGACTAAGCCTGGGCATGAAGCTGGACTCGGTCTCGGCTGCGGAATCCAGCGCCAAGCACGAAGGCTGAAAGAGAGGGAGCTGTGCGTCATAGAAAGCGAGGCAGGCAGCTAGGGCGAAACACCAATCACCGACGGGCGTTGTTCCGGAGCTTGGTCACGTCCTTGCTCGAACACGAGCGGATCGAGACGACCGAGGCCAAGGCCAAGGAGATCCGCAGCTTCACAGATCGGATGATCACGCTTGGAAAGCAAGGTGACTTGCCGGCGCGCCGACGTGCTCTCGGATTCCTTCGCAGCAAGGCCGTGGTGTCCAAGTTGTTCGATGACGTGGCCGGACGGTTCGCTGAACGCCAGGGTGGATACACGCGTCTGATCAAGACCCGGCGTCGGGTCGGGGATACTGCCGCCATGGTGGCCATTGAGTTGGTGGCCAAGCGCGCGGCCGCTCAAAGCCAGCCTGAAAAGCCTGTCACGGGGAAGGCGAGCAAGCCGATGACTAAGGGGTCCTCCGATGCGGGGGCCACGGCATCTTCTTCTGCGACTGCGTCCTGACCGTCTCGCACCCTTGTCGATAGTGTGATGCCCTGCTGGGAGGCCATGACCGTGGCTTCCAGCGGGGCGTTTGTTTACTTGCCTCCTGCCCTCTGCTAAAATCGTGCCCGAGCGATGATTGTATTTCAACCCGATGGGTTAGCCCACGGCATGTGGGAGCGTTGGATTCGACGTAGCCTCCTGGCTATGACGGGCATCCTGGTCTCCTTCTTGCTGTACCTCTTGGGCACCAAAGTAGAGACGGGTCCGTCGCCGAGTACTTCAAGCCAAGCCGTGCTCGGGAAGTCGGATGCCGGCATCGATCAGTTCCGTTTCACCCAAGCCAGAGCGGGGGTTGTGCAATGGGAGGTGCATGCCCAGCGGGCTCGAGTCTTCGAGACGGAGAAACGCGCTGCCCTCGAGGCCGTCGAAGTTACCCTGTATGGTGCCAAAGGATGGGAAATGAAACTGACCGGCGAGGAGGGGACGGTGAACCTCGCGACCAAAGACTTTATGCTTGCCAACCGGGCAACGCCGATCGTCGTGCAGTTGGAGGGGGGCTATACCGTTGAGAGCAATCATCTGACGTGGACGGATGAGCGGCGGACTATTACGACAAAGGACCCGGTGACCATCTTAGGCCATGGGCTGAAGGTCAGAGGCCGAGGTTTTAAAGGACTCCTGGATGCTGAAGAATTTCAGGTGCTCGAGAATGTGCGTGTGGATTTGGTCCCGTAGCCTCGCGGTATTCGTCTGGCTTGTGGCCTCCGTTGCGGTTTCAGCAGAGACGGGGACTGTCAAATCCGGACCGTCTGAGGGCCAGGCGACGACGATCACGGCGCAGAAGATGACGGTCCGCAATCAGGAAAATAAGGCGTATTTCGAAGGGACTGTCGTGCTGATCAAGGGTGCGCTGGTGGTGCATTCGGATGCGATGGTGGTATCGTTCAAACCCAAAGAGACGCCCGGAGAAAAGCCATCCGACCCGAGCCCCGTTCATTCAGCTGAGGGGGAGAAGAAGCCCAAGGTTGGGGAGGGGGCCCTGCCGACGGCCGGGTCCAAGTCGATCAGCATGGTGGAGGCAACCGGGCGCGTGAAAATTGAAAAAGAAGGGGGGACGGCCACCTGTGAGAGGGCGGTGTACTACGAGGAAGGCGAAAAAATCGTCCTGACAGGCGAGCCGATTGCCTGGCAGAAGGGCACCAAGGTGACGGGCAAGGTCATTACCATGTACCTGGCGGAGGATCGCAGCGTGGTGGAAGGAGAGTCGCGCGTCCTGATTGAACCAGAGCCGGGAGGGGGGCGCTGATGCAGGTTGGTGCGACCTCTGCATGCGAATCGGTTGTTGGTCCGGCCGGGACAGCTCCCCGGCTGGAGGCCCATGGGTTGGTCAAGGCCTTCAAAGGACGACAGGTGGTCAAGGGGGTCAGCCTGGAGATCAAAGCCGGAGAAGTTGTCGGGTTGCTGGGTCCAAATGGAGCCGGTAAGACGACCATCTTCGATATGGTGGTGGGTTTGTGTCCGCCGGATGCGGGCGAGATTCAGCTTAATGGCGCGACCATTACCAGTTTGCCGATGTTCAAACGGGCTCGGCTGGGGATCGGCTATTTGCCTCAGGAATCCTCGGTCTTTCGCCGGCTCACAGTGGAAGAAAACATCCTGGCCATTCTGGAGATGCTTGACCTGGCTCCTCAGGAACGGGTTCTTCGGTCGGAGGCCCTTCTGAAGGAGCTGGACCTGACCGCGTTGCGTCAGAGTAAAGCCTACGCCTTGTCCGGAGGGGAGCGGCGCCGCTTGGAGATTACGAGAGCCCTGGTCATCGCTCCCCAGTTTCTGCTCTTGGATGAGCCCTTGGCCGGCATCGATCCGATCGCGGTGGGCGATATTCAGCAGATCATCACGCGCCTCAAAGAAAAACGGATCGGGGTCCTGATCACGGACCATAATGTCCAGGAAACCCTGTCCATCACCGACCGTGCCTACATTATCAATGAGGGCAGTATCTTGGAGGCCGGCACTCCGAACACTATCGTCAACAGTCCCACAGCCAGGGCGATATACCTGGGTGAGCGGTTCAAGTTGTAACTGGCGCCGGTGCGGTGAAACGATCCGGGGAATATGAAACCACGCCTCGGCCTTGACATTCGTCTCAGCCAAAAGCTGGTCATGACGCCGCAGCTGCAGCAGGCGATCAAGCTGCTGCAGCTGTCACGCTTGGAGCTCCAGCAGACCCTTACCCAGTACTTGATGGAAAATCCGCTCCTGGACGAGCTCCAGGCTGATGCGGAGGAAGGGGGGCCGGCGACCGGGGAGGAACTCAATCAGGACAAGAAGGAGCCCAAGGAAGCTCAAGACGCAGGTGACTCCGATGAGACACAGGTTTCGGGGGAGGGAAACCGTGATGAACTGGGATGGGAGGACTACTTTGGCGGCGACCGTCGGGCCGGCGATACGGAAATGCCTTCTTCCCAAGACGATCTGCCCTCCTATGATCAGACCGCGGTCAAGCCGACCTCCCTTGAAGATCATCTGCTCTGGCAACTGGGCTTATCCGGTCTTCCAGGGACGGATAAAGCAATTGGCCGTCTCATCATCGGCAACCTGGATGAAGACGGGTATTTGCGAACCCCGCTGACCGATCTGGCTGTCGACGCGGGCGTAACGCCTGACGCCGTCGAGTCGGTGTTGGACCAAATTCAGACTTTTGATCCGGCCGGCGTGGCGGCACGAGACCTGCGAGAGTGCCTATTCATCCAGTTGCGGTTCCTGGGCCGCGCGTTTCGGGGGAGTCACCGCGCTTCCTCGGGTTTGCTGAAAGCGATCATCACCAACCACTTGCAGGATCTTGAAAAGAAACACTACGGGCGTATCGCCAAGGCCCTCGACGTTACGACAGAGGAGGTGCTCCAGGCCGTCCGGGTCATCGAGGGGCTTGAGCCCAAGCCGGGGCGGCCGTACTTCCTCTCTGACAACTATGTGGTCATGCCGGATGTCTTCGTTGTGAAAGATGAGGGGGAATGGGTGGCGGTGTTGAATGGTGAAGGACTGCCACGCCTCCGCATCAGCCCCCACTATAAGCAGCTCATAGCCAGCAAACGAGACCCTTCCGATGCGACTAAGGCCTATCTGGACGACAAGCTGCGTGGAGCTCAGTGGATCATTCGCAGCATCGAACAGCGGAACAAGACCATCATTAAGGTCGTCAGCAGCATCGTGAAGTTTCAGGAGCGATTTTTCGATCATGGTGTGCAGGGTCTCAAACCGCTGGTCTTGAAGCAGGTTGCCGAAGACATCGGGATGCACGAGTCCACGATCAGCCGGGTCACCGCCAACAAGTACCTCTATTGTCCGCAGGGGATGTACGAGCTGAAATATTTTTTCAACACCGGGCTGCAACGATCGGATAAACAGGAGGACATGCTATCCTCGGTTACGGTTCGGGAAATGATTCGCAAAATGGTCGCCGAAGAGGACCCGCGGCGTCCGCTGAAGGATCAGGAGATCGTCGCGCGGCTGCTCGGCCAGAATATCGTTATTGCCAGACGCACGGTGGCGAAGTACCGAACCGAAGTCAACATTCCTTCAGCCAGCCAACGGAAGCGATTTTTCTAACATGGCCGCCGGTGCGCGGTCGAAAGGATGCTCATGCAGATCTTGATCACGGGCCGGCATGTGGATGTCACGCCGGCTTTGCGTCGACACATTGATACTCGGATGAAGCGGGTGGCGCGGTTCGGAGCCAAGCTCGGTGATGTTCAGGTTATTCTGGGGGTTGAAAAATACCGGCATACGGCGGAGGTCGTTCTGATGCTCGGCGGAGCGGCCGTGCAAGCTAAGGCCTCCACCAAAGAAATGTATGCTTCCATCGACGAGGTGTTGGATAAAGTCAGTCGCCAGATTGGCCGGCAGAAGGACAAACGGCGTAGTCGCAAGGTCTCCCGCGTCTCGCTGTTGCCGCCCGCCCCTCGTTCGGCGGCGCCCTCGCTGCGGTCGCTTGGTGTCAGGCTGGTGAAAACTGTCCTCCACCGGCTCACGCTCGAGGAGGCGACCGAACGACTCGGCGCCCAGTCGGGGGCGCTCTTGGTGTTCGAGAATCAGGCCGCTGAGCGGACTCAGGTTCTCCATCGATTGGGCACTGGCACGATCGAACTGATCGATCCGTCTTCTGCGGCCCCCTAGGTTGTCGATGCAAGGGCTTCATCTGGTTATTGTGAGCGGTCTTTCCGGTTCGGGTAAGACCTACATGCTCAAGTGCTTTGAGGACTTGGGATATTTTTGCGTCGACAATCTTCCGCCAGCATTACTGCCCACCTTCGCAGAGCTCTGTCTCCAGCAGGGTGGGGAAGTGAAGAAGGTGGCGCTCGGGATCGATATTCGGGAGCGCGGGTTCTTCGGAGACTTCATCGCAAACTTCGACTATCTGGAGACGCTTGGGCATTCCGTTGAGCTGCTGTTTCTTGAAGCACGAGACGAGATTCTGGTGCGACGCTTTTCGGAATCTCGCCGCCCACATCCTCTGCTTCCAGATGCTCCCGTTTTGGAAGGGGTGCAGCTTGAGCGTGAACGACTGTTAGACCTGCGAGGTCGCGCGGACCGGATTATTGACACTTCGGATCTCACCGTGCATGAGCTCAAAGACCTCGTGGCGAAGCAATCGGCTGGGTTTAGTGAAGGTCGACCGATGACGGTGTCCCTGCTCAGCTTCGGGTACAAGTTCGGGGTCCCGTTCGAGGCCGACCTCTTGTTCGATGTGCGATTCCTTCGAAACCCAAATTTTATCGCCGACTTGAAGTCTCTCACGGGGGAAGATGCGAGCGTGCAATCCCATGTGTTTGATGATCCTGACGCCATAGCACTGCTGGATCGCCTAGAGGCGTTGCTCCAGTTTCTGCTGCCGTGCTACGAGCGGGAGCGGCGCAGTTATCTCACCATAGGAATCGGGTGCACAGGTGGCCGCCACCGTTCCGTGGCCATTGCCTTGCGGTTGCATGATCGCTTGGCCAAGGCCGGGTGCACTACGACTCTTCTCCACCGAGACCTCGCCAAGTCCTGACTTGCCTCCGTCATAGAGCCGGTGCCTGCCTGATAGCGAGGACATGCCCTCGCCGCGCTAGAGACATCTTTGCTTGACAGTGAAATTATATTGACTATACTTACCCGATATAGATGGCTGCGGTAAGTTCAAGAACAACCAAGAGTGACGGGGGATGATTGTGCAAGCAAACTCGAAAAAGCGATTCAAAACCATTGAAGTGTGTCAGCTCTTTGATGTGTCGCGAGCCACCCTGTTCCGGTGGGAGCGTGAAGGGTTGATCTCTGATCCTCCACGTGACTGGAGGAATTGGCGCGTCTATACGGGTCAAAATATCAAAGAGATCAAGCAGATCATTCAATCCCGCAACCACGCGAGTTGAGGAGGTCAATGGATTTGCCCGCATCGCTCACGCAATTGATGACGATGGATGTCGGGGCCGGAGAACAGTTTGGTTTGACAAAAGTCATCGCCGCCCCTAAGATTACGACCCTCGACAAGCGGTCGGCCAAGATCGAGCAAGGGCAGTCGATCCCCTAGCAGACGACATCTCTGCAGGGGACCCAGATAACCTTCGTGGACGCGTTGCTGTCCGTCCAGGTTACGCCGCAGATTACGTCGAGAGATCCCACGGAAATCGGCAAGCAGATACTGTTGAATGTCAAGGCTACGCGAAACGTTCCTGGCGCGTCGTTGCCCGTCGGTCCCATCATCACGAAAAAGGAAGCGTTGACGCAGGTGCTGGTGCGCGACGGGGAGACCATGGTCATGGGCGGGATTATCGAAGACACGCAAAGCAACACGGTGACCGGGCTGCCCTTCCTCTCGCGCCTGCCGGTGGTCGGGTGGCTGTTCAAGAACAAGTCCGAGTAGGTGACGAAGACGGAACTGCTGATCTTCCTCACCCCCACCATCGTGAAGAGCTAACCGGTCTGAGGCATCCATCATGCTACGGTATTTGAACGGCGGGGAATCACACGGCAAGTATCTGCTGGCGGTCCTGGAAGGGGTGCCGGCAGGGCTGCCGTTGACGGCTGAGGACGTCAACCGGGATCTGGCTCGCCGCCAGAAGGGGTATGGTCGTGGCGGTCGTATGCGCGTCGAACAGGATCGGGTCGAATTCGGCTGCGGGGTCCGTAAGGGCGCGACCCTGGGAAATCCGATCGGGCTGCTGATCGCCAACAAGGACTGGGAAAACTGGAAAGACGTCATGGCCGCCGAACCGGGTCCCGCCCCGACGGAAAAGGTGGTGACGAGGCCCAGGCCAGGCCATGCGGACCTGGTCGGGGCGATCAAATACGGCCACCGGGACATCCGCAATGTTCTGGAGAAAGCCAGCGCGCGCGAGACGGCCATCCGCGTCGCGATCGGCGGGGTGGCCAAATCTCTCTTGGCCCAGTTCGGCATGCAGGTGGTGAGCTATACGGTGCAAATCGGCGACGTAGTGGCCGAGCGATGCGAGGACCCTCTCGAAGCCTACGCGCTGGCGGAGACATCTGACGTCCGCTCGCCCGATCCGGAAGCGGGATCGCAGATGGTTGAGCGAATCCGGACGGCTAAGCACAAAGGGGACACATTGGGCGGCGTGTTCGAAGTGGTGGTGACGAACCCTCCGATCGGCCTGGGCAGCTATACCCAATGGGATCGGCGGCTTTCAGCACGATTGGCCATGGCGGCGATGAGCATCCAGGCGATGAAAGGCGTAGAGATCGGCATGGGGTTCGAAGTCGCGCGCCGATTCGGGTCCGAAGTCCACGACGATATCTATTACGATAAACAAGGGCAACAGTTCATCCGTCACACCAACAATGCCGGAGGGTTAGAGGGGGGCATCACCAACGGCTTGCCGATCGTCCTGCGGGTGGCGATGAAGCCCATCTCGACCCTCTACAGTCCCAAGAAGAGCGTGGACATTGAAACTAAAGAACCGTTCGATGCGACCGTTGAACGGTCCGATATCTGTACCGTTCCGGCCGCGGGCGTAGTCGGGGAGGCGGTTGTGGCGTTTGAGATGGCCAACGCATTGATAGAAAAATTCGGCGGCGACAGCCTTGAGGAGATGAAGCGCAATTTCGACGCCTATCAAGCCTACGTCAAAACCTTTTAGTTTCTCCCGCGCTGTGATACCATCCCCGCAATTTACTTCGCGGTTATCGCCCCTTCTGAGCCCGTCTTGTATCGGGATGACAGGGCCGCTCCCGTTGTGCCAACAGGTAAAGCATGCCGTCTTCCACCAGAGAGCAATGCGTCAAAGTCTCCTTGGCCGAACGGAGCTACGACATTGTTATCAAGGCCGGCCTTCTGCGCGAGGTCGGCGGCCGACTGCGTGGGCTGGGATGTTCCGGGAAGGTTGCCGTCGTCACGAATCCGGTAGTGGGCCGGCTTTATGGAAAGGCCGTGCGGCACTCGCTGAAAGCAGCCGGGTATCAGGTCAAGATGATCCTGGTGCCGGACGGCGAGCGGGCAAAGACCTTGCGGTGGGCCTCGGCCATTCTGGACGCCCTCGCCAAGGAACGGTTTGAGCGGGGGGCGTTCGTCGTGGCCTTGGGCGGCGGAGTGGTCGGCGACTTGGCCGGATTCGCCGCTGCCCTGTTCGCGCGAGGCATCCCCTTCGTGCAGGTGCCCACCACGCTGGTCTCCCAGGTAGATTCAAGC
>SYGW01000103.1 GCA_005800255.1 Nitrospiraceae bacterium | reverse complement strand
TGCCTATAACCAGGTGCCGGTTCCTTCGTTCATGTATGGGACGGCGTGGAAAAAAGAGGCCACGACGCAATTGGTGCAGCTGGCGGTGGCGGCCGGCTTTACGGCCATCGATACGGCCAACCAACTGATTCATTACCAGGAAGCCTTGGTGGGGGAGGCGCTGCTGGCCCTCTCGCAGCAAGGGGTTCCGCGCGATCGCCTCTTTCTCCAGACCAAGTTTACGCCGACGAATGGCCAGGACCATCGCACGCCGTACGATGCCTCGGCTGATCTGACGACTCAAGTGCTCCAGTCGTTCGACAGTTCGTTGGCCCATCTGCATACCGATTATCTCGATTCCTATGTCTTGCACGGACCCTATCAGCGGCAGGGATTGGGGGAGGCGGATCGGGAGGTCTGGGCCGCGATCGAGGGGCTCTACCGGTCCGGGAAGGCGAAAATGATCGGCATCAGCAATGTCACAGCGGAGCAGCTCGCCCAGCTCTGCGCCCAGGCTACGGTGAAGCCCATGGTGGTGCAAAATCGTTGTTATGCCGCATTCGGCTGGGATAAAGAGGTGCGGGAGATCTGCCGGACCCATGGCATCATCTATCAAGGCTTTTCGTTGCTGACCGCCAATCAGGGCATCTTTGCCGAGCCAGCCATCAGGGCCATTGCCCAGCGGCTAGGGGCCGGTCTCGCGCAAGTCGTCTTCCGGTTTGCGATGCAGGTCGGGATGCTTCCCCTGACCGGCACGACGAACCAGCAACATATGAAAGAAGATCTCGACGCCGCTCAGCTTGTCCTGATGGATGACGACATGCGGACGATTGAAACGATCGGGCTATAGGAGTGGGGCTTCGGATGGGAGTTCGGTGAGTCTGAGCGTGTAGAGGTACTGGTAGAGGCCTTTTTTGTCGAGCAGCTCGGCATGGGTGCCGGATTCTACAAGGCATCCTTTGTTGAAGACGAGAATGCGATCGGCTCGTTGGATAGTCGTCAATCGGTGGGCGATCACAAAGGTCGTGCGGCCTTTCATGAGCTGTTCCAGCGCTTCCTGGACGAGTCGCTCCGACTCGCTGTCGAGGGCGGACGTCGCTTCATCCAACAACAAGATCCGCGGATTCTTCACGATGGCTCTGGCGATGGCGATACGTTGCCGCTGTCCGCCTGATACGTTGATGCCTTTTTCTCCCACGACGGTTTGATATTGGTCCGGGAGGCCCATGATGAAGTCGTGGGCATGGGCCGCCTGGCTCGCCGCGACCACTTCCTCTTCCGTCGCCTCCCTGTTTCCGTAGCGGATATTGTCGAGAATCGTGCCCCCGAACAGGATCGTTTCTTGCGGGACCAGGGCGACCTGCCGATACCAACTGTCCATGGTGACTTGCCGGAGGTCCTGTCCATCGATGGTGATGCGTCCATCGGTCGGATCGTAGAAGCGATGGAGCAGGTTCATCATGGTCGTTTTCCCCGCGCCGGTGGGACCGACAATGGCGACCAGTTCGCCGGGCTTGGCTTCGAAGGATACATCCGTCAGGACCGGCTGGCGCGGATCGTAGGCAAAGCCGATGTGTTCCGCCAGGATGTGGCCTGAAACGGTGGGCAGCATTGTGGCCGTGGGGGAGTCGCTTACATCGGAGGGGGTGTCCAGAATTTCGAACACCCGCTGCGTCGCGCCTTGGGCTTCCTTGATCTGCGTGAACACGCGGGCAGCGGAGCTGAAGGGGCCGATCAGGATGCCGGCAAAGAGGACGAAGGCGAAGAGATCGCCCGGCGACACGGTTCCGTCGATGACCTGGCGTCCCCCGTACCACAAGACTGTCGCCGCCGAGGAGAAGGTGAGGAGGCTGATGACGGGAATAAACACCGCCATGATGCCGGCCCGTCGTATCGTTCATGTCAGGGTCTGTTCGACTTGCGCGGCAAACCGGGTCTCTTCGCGCTGCGTCTGAACGAAGGATTTCACGATACGGATGCCAGAGATTACTTCTTCGATCAGGGTGCTCAGGGCCGCAGTGTGATCTTGGATCGATGTCGAGAGGAGCTTCAGCCGCCGCCCGAAGAATTTCGCCGCGAAGACGAGCAGGGGGAGCAGGACCAGGATCAGGAGGCAGAGTCGCCAATTCATCGCCAGCAAGAACGCGATCCCTCCGACGAAGGTCACGAGATGTTTGACGCTGTCGATCGGCGTTTCAGTGACGACCGACTGGATGACCGTCACATCGTTCATGAGCCGTGAGAGGAGCTCGCCGGTGCGCCGGCGGGCAAAGAAGCTCACCGAAAGCGTATGCAAATGAGCAAAGAGGTGCCGGCGAAAGTCGGCGACGATGCGCTGCGATACCCATGCGGTCAGATAACTGTGGCCCATCGAGCAGAGTCCCTGCAGGACGACGAGCCCGAGAAAGAGGGTAATCAGCTCCGTCATGCGGGCCTGGTCGCGCTGCACGGTAATGACGTCCCAAAGGATGCCGGCCAGTCGCAGCAGGGCCAGGTTGATGGCGGCGACTCCCATGACCAGCAGGCCTGCGAGCGCCATGCGGGGTATGTAGGGTTTCAGGAACGGGAGAAATCGTGAGAAGGTGGACATGGTGAGGGGCGATCTTCGGGGCGGCGATGAACAGCGCAACGAGCACGGAGGACCGTTCAAGAAAGAGTGTCCGCCGGCAGCTAGAGCTGCGCGATGGACTCAATCAGGTTCTTGTTGAGCGCAACGAAGTCCGAGCGCTCCTTATCGTTAATCACCACATCGGTGAGGCTGATAAAAAGACGTTGCTCTTCGTTGAGCGCGTCAGACACGCGGTTCCGCATAGCGGGGATGAGGAGGTTTCGCCTACGTAGACACAGTTCACAGTCCGGACGCGGATGCGAACCTTCTTGCCTTCGGGCACGAACCCCTCCTCCCCGCTTTCGGGTGAGCCTAGCTCTTACGACGTTCGAATTTTTGACGCCGGCGCAACTTCTTATACTTGTGCTTGCGCATTTT
>SYGW01000102.1 GCA_005800255.1 Nitrospiraceae bacterium | reverse complement strand
GGCGCCGCTTAAGGCGAGGGCCACGGCCAGATTGACGGAGACGGAGGATTTGCCGACGCCGCCCTTGCCGCTGCTGACCGCGATGACATATTTGACGCCGGGGATGAGATTGTCTTTCCCGTGGCCGGTTTGGGATCCGGCTGGTTGTTCGTCTGCCATGGAGTCTGTCTCCTCTACTTGCGCATAGAATGGACTGGCTCTCGGGCCAGCGATTCCATCATAAGCGAATGAGAGGGCGAAAGAAAATAGGCCTATTGCGCTATCGTGGGCAGCACAATAGGGGTATGGATAGCGGAGGATGAAGGAGTCGTCATCGTGCTTCGTGAACCTAGTTACCCGACGGTGGGGTCGTTGCGCCGCAGATTATGGGCCAACCCGAGGAGCCAGAGGGTATAGATGATCCACTTGGAGGGATCGAAATTGTACCACCTCGGTCCGTTGCGGAAGTCGCGCGCGTAGGTATGGTGGAAATTGTGATAGCCCTCGCCGAAGCTGACGAAGGAGACGAGCCAGCTATCGCGGCTGCTGTCCTGTGTGCCGTGCGGCTGGGTGCCGATCATGTGGCAGAGCGAATTGATCGTGAAGGTGGAGTTCAACACCATGAACATCCGGAAGAGACCGCCCAGGAGGAAAGCGGCGATCCCGCCCTGGAGACCGCCGTGCCAGGCGCCCAGCGCGAAGGGCAGCGCCAGTCCCGTGACGACGATCGGCCAATAGTAGCGATGTTGCCACATGACGATCGGGTCGCGGCGCAGGCGGATCTCGTACTTCTCCGTGCGATGAGGCGTGTTGTAGAAGAGCCAGCCGCAGTGGCTGTGCCAGAATCCTTTGCTGGCATTGTAGGGATCTTCTTCTTGATCGGTCTTGGCGTGATGGCGGATATGGTCCCCGCCCCACTTGAGGGCGGAATTCTGCAGGGCCCAGCCGCCGGCGATGAGGATGCAGCGCTTGACCCAATCGGGGCATTCAAAGCTTTGATGGGAGATCAGCCGGTGATAGCCGACGGTGATCCCCATGCCCGTGACGACGTACATCACGAAGGACAGAATCCAATCGAAGAGGCTGAATCCGTAGTAATAGCCATAGAGCGGGATGCCAACCACGGTGGCGGCGACGATGGCGCAAAACAGTACAAAATTTAAGGGTACGAACACATCTTCGGTCGGGGGGGCTTCAGCCATGGTATTGAGCATGAATTCTCCTTGGGGAGCGGATCGCTTGCGTCATCGGACTATCCGATGGGGAAGACAAAATACTTGTATCAGCATACCGAAGAAACGCGAAGGTTTCAACCGAGCAGGCTCAGTGTATACTGACCACGTTCCTTTATCTCATGGACGTGAGGTGCCGATGTCGTCCAGTTCTTCTTCCCTTGAGTCAGTTGTTCGCCGTATTGGTGAACGGCTCGCTCGTCTCTCCGCCGATCACACTCCCGAGATTTTCACGCGTCATTGGTGGTCGCACCAGGCTTTGACCCTGGCCATGCAGGACCCTGTCTTCAAGGCGCAGTTGTTTCGATTTATCGATGTCCTGCCCTCGATTACGGAGGACGAGCAAGTCGTCGTGCTGGCTCGCGAGTATCTGGGCGATGGGACCGTGCAACTGTTCGGCGCGCAATGGGGCCTCAAGGCCCTCGCAGCGACCAGCTTGGGCGCTCGGCTCAGCGGCAAGGCGATCAGAAGCCAGGTCGAGCAGATGGCCCGTGCCTTCATTGCCGGAGCGACCGTCGAGGAGGCGGGGCCTCGGTTGGCGGATCTCTGGCAGCAGCAGCGAGCCTGGTCGGTCGATTTATTGGGCGAGGCCACCATCAGCGACCGTGAGGCGGATCGGTATCGCGATCGTTGTCTGGCCGCTCTGACACATCTGGCACGAGAGGCCGCTTCGTGGTCATCGGTTCCTTTACTGGAGCGGGACCATCTCGGGCCGATCCCACGAGTTCAGCTTTCGCTCAAAATCTCCGCCCTCTCTCCCCATCTCGACCCGATCGATCCGGAAGGGAGCTACCAGTCTGTGGCAGCGCGGCTTCGGCCTATCCTCGATCTGGCGACGCGCCTCCCTGCTTCGTTGATCTTCGATATGGAACAGGCCGAGACGAAAACCTTGCTGGTCGAGATCTTTACCAGGCTGTTCTCCGAGCCTCCCTACAAGACCTATCCCTATGCGGGACTCGCATTGCAGGCCTACCATCGGGAGACGGCACAGGATATCGAGGGGCTTCTGGCTTGGGTCCGGCAACGTGGGGTTCCCATCACGATTCGATTGGTGAAAGGCGCCTACTGGGATTCTGACACAATCCGCTACCGGCAGAGGGGCTGGCCTGTTCCTCTCTTTGAGCAGAAGACAGAGACCGATGCCAACTATGAGTCGCTCACGCATTTCGTCCTGTCTCAGGCCTCCCTGATTCGTCCTGCTTTCGGGACGCACAATCTCAGGACGCTGGCCTATATTGAAGCAGTGGCTGAATCGCTGGGGCTCTCTCCTCAGACCTGGGAATATCAAATGATCTTCGGCATGGCTGAGCCCTTTCAACAGGCAGTCACGCAGCAGGGGCGCCGGCTGCGGCTCTATACCCCGGTGGGAGATCTCTTGCCTGGCATGGCCTATCTGGTGAGGCGGTTGTTGGAAAACACCTCGAATGAATCGTTCCTCAGAAAGGAATATGTGGAGTCGCAACCGTTGGAGCAACTGTTGGCTTCTCCGGTTCGCGAGGAACTGAGTCGCGCTCCGGCTCCCCTTTCTCAGCCGGCCGGAGGGAGGGAATTCCGCAATGAACCGCAGCGGGATTTTGCGCAGGCACACAATCGAGTGGCGATGCAGCAGGCTGTGGCGACCGTGCGGGCGCAATTGGGTCAGCAATGGCCGTCGTCGCTGGGAGGACTGAGTCTGACCGGTCCTGTGATCGAGTCCCGCAATCCGGTCTGTCCGGATGAAATCGTGGGCCGTCTGGCCAGCGCGAGTCAGGCCGATGCAGCACGGGCGGTGCGCCTGGCTGTCGAGGCCTGGGACTCCTGGCGTGAGACGTCCTCCGAACGGCGGGTGGAGATCTTGCGAGCCGTCGCTGCGATCATGAGGAGGAGGCGGGATGAGTTGGCAGCCTGGGAAATTCTGGAATGTGGAAAGCCTTGGCGGGAGGCGGATGCGGATCTGGCGGAAGCGATCGACTTCTTGGAATTTTATGCGGAAGATTGGCTCAGGCTCTCTCCCCCCAGACGGCTGGGCCATGTGCCGGGCGAACTGAATCAGTCTCTCTATCGGCCGCGCGGCGTGACAGCCGTTATCGCCCCCTGGAACTTTCCTCTGGCCATTCCAACCGGCATGGTGGCGGCAGCCCTCGTGACAGGAAATCCCGTGCTCTTCAAACCCTCCGAACGTTCGCCCATGATGGGCCATTGGCTTACGGAGATCTTGAGGGAGGCTGGTCTGCCGGATGGAGTTCTGTGTTGTCTGCCTGGCGGTCCTGATATCGGGCGGACCCTGGTGTCCCATCCAGCGATTGCGACCATTGCTTTCACCGGCTCGAAGGACGTGGGGCTCGGAATGTTGAAAGAGGCCGCCGTTCTGATGCCGGGGCAGAGGATGGTCAAGCGGGTGCTGGCGGAAATGGGAGGAAAGAATGCGATCGTCGTCGATGAGACGGCGGATCTGGATGACGCGATTGCTGGCGTGGTCTCATCATTCACCGGCTATGCAGGACAGAAATGTTCCGCCTGCTCCAGGGTGATCGTCCATGCTGCGATCTACGAGACGTTTCTGGATCGCCTGACAGAGGCGGTCTTGAGCCTGAAGGTCGGCAGTCCGGACGAGCCTGGCACGCAGGTTGGGCCAGTGATCGACCGGCGAGCGCAGGAGAAGATTCAGGAGTACATCGCGATTGGCAAGAAGGACGCGCGTTTGTTGGTGGAAGGGACCGTGACGGGACCAGGCTGGTATGTCGGGCCGACTGTTTTTTCAGATGTGGCCTCGACCGACCGGATTGCTCAGGAGGAAATCTTCGGGCCGATTCTCTCTGTGTTGAAGGCCTCGTCGTTTGAAGAGGCCCTGACCCTGGCCAATTCGACTGCCTATGCCCTGACGGGCGGAGTCTATTCACGCAGTCCG
>SYGW01000013.1 GCA_005800255.1 Nitrospiraceae bacterium | reverse complement strand
GGCCGGAGAGCCGGGCCCCTGCCGCTCCTCCGTTGACGGGGCAACGGTTGCCTCCCTATGATGCAGGTTCTATGCGACGAAACGAATCAGGACGGACCAATCCGACCGCTCTCGTGGTCCTCATTGGATTGATTATCACTTGCGTGTGGGTCTGGAAGCGTCTCCTGCTGGAGACGCAGGAATATGTGATCGATCAAGCCATTCCCATGGCATTTGCCGGGTTGGTGATCGTGGCAGGCCTATCGGTGCTGGTTCGGGCGATCAAGCGCCAATTGGCGAAACGGCGCGATCGGGCAACGCTGTTAGCCTTGTTTGAGCAGGCGAAGGGGCGGGACAAGAAACTGGAGATCGCCTTTGCGCTGATCGAAGTGAATGAGTATCAAGCCAAAGGGTTGGAGCCGGTGATTCCCGCATTGCGCGATCTTTTTGCTACGACCTTGCAGCGGGCGCTGGACGACAAGCAGCACCGGATTCGCGGGATGGCCGCCAGCCACCTGGGCGTCTTGAACGATAAGACCGTCGTGCCCATGTTGTTGAAGGCGCTGGAGGACGACCATGCCTATGTGCGTTCCAGCGCGGCCCTGGGGTTGGGGCGGCTGCGCGCCAGCGAGGCGAAGGAAAAGTTGACGGTGGTCATGAAAGATGATTGGGATCAAACGGTCAGAAGCCGATCGCGAGAGGCGCTGGAGCGGATCAAGTAGCCTTCAGTCTTCTGGTTCCGCCTGTTCGTCGACCCATTCGATGCAGGCGATCTCCGGTGCGCAATTCCACCGCAAGGGAAGAAATGACCAGCCGAGCCCGCGATTGACATAGAGTCGGCGGCCCGGCGCTCCGTGATGTCCATCGATCCGTCCGCTGCAGCCTGGCGGGAGCCAGATCATCGGCACGCCGGGGATGCGGCATTGGCCCCCGTGGCTATGGCCGCACAGGATCAGATCGACAACATGGTGGTCTTTCAATTGCTCGAGGATGTTGGACGCATGGGCCAGTAGAAGGGTGAAGCGGTTGTCAGCGCGCGCGGGTAGACAACTCAAGTCGGCCCGATGCAGCGAGGGATCGTCGACGCCGACGATGGCGAGCTCCCCCCGTCTGTTTGAATGAAGGTGGCCTGATTGATCAAGAGGGTGATCTTGTGGCGATCGGCGAGTTCGGCGTAGTGATCGATCGGTACGCCGCTGTAATGGTCATGGTTGCCCAGGGTAATGAAGACTGGCGCCACCTCGCACAGGCCGGCAAGAAAGCGAAACATATGGGGCAGTCCATCCGGCACGTTGAGCAGGTCGCCGGTGATGAAGATCCAGTCAGGGCGGAGTTCGCCGACGGCTGCGACAATGAGATTGTGGCGCGGCTGATAGTGGTCGAGATGGAGGTCGCTTAGGTGGACGGCCCGCTTGCCGGCTAGGGGACTATGTTCATAGGTGAGCCGGGAAGCGTCATGTCCTGACAGCCCGATTCCCCAGTGGGGCACGAGACTGAAGAGCCGATAGAGGGGCTTGCTCAGAGAATGTCCGATGAAGGCACGGGCACGATCGGCCCAGGGTCGTTGGCGGGGTCTTATCCCATCACCCGATTTAGTTCGGCGCGATCGGAGGGGGTGACGCGATAGCCCCGCTCATAGAGGTCGCTCATCCCCTGCATCAAGGCATCCATATTGCGGCTGCGGTACCAGCTGTCGAAGCGCTCCGTTAGTGATGCGACCTGTGTCTGGGCCTGGTCCCTGTCATTGTAGGGGAGGGCGAGGGTCCGGAAGAGATCTTGAAGCTCCGTGTGGCTATAGACCGCATCGTCATTCCGGTCTGCGACCAGGGCGAATTCATAGAAGGTCAGACTGACGGAGAGCAGGGACTGGGTCTTGGAAAAGTCGTCTCGCGCTTCATCCATTCCGCCAGGGTAGGCGCGGGGACAATCCACTTCCGGCTGGGCTGTGGTTTGCCAGCTGATTCCTTGGGCAGTGGGGGGTGGCGGTGTTTTC
Organism: Nitrospiraceae bacterium; assembly: GCA_005800255.1. The sequence continues at coordinate 8,912 of SYGW01000013.1, read as the reverse complement.
GCTTTGTGGTAGAACCAGGTCACGCAGCCACTCGCTTGCGCAAAGGCCTGCTTGTCTTTATGGATCTGCCGGCCGATGTGGCGGGTAAACTGCTCAAAGATCCGGTTCTCTTTGCTTGACGAGTCGCCTGGGAAGATCGCCATCAGCAGAAGGGTGACGGCGAGCCCTGCCGTCACCAGCCGGACGGTCGCTCGGTGGATCAATCGAAGATGATTTATTGGACCGGTTGTGAAGTTGGAGGCCGGGTAAACAGACATAGGAAAGTATACCATGCGAGTCTCCTTGCGCCCCATCGATGTTGAGCGAGGGGTAAGGGAGATCGCGCGCGAATGAAGAAGGGGCTTGTGACACCATGACCATGCCATTTTTGACCGCAGAACTGCCGGGCATCGGCGGACAGATGCGGACGCTTCCGGAAGACTTCCAAGTTGAGGAACGACCGCTTTATCTCCCTTGCGGGGAGGGGGAGCATCTCTATCTCAAGATCAAAAAACGGCTGCTGTCAACGTCGGATCTCGTCCTGCGACTCTCTTCGGCCTTGGGGGTGAAAGCGCAAGCGATCGGTGTGGCTGGCCTTAAAGACGCCAGGGCCGTGACGACGCAGATGATTTCGCTGCTGGGGATTATGCCGGACCGGTTGGATCGATTGAAAGTGGATGAGCAACTGTTGTCGGTGGAGGTGTTGGGCCGGCATCGCAATCGATTGCGGACCGGGCATCATGCAGGCAATCACTTCCGGCTGGTGATCCGGGATGTCGCCCTCCATGCACGCGAAACGGTGCCTCAGGTCTTGGACCTCTTGGTACGACGGGGTGTGCCGAACTACTTCGGTCCGCAACGGCAGGGACGGAGCGGCATGAACTACCAGACGGGAGCCGAATTGCTGGCGGACCCAGCCTGTCGCAACAAGCTAAGTCGGTCCAAGCGCATGTGGTATCTCAATGCCTACCAGTCGTATTTTTTCAATGCCATGCTGGCCAGACGGTTGGATCGGATCGATCGCATCCTGGTGGGTGACTGGGCCATGAAGATGGAGAATGGCGCTTGTTTTCTGGTTGAGGATGCCGCGATTGAACAGCCTCGGGCCGACCGGTTCGAGATCAGTCCGACCGGAATTTTGTTTGGGTCGCGGGTGTCGTGGGCCGGAGGAGAACAGGGCGAGATCGAACGGGCCGTGGTTTTTGAGAGCGGGGCCACGCCGGAGGGTCTCACGGAAGCGGCGCAGGCCTGCGGGTTTCGCGGTGAGCGCCGTTCGCTCCGAACCTCCCTGGCCGATTTGGACTGGAGCTTGGACGGGACCGTGCTGACACTGTCTTTTTCGCTGCCGCCCGGCGCCTATGCGACAAATATTTTGCGGGAGTTGATGAAGACCGAGTAGCAGGCTGCTCCAAATGCCCGCTAGTTTCGCTCTCGGCTCGACAAGGTCCTCGACATACCATACCGCAAGGGTACGCCTCTGGCCTTGTCATCGCCTGCGGCCTTGCTGTCGGAGCATTTTGAGTAGCCTGCCAGGTTGTGGATATGAGTGAGGGGATCCTGTCGCGCGGCGCGGGGTTAGAGAGTCATAGCACCGTCAAGCCTAAACGTCTGCAAGTTTGGGAGAGGGCCTGATGACGTGACGACTTGCCGACGTTTCGACTCGAATCTAGGATTTGCTTCGAAAGAAGAATGAGCCGTAAAGGCCGGCGATGGCGATGGTGACGAGCTCGATCGTGAGCAGCAATCGGCTGACGATAGCGTCCGGTGTGGGTGGCGCGAGGACGAAATGCATGCCGAGAAACTCAGGCGGTTGTGAGGGGGGCGTTTCCCAGGGCGGGAAGAGGAGGGCGAGGCACAGGGCCACTATCATGCCGTAAATACAGTGGAGATTCAGCTGATCCGCTTGCGGCTCAGCTGGCGCCGTTGGCGGCGGAGAGGGCTCAACGTGGTCGGCATGAAGCCGTTGGCCGCATTGGGTGCAGTAGCGGCTGATCTCCGGAAGTTCGCGTCGACAGGCTGGACAAATCTTCATAGAGGATAAGCTACACGGAATCACGCTACTTTGCTAGGAGGTTGTTGCCAAACTACCCGACCACTGAGGTAATGCTCATGCCAGAACAATTTCTGACGCTCTCAGAAGCAGTCGCAGGCTGTTCAGAAAGACCGTCCAGCAAGGCCGCAGCGAGTGAAGGGCCGAGGCGTACCCTTGGGGGTACGTTGAGGGTCTGAACGATGCGAGAACGAAGCTGGCGGGCTTTCATTGACAGAGGAAAGAAGGGCTTCCTATAATCCCGCGCCAGTTGATTAGTTGAGAAACCCTGATCGGAACCCATTCCTTTTTAAATGATGCAGACCATCAATCGTATCGGGGTGATCGGCGCCGGTGCCTGGGGCACGGCCCTCGCCAAACATATGGCGGGGAAAGGGTTACATGTCCAGCTCTGGGCCTATGAGAGGGACGTGATCGATGCGATCAATCGGACGCACGAGAACCGGATCTTCCTGCCTGGTGTGACCTTGCCTCCCTCGCTCACGGCGACCGATTCTCTGGCGCAGGTCGTGAGCGACTGCGATGGTCTCCTCTTTGTCGTGCCATCGCATGTGGCTCGGCGTGTTTTGGAACAGCTCGCGCCGTTGTTGCCTCCCTTTATGCCCGTGATCAGTGCGACAAAGGGCGTCGAGGAGGAAACATTTCAACTGATGACGCAAGTGATGGAAGAATTCCTCCCCACGACGTTGCACTCGAAGCTGATGGTTTTGTCTGGGCCGAGCTTTGCGGCGGAAGTGAGCCAGGGTCAGCCCACAGCTCTCTGTCTCGCGGGGCTGGAGGCGCCGCTGGTCAGCGTCTTTCAGGCGGCCTTGATGACGCCGGCGCTACGAGTGTATGCGGATAGCGATATGGTCGGCGTCCAACTGGGCGGGGCCTTGAAGAACGTGATGGCATTGGCTGCCGGGGTCGTCGATGGGCTCGGTCTCGGCCACAATGCGCGGGCGGCTTTGATTACGAGAGGGCTGGCGGAAATCGTCCGGCTCGGCCATGCGATGGGCGCCGATGCGCGAACATTTTACGGACTCTCCGGCGTGGGCGATCTCGTCCTCACCTGCACCGGGACCTTGAGCCGGAATCACACGGTCGGGATGAGGCTGGGGAAAGGCGAGAAGTTGGAGGCCATCCTCGGCAGTATGAAGGCAGTGGCCGAAGGGGTGCGGACTGCCAAGGCTGCGTCAGGGTTGGCCCAGCGCCACGGAGTCGAGATGCCGATCGTCCGCGAGATCAACGAAGTGTTGTTCAAAGGAAAATCCTGCCGCCAGGCTGTGACCGATCTCATGGAGCGTGATGCGAAGCCGGAGAAGGGGCAGGCATGAACAAGAAGTCGCTTGAACGACTGTTGACCAAGGTGCAAGCCGGCACCCTGCCAGTGGCCACGGCGCTCGATCAGCTCCGCACCTTGCCCTATGAAGATCTGGGATTCGCGTCGCTCGATCATCACCGGTCGATACGGCAGGGATTCCCTGAAGTCATTTTCTGCGAGGGGAAAACAACGGGTCAGATTCGCGCCATCGCCAAGGCCTTGCTGAAGCATTATCGTCCCCTTTTGGCCACGCGCGCGACTCGCCAGGTGGCTACATTGATCAAACGGCTGGACAAGCGAGCGGTCTATCATGACGAGGCGCGCATCGTATCGATCCGGGATCCCAAGCAGCCGCTCCAGGGCCATGTCCTGGTGATTACGGCTGGCACGTCGGACATCCCTGTCGCGGAAGAAGCGAGAGTGACGGCGGAGGTGATGGGGAGCAAGGTCGAAATGCTTTATGACGTCGGGGTGGCAGGGATTCATCGGCTGCTGGAACGTCAGCGCCGGCTGATGGTAGCCCGGGTCGTCGTGGTGGTGGCAGGGATGGATGGAGTCTTGCCAAGCGTGGTCGGCGGCTTGGTGCCCTGCCCGGTCGTGGCTGTGCCGACGAGCCGTGGCTATGGCGCGAGCTTTGGCGGGCTCGCGGCTCTCTTGACGATGTTGAATTCCTGCGCGGCGGGAGTCGGCGTGATGAATATCGACAATGGATTCGGGGCCGGTTGTCTGGCCCACCGGATCAACGTGCTGGGGCCGACGTGAAAGGTGAAACGATAAGAGGTGAGGTCTTGGCGAGCACCTTTCACGTATAACGGTTCACCGTTTACGGTTTCTTATTTGACTTCGATCGTTCCGCGTTTCGGCCAGCCAACCATCTGTGTTCTGGGACCCTTCTCGCCATTCGCCAGCAACTTGGGCCGCACTTCGAAGTGGTAGAGCCCCGCTCCCGCCGTGACTTTCTTCTGGTCCAGTCCGTCCCAGGTCAGCTCGACAGATACTTGTGGGGGCGCGCCGCCGTCGGTTGCGGCTGCATGCGGCTCCAGTGCTGTGCGCGTGGTGAGGAAGCGGAGCGAGTTCTTCGAGGGCGACGTGATGAAGGAGGAGACTTCCAGCAGCGTGGCGCCGTTCAGCTCTTTGGGGAGCTGGATCAAGGCGGAAAACTGCAAGGAGCCGGACGCAGTCGTATAGGGGTTGGGGGAGACTTTTAGGTCGAGGATCCTGAGCTCCGGTTCATGGCGCGGGCCCTGGTGGGGTTTCGATTTTGCCGAGGCGACAGCCGGGACCCAGAGGAGCAGCGCCGCGCAGAGCAGCAGCCGGGAGGCGCGACCGGTCCACGATCCGAAAACTGTCGAGCTGGGTCTGTGGAAGGGCTGGAAAATGGTCATAGGGTTCTGTGCGGCAGAGGTCTATTGTTGTGACGCGCCCGGTCGCTGGGCCAATGCAGTGGGGATAACACAGCGTTGGGAGGCTGTCAACGCTTGGACTGAGTTGATTGCCGTTCGTACGCGCCTTGGGTAAGATGGCGGTGGTTGAATCGGGCAGAGAAAGGACGCACGTGGGTTCGCATCTCCATTTTGATTGTTATTCCGGCATCAGCGGCGATATGACCCTTGGCGCGCTCGTGGATGTGGGCGTGCCGTTTTCCGACTTGGTGAAGGGGCTGAAGCAGCTCAGGCTGTCAGGCGTCACGCTCAAGAAGCGGCGGGTGCAGCGAGGGGCGATCCATGCCACGAAAGTGGATGTCGTGATCGCATCAGGATTGCGCAAGCCCCTTTCGCTCCGCCGGATCCATGCGATTCTCTCCGCGAGCCGGCTCCCGGACAAGATCAAGCAGCAAAGCCGGTCCGTATTCGATCTCTTGGCTGAGGCGGAAGGGCAGGCCCATCGTGTGGCCAAGGATCATGTCCATTTCCATGAAGTGGGCGTGCTGGATTCGTTTGTCGATATTGTGGGCGGGCTGCTTGGCTGCGATTTACTGGGTGTGACTCGCGTGACAGCCTCCCCGGTCAATGTCGGAACCGGGACGTTGCAATCGGCGCATGGGATCTTACCTGCGCCGGGTCCGGCAGTCGCCATTCTGTCGAAAGGGATTCCGATCTACAGCGCCGGCCCTGCCAGGGAGTTGACGACGCCGACCGGCATGGCGCTCTTGCGTGTCCTGACCTCGGACTTCGGTCCCATGCCGGTGATGGCGCCAACGGCCATCGGCTATGGAGCGGGTGATGCCGATCCCGAAGGCTGGCCGAATGCCTTGCGGGTGCTTCTGGCGCGACCGTCATCCAAGGGGCTGCGCGGGCAGGATACGGTGTTGCAGGTTGAAACCAACCTTGACGATGTGAACCCGCAGATCTATGAACATGTGCTGGAGCAGTTGTTGTCCCGCGGGGCGCTGGATGTGACCCTCGCGCCGGTCATTATGAAACGGGGCAGACCAGGTGTCGTGCTGACCTGTCTGGTGGCCCAGGCCCAGCTGGATCAGGTGCTGGATGTGGTGTTTCAGGAAACGACGGCATTGGGAGTCCGGGTCTGCGAGGTGATGCGGCAGATCCTCCCGCGGCGATTCATGTTAGTGAAGGTCCCTGGAGGAGTGGTGCGCATGAAGATTGCCGATGTGAACGATACAACGAGTAAGGCGGCTCCGGAATATCTCGATTGCAAGCGGATTGCCGAGCGAACGGGTCGTCCCGTGAAGGCTGTGCTCGACGATGCGGCCCGCGCCTACGCCAACCGGCGGACGGGCAGAGTGGCGGGCCGGCCATGACAGTTCTCCTCTATAGCCTGCTGTTCTTCGTCTCCGTCGCGGTGACGTTGGGCGCCTGCACGCTTTTCACGAACGCCATCGAGTGGCTGGGGAAACGGTTCGACCTGTCCGAAGGCGCGGTCGGCGGTGTGTTGGCCGCCATCGGCACCACGTTGCCGGAAACGTCGATTCCCATCATCGCCATTTTCTTTGGGGCCAGTCGCGCCGAAGCGGAGGTGGGGTTGGGGGCGATCCTTGGCGCGCCTTTCATGCTGAGCACCCTGGTGATTCCCATCTTGGCCATCTTGCTGGTGGTCTATGCCAGGCTGGGGAAGCGAACCGCTGCGTTCCGATTGAGCTATCCCGATGTGACGAGCGATCTCTCCTTCTTCGTGGTGGGCTACAGCGTCGCACTGGGCTGTGTGTTCGTCCCCTCCAAGCTGGTGCATATCCTGGCCGCAGTCGGGCTGATCAGCCTCTATCTCTATTACGTCAAACTGAAATTCAGCGAGGTGGCCGATGAGGGGGGGGGCGAGGGTGGCGCGCTGGAGCCTCTGTTTTTTGCCAGAAAGGCGGCAGTGCCGTCGTTCGGATTCATCGGCCTTCAGGCAGTTCTCGGCTTGGCAGGCCTCGCGCTCGGCGCGCACCTCTTCGTGCTTGCCGCAGAAACCATTGCCGGAGCTCTGTCGATTTCGCCGTTGATTCTGGCTCTGCTCGTTGCGCCATTGGCGACTGAGTTGCCGGAGATGTCGAACAGTTTTCTCTGGCTCTATCGAAAGAAAGATCGTTTGGCGGTGGGGAATGTCACGGGCGCGATGGTTTTTCAGGGGACGGTCCCTGTTTCGATCGGTCTGTTAGGCACGGATTGGGTTCTGGCCCCGACCGCCTTGATCACCATGGTGCTGGCTGTCGTGGCGAGCACATTTTTACTGGCGCAGGCTGCCTGGAGCGGCCTGTGGCGGCCCTGGCTGCTGGGCGGGAGTTCACTCCTGTATATCGGGTATGTGCTGTACCTGTATTGGCTGTAGATCCGTGATGGGTGATGTGGGATGAGCACGAAGACGAAAGAGAAACCGCTCCTTGGTATCACGATGGGAGATCCGGCCGGGATCGGCCCTGAGGTGATTGCGAAGGCCTTGGCCGGGACGAAAGTGCGACGGTTGTGCCGTCCGCTGGTCATCGGCTCTTTTCCGGTGATGCAGCAGACGGTGAAGAGCCTCAAGCTGAAGATGGACGTGGTGCGAGTGGAGGGGCACGAAGCGGTGTTCCCACGGTCGAATCAGCTCGCGGTGCTGGACCCGCTTGACCGCCCTCTTGGGCGGTTTACGCGGGGAGTCGCCGCATCCGTAACGGGGGCTGCCTCGTTGCTGTTCATCAAGAAAGCGGTGGAGCTGTCGCAGCTCGGTTGTATCGACGGCATGGTGACGGCCCCGATCAATAAAGAAGCGATCAAGATGGCAGGCTGCCATTTCCCCGGCCATACGGAATTGCTGGCAGATCTGACCAAGACGCAGGACTCCGGTATGATGATCGTCGGCGGCCCTCTTCGGATCATGTTCGTGACGACTCATGTCGCGATTAAAAAATTGCCAGCACTCCTCACGCAGGCCAAGATCGAAAAAGCCATCAGGCTGGCCCATGTGGCCTTGTGGGACCTGTTCGGGATCAAGAAGCCGAGAGTCGGTGTGGCGGCGTTGAATCCCCATGCGGGAGAGCATGGCCTATTCGGGGACGAAGAGGAGCGGATCATCCTTCCTGCGGCCCGTGCGGCGCAGGCCAGGGGGATTCTGGCCAGCGATCCCCTGCCGGCCGACACCCTGTTTGGCAAGGCTGCCAAGGGCGATTACGACGGGGTAGTGGCTCTCTATCACGATCAAGGATTGATCCCCTTGAAGCTGGTCGCCTTCGGCACCTGCGTGAACTTGACGGTGGGGTTGCCGATCATTCGCACCTCGGTCGATCATGGGACGGCGTTTGATATCGTAGGGAAAGGCATCGCAGATCCTGGCAGTCTGGTCGAGGCGATCACGCTGGCCGCCATGCTTGCAAGGGTCGATCGGCAGTGAGGTCCGTTTCGTTACGGAAGAAGGGGGCCAGATGACAGACGATCTGAAGCGGGGGCTTGTGCTGGTGCAGCAGCAGTTGAAAGAGCTGGACACGATTTTCACAGAGACGATGGAGACGCTCAATACCGTGGCAGGGGTCGAACGATTGGCAAAATGGAAAGCCACGACGGTGGCGTTGCTCACGGAGTCTCTGGGCCAGAAGGAAGGGCAGAAGTTTGCCTCCCTGCAGCCGGGGCCTTCGTTCACGAACGACCTGGTGGAAGAGTTTACCGACCTCATCGACTATTTCAAGACGCCATTGGTCGATCTGTCGAAGCAATTGGCGCAAGCCACGCCTCGTTCATCCGGCGGGAATTAACTGGTGTCGATTCCTGACCTCCCTCCACCCATCAAGCGGCTCGGCCAAAACTTTCTCATCGATCCCAACATCGTGCGCAAAATCGTCGCCTTGGCGGAGCTGGGCCCCGGCGACCATGTGCTGGAAATCGGCCCAGGCCGCGGTATCCTGACAGAGGCCTTGAGCCAGGCGGCCGGTGATGTGACGGCAGTCGAATTGGACCCGTTGCTCCATGCCTATCTTGAGACCAGGAAAGCGGAGCTTCCCAATGTGGAATTGGTCTGTGCGGACGCGCTGGCCTATCCGGTCGAACGGCTCCCGATAGGGACGATCGTCGTCGCCAATCTGCCCTACTACATTTCGACCCCCCTGCTCTTTCGATTGCTGGACCAGCGAGGACGGTTTCCCCGGATGGTGCTCATGCTGCAATCCGAAGT
>SYGW01000101.1 GCA_005800255.1 Nitrospiraceae bacterium | reverse complement strand
TGCCGCCCTTGGGGAGACTGAAGTTCACATTCTCGTAGAGAACCTTGTCCCCGTAGGCCTTGCTAAGGCCATTGGCCTCGACGACCACATCGCCCAGCCTGGGTCCTGGCGGAATGTAGATTTCCAGATCCGCTGCCTGCTCTTCCTGTTTCTGATTGACCAGTTCCTCATAGCGGTTGAGCCGCGCCTTGCCCTTCGACTGGCGGCCCTTCGGCGACATGCGGATCCATTCCAGTTCATGTTCCAAGGACTTGCGGCGTTTCAATTCGGCCTTTTCTTCCTTTTCCAGCCGCACCTGCTTCTGCTCCAGCCAGGAGGTGTAGTTCCCCTGGAAGGGAATACCATGGCCGCGATCGAGCTCAAGAATCCAGCCAGCCACGTTGTCCAGAAAGTAGCGGTCGTGGGTGACGGCGATGACAGTGCCTTTGTATTGCTGCAGATGCTGTTCGAGCCATTGCACGGACTCGGCGTCCAAATGGTTCGTCGGCTCGTCGAGCAAGAGGATATCCGGCTCCTGGATCATCAGGCGGCAAAGGGCCACCCGGCGCTTCTCGCCTCCTGAGAGCACCCCAACCTTGGCGTCAGCCGGAGGACAACGGAGGGCATCCATGGCCAGCTCCAGCACATTGTCCAATTCCCAGCCGTTCTCCGCTTCGATCTTTTCCTGCAACAGCGCTTGTTTCTCGAGGAGCTTTTCCATCTCATCGGGCGTGGCCTCGCCCATCTTATTGCTGACCTCATCGTATTCCCGCAGCATGGCCACGAGCTCTTTCTTTCCCTCTTCGACCACTTCCTTCACCGTCTTGTTCGGATCGAGCTGCGGTTCCTGTTCCAGCAAACCGACGCTATAGCCCTTCGAGCGGGTGATCTCGCCCGTGTAGTTCGGATCGGTCCCGGCAATGATCCGGAGCAGCGAACTCTTACCCGATCCATTGAGGCCCAGCACGCCGATCTTCGCACCGTAATAAAACCCCAGATAAATCTCGCGCAGCACCTGCTTTTTCGGCGGATAAATCTTGCCGACATTGACAAGGGAAAAAATGACTTGCTTATCGTTCGTAGTCGCCATGGGTCCTACCACCCTCCTCATCATTACGGTTCAACTGTGTGAAGCAATCACCTTACCAGACAACCCTTTTCGACCACAACCGAACCGGGACAGCGACGCCGCGCCGTACGTCTACGAGCTGTGACCGGCCGGCCCCTTCGCAGTTGCATCCCGCAAGACCCTGGAGCACAATTACCGAGGCTGCACGGAATCTATTCAACTTGTGAGGATCGACCATGGATCTCTTCTCAAGGCGGATCAATCCCCTGGCCCTCTCGCTGACATTCTTCACCCTCCTGATCCTGGGACAGCCCTCTATTTCCTCCGCCGAAGACATCGAACAAAAGGACCTGGTAGAAAAATCGCGAATGACGCTGAACGCGTTCCTGGCCGACTCGAATATGGGCTGGTTTCGCGACCATATGCCGGACGCAAAGGGGATCTTTATTGTGCCGCAACTGCTCAAGGCCGCCTTCTTCGTCGGAGGCGAAGGGGGGAGCGGCGTATTCCTCGTAAAGGACAGCAAGACCGGCGAATGGAGCGATCCGGCCTTCTACACCATGGGAGCCGGCAGTTTCGGATTTCAATTCGGCGCACAGGCATCAGAGGTCGTTCTGCTGGTGATGTCGCAACGGGGCGTCGAGTCCCTCCTGAGCAGCACCTTCAAGCTGGGCGGCGATGTCTCGGTCGCCGTCGGTCCGGTTGGCGCCGGGATCAAGGGCTCCACCGCGATAAACTTGAGTGCGGACTTGCTCACCTTCGCCAGGGCGAAAGGCTTATTCGGCGGGATCTCGCTGGAAGGCGCCGTCATCGCCACGAGAGACGAGTGGAATCAGGACTACTACGGCAAAGAGGTCAGACCAACCGACATTCTCGTAAAACGGACCGTGAAGAATCCTCAGGCGGCAGACTTAAAAGCCTCATTGGCTCGGACGGCGGGAAAATCCACAGCCGGTCCAGCCACGCCCCCTGTTCCCGAATAGGGATCGGCGCGGAACATACAGTTCAGATGCCCATATCTTGCGACAGCCGGACGTCCGACTCATCGTCGATTTCCTCAAGGCAACTGAAGCAATGAAAGGGGAACCGGTCGACGGGGATGGCGCAGACCTCGCCGATGGACGAATCGTCGATCGCCGGTCCGCCGCATTCTTTGTGAATTAACACCAGCATGCCGTTCTCCTACGCAAGCGCCTTGGTGATGAAGAGCCCCAGCCGCTGCAGCACCGCTCGCGGGATCTCATGGCCCCCGCTGAAACTGTGCCATTCGACCGAGAGGCCCCCATGGGTCAACGTGTCCCGCAATCCCTCTGCTCCCGCATAGGGCAGGATCTCGTCCTGCATCCCATGGCTTTGAAAGACCGGCACGGTTTTCCGCTTCACCAGCAATGGAACCCATTCCTGTTTGGCCAGGAGCGTGCCGGACAGTTGGATCAACCCCGCATAGGGCTGCGCCGTTCTGAGCATCACGTCGCAAGAAAGCATCGCCCCTTGGGAAAATCCGCCAATGACGGTCTTGCGCGGCTCCACGCCGAACAGCCGCTCGACTTCCTTCAAGAAGACCAGCATGGCCTCCCGCGCCGGCGCGAGACCTTTCGGAATGTCTTGCGAAAGATCGCGCGGCCGACCGGCCGCGCGATCCGCCGCAATACGGGCCATGTCGATGATCCACCAGGCCCGCGCATTACCCGGGCCGAAACTCAACGAGAGCGGGCCCTCGGGAAACACGAACCTCGTGCCGGCCGGCACGTTCAAGGCGTCGGCTAACGGCACCAGATCGTCGCCCGGCGCACCGAATCCATGCAGGAGCACAACGAGGGGACCGCGGCCGCCGCCCTTGCCGTCCGTGCCGCCCGTAACCCGTATCCGCAGACCGCCTGCTTGTTCTTCTCGCATAGACATTACGACGAGCAACTCACCGCTAAATGTTTGCCCCAGTTGGGTGGAGCGGCCGCATAGGCCTCCATGCCTGGCTGATCGCTGTAGGGGTCGCGCAGCAGGGTGAGCAGCCGGTCGATTTCCGAGAAGTCCTTTTGCTGCGCCTTCTCGATGGCGGTCTGCGCGAG
>SYGW01000100.1 GCA_005800255.1 Nitrospiraceae bacterium | reverse complement strand
GGGGGCAATTCGCTTTTGGAAACGATCGTGTTCGGCCGACGCGCCGGCATTCGGGCCGGAGATTATGTGCGCACCGTCACATCGCGGCCTCTCAAAGCAGATCAGCTGAGTATCGAGCAGGCTCGCGTTCAGCGGTTGCTGGCACGCGAGGGATCGGTCAGACCCTGGCAGATCAGAGAAGAGCTCGGCCGGACGATGAGCCTCAACTTGGGCTTGGTCAGGACAGAGGAATCCATGTCCATAGCGCTTTCAGCCATCGCGGCCTTGACCCATCGTGCCGCTTCCGTCACGCTGCAGGACAAGGGCCTGGTGTTCAATACGGATCTCGTGCAGGCCCTTGAACTCCAGTGCCTGCTGGATGTCGCGGAGACCGTCGTCGTCAGTGCCCTCGCGAGGACAGAAAGCCGCGGGGCCCATTACCGGTCGGACTACCCGGCCCGCGACGATCACCATTGGTTGGCCCATAGCCTTATCAGACGGACTGACGGGGGCAGGGCCCTGACCCATGAGCCTGTGACGGTCACGCGGTTCCCGCCAACCTGATGGCAGGCGATTAGTCCGCAGAGGTCTGGTATAATCCCGCAACGAAAACTATGCGTATTCTAGTCATTGAAGACGAAACGAAAGTCGGCTCGTTCATCAAGCGCGCGCTTGAGGAGGAGAGTTACGCCGTCGATCTTTGCGAGGACGGCGCGAAGGGGCTGGAGCTGGCCTTCGCCACCAACTACGACCTGGTGATCGTAGATTTGATGGTGCCGACGCTGCCAGGTCTGGAGATCGTCAAGGGGATCCGCCAGGCGAAGATTCAAACGCCCATCCTGATCTTGACCGCTCAGTCGCAAGTCGATCAGCGGGTCAAGGGTTTGGATGCGGGAGCGGACGATTACCTCACCAAGCCCTTCGCGATCGATGAACTGCTCGCCCGCATCCGCGCCCTGTTGCGCCGCGGCGCCACCGAGAGCCCCGGTGTGCTCCAGATTGACGATCTATTGCTGAACCCGGCCACGCGCGAAGTGACGAGGGGCGGCCAGCGGATCGATCTCACCTTGAAGGAATATGCCCTGCTCGAATACCTGATGCGCCATACGGGGCGCGTCCTGACCAGGCCCATGATCTCCGAGCATGTGTGGAATCAGGACTTCGACACCTTTACCAATGTCATCGACGTCTACGTGAACTATCTCCGCAACAAGATCGACCGGGGCCGCGTCAAGAAACTGATCCATACGGTTCGCGGGAGCGGTTATATGTTGAAGGCCGACTGATGACGCTTCGCGTCCGGCTTACCCTCTGGTACGGCACAGCCCTCGCGCTGATCCTTATCATCTTTTCAACGGTTCTCTACGTGATGACGGCGCGCAGTCTGCGCGACGCGGTCGATCAATCGCTGGAGGAAACAGCCGCCGCCGCTGTGCGGGCCCTGGAGGAGCGCGGGTTCCTTCCGCTTGTCGACGAGGGGGAACTGATGTCGCAGTTCCCCGAGCTGGCGCGCATCGATAAATTCTTTCAGATCTTCAGCCCATCCGGCACCATCACTATCCGTTCGCCGAACGTCAAACAACATGAGATGCCCCTGAGCCGCCAGGCCCTGGAGGTCGCCTATTCGGGCCATACCCTGTTCGAGTCGGCGAAGTATCCCAAAGAGCCTCCGCTCCGGCTCATTTCCGTTCCCATCGTCTATCGGGGCAGTCTGCTCTATATCATTCAGGTCGGCACCGCGATGGATTCCGTTGAACATACTTTGAACCGCCTGCTCCTGGTGCTGTTGGTGAGTATGCCGGTTGCGCTGGCCGTGTCGCTCGCGGGAGGCTGGTTCATGGCAGGTCGAGCCTTGCGTCCGGTCGATGCGATCACGCTGGCCGCCCAACGGATTGCCGAAGGCGATCTGACGCAACGATTGACGCCTCCCGCGTCGGCCGACGAAATCGGACGACTGATCAATACGTTCAACAACATGATCGACCGGCTGGAAATGTCTTTCAGGCAGATCCGCCAGTTCAGCAGCGATGCCTCGCATGAGTTGCGTACGCCATTGACGGTTATGCGGGGGGAGACGGAGCTCGCCCTGCGCCGTCCCCGAGACCCCGAGGACTATAGGGCCGTCATGGAGAGTAATCTGGAAGAAATCGATCGGATGACGCGTATTGTGGATGAGTTGTTATTCCTCTCCCGTGCCGACATGGGCGAGGTGAAGATGGAGCATCTGCCGGTCCCGCTGGACTCGCTCATCGAAGATGTTCAGCGGCAGGCCTCGCTGCTGGGGCAGGAGCGGGACGTCCAGGTTGTGCTCAGATCCACCGCGCCGGCCGTGGTGTCGGGCGATGAATTGCGCTTGCGCGAACTGTTTCTGAACCTTGCCGATAACGCGATTAAGTATTCCCGTTCCGGCGGCACAGTTGAGATGGCCTTGACGATCGAGCAGGGGCAGGCCCGTCTGTCGGTGACCGACCATGGCATTGGGATCGCGGAAGAGGATCGGCCTCAGATCTTCGACCGGTTCTACCGCACCGATAACGCGCGAGCCCATACGAAGAAGGGCACGGGTTTGGGCCTGGCAATTTGCTCATGGATCGCGGAATCCCACCATGGCCATATCGAGGTCCAGAGCAAGGTTGGCGAAGGGTCGACCTTTACCGTGTGGCTCCCTCTGGTCCCCACTGCTTAGTTACTTCTAATCCCCTCCTAATCCTCTTCTCATTGCCGACTGCTAGGGTACGAAGACCTGAATATCGTCATCGGTCTTCATCTCGGTTGGTCCATCGCAAGGAGGAAACCATGAGACAGCCTGTTCGTCAGACTATCGGACGTGCCATTGCGGTTGCGGCGCTAAGCGCCCTTCTGATCTGGGGCGGCCAATCGCTCGCGCCATCCCATGTATCGAGTCCTGTCGCATCGGCAGCGACGCCTGTGGCCCTGACGATGAACGCCGCTCCCTCGAATGGATTTACGGAAGTCGCGAAGGCGGTCACGCCTGCCGTGGTCAACATTACGACCGTGACGGTCGAGAAGGTGGCTGATAGCCGTGGGGGGCAGGATGAGTTGCGTGAGCGGATGGAGGAGTTTTTTGGCGGACCGGGGGGGGCCTTTGGCCCTCGCGGGTTTCGTGGGCCGCAGGGGCCTGGTCCCGGTGAACCACGGGAACATCGCGGTGGCGGACAGGGCTCCGGCGTCATTGTTTCACAAGACGGGTACATTCTGACCAACAACCATGTGATCGAAGGAGCGCGCACCGTCACGATCACGTTGCCGGACAAACGTGAGTTTGCGGGCAAGATCGTGGGGGCCGATCCCAAGACGGATCTGGCCGTTGTGAAGATCGATGGGCAGAACCTTCCGACTGTCTCCTGGGGCGATGCCACGAAATTACAAGTCGGGGAATATGTGTTGGCCGTGGGCAATCCCTTCGGCCTGAATTCTACTGTTACCCTTGGCATCGTGAGCGCATTGGGACGAGGCCGCATGGGCATCACTCAGTATGAGGATTTCATTCAGACGGACGCGGCAATCAATCCAGGAAATTCCGGCGGCGCCTTGGTCAATACTAAAGGCGAGTTGGTCGGGATCAATACGGCAATCTTTTCCCAAACCGGCGGCTACCAGGGAGTGGGCTTCGCTGTGCCGACCAGCATGAGTAAGCCCATCTACGAAAGTTTGGTGAAGAATGGCAAGGTCGTGCGAGGGTTTCTCGGAGTTTCGATTCAGGACCTCAACCAGGATTTGGCCAAATCGTTCGGCCTTAAGGACGCGAAAGGTGCTTTGATCAGCGATGTAAAGGATGACAGCCCTGCGAGCCAGGGAGGTCTGAAGCAAGGCGATATCATCACGGCCTATCAGGGTGTGCCGGTTGAAGATGCGGTCACGCTTCAGCGGCAGGTGACGAAAACAGCAGCGGGCGAGAAGGTGACGATCCGGGTAATCCGCGAGGGCCATGAGAAGGACCTCGCGGTGATCGTTGGGGAACAGCCGGATAGCACAAAGATTGCCAAGGCTGAGACTGGCGAGGCGGACTATGCCTTTGCCGGGGTGGCAGTTCAGGATTTGGATCAGAGTACAGCGAAGGAACTCGGAGTTAAGGGCAAGGGCGTCGTAGTGACAGCGGTCGAGCCAGACAGCGGCGCGGAGAAGGCCGGGGTGATGAGGGGGGACGTGATTCGGGAAGTCAACCGCCAGCCGGTCAACTCGGTGAAGGAGTTCGAGAAGGTTTCGTCCCGACTAAAGAAGGGCGAGAATGCCTTGATCTTGATCGACCGTCGCGGCAACGCCCTGTTCCTGAGTGCAAAAATGTAATAATTATCTAACGATGGGGCGGCATCCGCTGCCCCATCTAGTATTTCCTCAAAAAGTTTATTTACGGCGTTCGTGAAAGGTGAAAAGTAAAACGTCGAATGAATCTGGGAACGAACGACGCTTCACGAATGGCGAGAACGAAGCTGGAGGACTTTTTCAGGATGTTGCTAATCGAAGACGACCGTTTTCCGGCCATAGACCAGCACCCGCCGTTCGACATGGCGGCGTACAGCGCGGGCCAATACAATTTCCTCCAGGTCCCGGCCCTTCCTCACTAAATCATTGACGGTGTCCCGGTGGCCCACTCGCATGACGTCCTGCTCGATGATCGGACCTTCGTCCAGGTCTTCCGTAGCATAGTGAGCCGTAGCCCCGATGATTTTCACACCCCGGTCATAGGCCTGCCGATAGGGATTGGCTCCCATGAAGGCGGGCAAAAACGAGTGGTGGATATTGATGACTGGACAGCCGACTTGC
>SYGW01000099.1 GCA_005800255.1 Nitrospiraceae bacterium | reverse complement strand
TGCCATGGCCACGAAAGCGTATATTCTGATCAAGGTCAAAGCCGGACGAACAAAAGACGTGCTGCAATCCCTCAAGCGCCTCCCGGGCGTCGAGCAGGCGCATTCCTGTTTCGGGCGTCCGGACATCATTGTCTTTATCAGCGTGGCGGACGAGCGGGCTCTCTCGGATGTGGTTATCACGAAAATTCACCAGATCGAGGGAGTCGAAGAAACCGACACGCACATCGTGGCCGACGCCTAGAAAGTCTGCATAATCAAGCGACGTTGACAGTGGCCCCACCTTGTTCTGCCGAACGGTAACAGGCGTCGGCCACCTCAACAGCGCGGCAGCCATCGCGCCCGGTAATCGGCGGAGGCGTGTTTGTCTGAATGGCATGGACGAAGGCACGGAGCGTGGCAAGAATCGTCTGCTGCGGTTGGACAGTCCATTTTTGAGGAGGGGCGTCCCCTATGACGCAAGTCACCAGCTGGCGGCACCAATCGGCTGTGAGCTGTCCCCTGGTTCCCACCCACTCGGTCCTCGCCACTCTGCCTGATTCGACTCGCGCAATGTCCATGACGCATCGCAGGCCGCTTGCTGTATGGGCCTGCACGAGTGCCAGGGTCTCCGGCGCTAGAGGCAGGAACTGGTCCATCTCGCAGCGGACATCCACGATGTGGTCGTTTGTGAAGAAGGGCACCAGATCCAAGAGGTGAACTCCCAGTTCCAGGAGCGCTCCCCGCTGCCCCGGCACCGGTGAGAAGGCCTGGGAGCTGGCTTTCGTTTCAACTCGGCTGGTGAAGGTGGCGTAGCGAAGCTGCCCAATTTCAGGCAAGTGATCTTTCAATAAGAGAATCGTCCGGTCGAAGCGTAGGGTCTGCGCGGTCATGAGGACGATGTTCGCCGCTTCTGCTGCTGCCACCATGGCCCGCGCGTCACAGCCTGTTTCTGCCAAAGGTTTTTCGATCAGGAGCGGCTTGCCTGCCTTTACGGCAGCCAGGCAGATCTCATGGCAGAGCGAAGGAGGGGTGACGACCACGATGGCTTGCACCGCCGGGTCTGCGATCAAGTCGCGATAGTCGCCATAGACAGGGATCTCTGGCGTGGGAAGCGCGGCAATCCTCTCCCCGATCCGTTTCCGGCAGAGAGCCGCAAGCCTGACCCCTGGCAGATCCTGCGAGAGATGGTGGATGTAGCGGCTGCCATGCCGGCCTGCACCGATGAGACCGATTCCAATCGCTGTGGTGGTCATACGTCCTTTCGTCCTGGGAACTGTAATCGCGATGACGAGATTGGTCAACCGGACCGTCCCGCCACCAGATTGACAACCCGGCGGCGCGATCCCTATAGTAGCCCGCGTTGTGTCGGCCCTGTCTGAAAAGGGCGCACCCGCAAAGCCTTGATAGAAAAGAGATTGCCGCAATGATATCCACCATCGCCCCCTTTACCCTCGATCAAATTGGCACAGGCACCGCGCGCTTCCCGAGCGGCATCGCCATTCCGACTCTGACCGATGCCGCGGTCGATCCCTACATTCAGACCCGCGTGTCGAAACATGTGCATGTCGAATGTGTGCAGTTCTGGCCCCAGCCGAAAGGCCTCTATCCAGGGCTCGTCCTCCTGCATGAAGGATGGGGACTGACCTCGCAGATCAAGGATCTCGGCGCCAGACTGGCCTGCGAAGGCTACGGCGTCATCATTCCCAATCTGTATGGACGGCTTGGCGGCATGGTGACGGCGAACGCAGAAGTCGCGGATGCGCTCATGGCCAAGCTGAACGAAACGCTCGTCTTGCAAGACATTAATTCCTGTTGCGAGTTTCTCAATACGCGCGACCACATCAAGCAAAACATCCATGGAGTCGTCGGGTACGGCATGGGCGGGTCCTACGCGATCCGGTTCGCCTGTCAGAGGAAACGGCTCCGGGCAGCGGTCTCCTATTATGGGCGCGTGGCGCAGCCTGCCACCGAGATCAAAGATTTGTACCCTCCCCTGCTCTATCATCAGGCAGGGCAGGATCAGTGGGTGCCCAGTGGCGATGTGGACCGGCTGCGCGCCGCTGCGGCCGAGCACAAGAAACGCGTCGAGATCAAGACCTACCCCAATGCCCCCCATGCGTTTTGCAACGAGCAACGGGCGGAGAGCTATCGGGCCGACGCGGCGGCAGAAGCCTGGGAAGCCACCGCCGTTTTCCTGAAGACCTGCTTCCAAGGCACCTGATCAGGCTCTCCATGATATTTCTTCAACGGCAGAGTCGCGCGATGCGCCAGCAGGCCCGATCATTTCGCCGAGCCACTGTTCGAATCTGGCTTGGCCTCCTCCTTGTGACCGTCTTTCTCTTCGGAGCCTGGCTCAACGCCATGGCATACGAATCCCTTCCCAGCGGCACGCCTGATTTCCCTTCGGTCATCCAGCCCCATGCCGATCGGCTCGCGACGCTGGAGTCGGACAAGGACGCCATCGCGCTGTTCGTGACCGCGATCGGTCCCGCGCTTCAGCTAGGCGATGCGGCCAGGACCCTGGGCGCCAACGCCCTGCCGGTCAAGGTCGCCAAAGAACTGCTGGTGCCGGATCTGATTGCGGCGACCCATCGGTTCATCGGCAGTTTGGCCGCCTGGCACCTTGCCTCGGCCGTTAGAGAAGCCGTGAAGGATCGGCAGTTCACCTCTGTGACCGAGCGGCTCTCCAAAACGGCGAAGCCTCTGACCTGGCTCGATCAACAGGGCCAAGTCCCCTGGCATGATTCACTGACGCAACTATCCGATGCAGCCGCCTCCCCTGAATGGGCCAATGGGAATCAGGCAGAGGTGGTGGAACGAGCCGTCCGCCTGGAAGTGGCAGCGCTCCAGGCCAGCTATCAGGAATGGGACCGGATCAGAAATTGGAAGGATCGGGTGCGCGGGATTCGCGGGCAGACCAGGCTCTGCGGAACCTGGCAATGGATCATCCACAATCACCAGCAGCACCATCAGGAACAGAAACTCTCGCTCCTCTTTCCCCCGGTCGGCGCGGTGCAACCGACCCCCGGTCTCGTGGAAACGATCGTGCTGGGCGACAATGTGTACTTACGGTGGGAGATCGACGGCCAAGTCCAGGAAGATAGTCTGCAGTTCAGCAAGGAAGGTCAGCGTCTTGAAGGAACCTTCGTGAATTCCCAAGGCGGCTGGGGTTCGATCAGCGGAAAGAGATCGGCCAGCTGCACGCCTTAGTCCGCCTCGTTCGGCGTCCGATTCCAGATTCGCCAGCCCAACAGTAGCCAGCCAGCCAGGAACGCCGCCCCCCCGATCGGTGTGATCGCGCCCATCCAGCGGACTCCTGCCAGAGACACTACGTAGAGACTGCCTGAAAAAAGCAGAATACCGAGGGTGAAGAGCCAGCCGGTTTGTTCAAGCCGTTGCCTAGGATAACGATCGATCGCCCACGCCACGATACAGAGTCCGAAGGCATGGTACATCTGGTAACGGGTGGCTGTGTCGAAGACTTGCAGACCGTGCTCATCCAGGATCTTTTTCAGCGCATGGGCGCCGAACGCGCCGGCCGCAACCGCCAGTCCCGCAAAGACCGCTCCCAACACCAGAAATCGTTGAGACAGAGACCTCTCGGCCATGGAACCTCCGCTGGTGGACATTTAGTGAAACGCAGAAGGGGCATGCAATGGTGGGGATGGAGGGGCTTGAACCCTCACGTCGATTGCTCGACTCAGGATTTTAAGTCCTGTGCGTATGCCAGTTTCGCCACATCCCCTCTCCACTACCGGCAAGGAGTTGGGATAATCCCATGAAGGAGAGGAGAGCCGCAAGCCTGAAGAGGGGATTGATCGCGGCGAGGACTGGTCTCGCGAACCGACAGTCTGCCTCATGGCTGGAGCAGACCGCCGGAGAAACAGATTTCTTGACGAAGACCGATCGCGCTAGACTGCCTCGATCTGCGGTCTCGGATTATCCCGCTGGATCAGGGACTTGCTGCGATCCATCACTTCTTTCACACCTGATTGCACCGACCAGCTTAACCTTGTCGCCTTCAATTGCACCTTCTTTGCGTAACGACCGACATCGCGACGGGTCTCTGCGCCTGTTTGTGGCGCAAAGAGCAAACCGATCCCCGCTCCGATCACCGCACCGCCCGCCACCAACGCTGCGACCTTTGCCACCTGACGTCCCTGATCCGACATGTGAACCTCCTTGCGGTTGAATGAGGACTGCACTTCCGGTTCCTTGCAGGGTCATACCCTGCACCTACGCAGTAAGCGTGCCACAGGAGAAACCGCCTAGATGCCGGACGATTCTTCACCAGACGGCCCGCGCGATAAGAAGTGCCTAATTTTTGGTGGCCTTTTCCTCACAGGCTAGGACACAGGCGTGACAGAAAACCAACAGCGGCGGGAGCGGCTAGGCACAAACCGGCTCCTGGCAAGGGCTCGGCTGGCATCCTCCGTAACGTCTTCCCTCGCTTGCAATGGACAGGAGCCTCACCTATGATCTGCCAACTTCTCACATGAGGCATGAATGAACTGGTTCCACGCAATCCCCTATCCCAACATCAGCCCGGTTTTTTTCGAACTGGGCCCGCTGCAGTTTCGCTGGTACGGCTTGATGTACCTGATCGGATTGGCCAGCGCCTATTTCTTGATTGCGCGAAGGGTCGAGGCCAAGGGCCTGCCCCTCACCAGGGATCAGGTCTACGATATGGTCGTCTGGGCTGCCCTGGGGGTGTTCATCGGGGGGCGGGTCGGCTATACACTCTTCTATAATTTTGCGTACTACGTGCAACATCCGGTCAAAATCCTGGCGGTCTGGGAAGGGGGCATGTCCTTCCACGGAGGATTGCTGGGCGTCATCGTCGCCCTCTTTTGGTTCAGCCGCAGGCAGCATATTCCCTCCTACACCATTGCGGACCTGGCTGCGGCCGCCACACCGATCGGGCTTGGGTTCGGGCGGCTCGGCAATTTCATCAATGGAGAGTTGTACGGTCGCGCGACCGATGTCGAATGGTGCATGGTGTTCCCGCATGGAGGGCCGGTCTGCCGCCATCCGTCGCAGCTCTATGAAGCTGGCCTTGAAGGGCTGCTGCTCTTCACCCTGCTCTGGATCGTCGCCACAACCCTGCCTTCGCCGGGAACGATTTTCTGGAGCTTCATCGCAGGCTACGGACTCTGCCGGATGGTCGTGGAGCTCTTTCGTGAACCAGATGCCCACCTCGGATTTATCCTGGGCTCCTTCTCAATGGGGCAACTCCTGTCTCTCCCCATGATCGTCGTGGGGATCTTCATGCTCGCCCTCGGCTATCAACGCCGCGCATCGCAACAGGCCTAGCGCAGGATATTTTCAAGGCGGGAACGAAGCTGACGGCCTTTTTCAGCAGCCAGCTAATAGGGCATCTCCTCGTCATCCAGCCCGACATGGTGCCCCAGTTCATGGACGACCGTGTCGCGAACCTCGTGCATGACTTCGGCCTTTGTCCGGCAGAGACGCAGGATGGGACCTCGATAGATCGCGATACGGGCAGGCAACTCACCGGCAGGCTGAAAGAACGATGCCTCGTTGAGGGAGACTCCCTGATAGAGCCCCAGTAGATCGTCTTCCGATTCCAGCTCAAACTCGTGCAGGACTTCGGCGGAAGGCTCTTCTTCGACCACGATGGAGACTTCCTCGGCCAGCGAGGCAAATGGGGCGGGCAATTCCGCCAGCGCCTCGCGAATCCAGCAGTCGAACTCTTTCGGCGAAACAGTCAAGCGCTGGCGAGATCCTGGCACGCTGGCTCCTCGTGATGGCTACTGCGGCTTGGCATCCAAATAGGAGTTCTTATTGAGATCGTAGTCGAGACTGCTCGCGCGAAATGGCGGTGCATCCCAGATGACCTTGTTCCCGGGAGCTAGATTCGCCGCCTCCATGTAATGTTTCTTCGCTTCGACCTTGTTGCCGGTCCGATACAACACGGTGGCCAAATTGTAGTGCGCTTCGGCAAAAGTTGGGGCGGCAGCAATGGTTTGACGATAGGCCTCTTCCGCCTCCGCCCACTTCTGAGCGGCAAAGAAGGCGTTGCCCTTCTCCAATTGCGTCACGATGGCAGAAGACATACCGGAGGGAGCCTGCAGCACGGTTGGCGGTTTCGTGATCGGACTGGTGCAAGATGTCAGGCAGAACAGCAGGAACAGACTCATCGATCGGACATTCATCGGCAGCCTCCTGTTAGATATCGACGGCAACGCCAGGCCTTACAAATATCAACTGAGACGAAACGGACGATAACCCTAACGCCGTCGCGACGGCTTGCGCATAACTCTCTGCTTGGGGCCTGTAACGATCCACTCGGGACGGCACATCGGCAAGCGCCACATCGTCGGTCTTATAGTCGGCAATCCAGATCCTGCCGTCAAGCCGGTAAATCAAATCGATCACTCCCTCCATCGTCTGGCCCTCGCCTAGAGGCATGACGAAGGGCACTTCCCGCCCGAGCACCGTCGCCCGTTGCAGCATTTTGTAAGGCTCGGAAGAAAGGAAACGTTCAAACAGCAGCGTCAGGTCCTCCCTGACGGCTGCCATCAATTCCGGATGGTCCTGGGCCACGGTCCGACGAAGGGCCTGCTCGATGATTGCGCCGATTGCAGCGAGCGGCCCGGTGAAGTCCCACTGTTCGAGTACCGCATGGGCAGATATTCCGATCAGTCGGGAGAGGTCTGCCTCTCGCCCTGTCCCTGCACGAAAGGCAAGGGCCTCTGGCTTGCGGTCAGGAAGGCTCGAAGGGGTCAGGCGCCGCGGCGTCGTGCGGCTGGTTTCCCACTCCACCTTCCTGGCCCGGCGGCGAATGAGAATCGGACCGAGAGCCGGCTTCTGGACCATTGCGGAGAGGGGTTCCTGTCTGCGCCGTCGGACTGCCACCGGAGCCTCTGTGGTGACGCGGGTCAGCCGGCTCGTGCCGATACAGATCCGGTTGTCCTCCGAGGGGGTTGCCTCGTCGGTCATCGCCTCTCCGAGCAACGAGAGGACTGTGTCATGGCCTGACTTGCTGGTCTGGCCGCCGGACAAGACCAAGAGATCCCGCGCCCTCGTCATGCCGACATAGAGGAGCCGCCTCTGCTCCGCCTCTTCTCGCGCCGCCATCTTCATGCCCACGAGCAGGGCGCCGAGATTCGAGCGGCCTCCCATTTGCAAACTATAGCAACGACTCGACCAGTCATGATGAATGGAGGGCCCTTTGCGGAGATTCTTAGAGCCCTGGTGCAGGCCCGGCAGAATCACGACAGGAAACTCCAGCCCCTTGGCCTTATGGATGGTCAGCACGCGAACTGCGTCCAGCGACTCTTCAGCCAAGGCGCTTTCCGCCTCGTCCGGTTGTTCCGAGACCCTGGTCATCATGAGATCGACGAACCCGGTCAAGGTGAGATGGGGGCGATCCGCCAACGACTCTGCCATGTCCCTGGTCTTCCGCAAATTGGCCACTGCCTGCTCGCCATGGAGCGAGGCCGCCGCCAATTCCAGAACGGGCAACCGATCGAAGATGAGATCGATGGCGTCCGGCACAGGCAGCAAGGGAGCGAGCCGCTGCAGTTCCGCCAATCGCTCGTAGAGCCGTCCAACCAATGCCGCCTGGGGATGGTTCCAGCCAGACAACCGTCCCCGTTGCTGATAGTCCAATCCCTCGACCTGCTGGAGGGCCAGAAGATCCCGGTCCGCCAGGCCTCCCAGGGGTGAGCGCAAAATGCCGACCAGGGCAATCGTATCGTGTCGATTGTCGATGACCCGGAGCAGATTGACGAAGTCGATAATTTCCTGCCGCCGGTAAAAATGCTTTTCCCCGTCGGTAATGTAGGCAATGTCATACCGGCGAAGGGCGTCGAGATAGACCTGGGCCTGGGTCAGTTTTCGAAAGATCAAGGCAATATGGCCCGGTTGCAGCGGCCCCTCCCGGCGCTCGCGATCCGCGACGGTCGTGCTTGCGAGGAGCTCTTCCTTTAGCCAGCGAGCCAGTGCTTCCGCCTCAGCCCTGGTCGCAGCCTGGACATCGAATTCCTCATCCTCCTCACCAGGCGTCACGAGGCGGAGCTGCGCTCCTGAGACTGAGACTTCCGGTTTTCGTTGCGGCCTGACCGCCAGCCGTTCATTGGCCGGCTGCACATGTTCGGTCAGGTGGAAGAGCCGGTCGAAGACATTGTTGACCACGTCGAGCACGGCCCCGTCGCTGCGGAAGTTCGTCACCAGGGAATAGATGCCTCCCCCGCCCGCTCGAATTTTCTCCACCACCCGCTCGAAGGCTTCAATGTCGGCTCGGCGGAAGGCATAGATCGATTGCTTGGGGTCCCCCACGATAAACAATTTGCCCGGCTCCAGATCCACGTCATGCCAGGCGGTCTGATGGCTGCCGGCTCGTTCACCGAGATAGAGGATGATCTCGTACTGGACCGGATCCGTGTCTTGAAACTCATCGACCAGGATCGCCCGATAGGCTTGTTTGATCCTGGCTCGCACGGATGGATGGTCGCGCAAGAGAGTTTTGGCCCGAGCCAGGAGGCCATCGAAGGCAATCCAGCCGGAGGTGAGAAACCGGCGTTGGACCAGAGCCAGGAAGGGGCGCACCAGCGCCACGACCTCGTGAAAGTAGGATTGGTCGACCGCAAGGAGTTGCTGCGCCAGCCCGATGATCGAATCCGCTTCCTGGAACGTCCCCTCATCCCATCCGGCAGGAGCCTTCCCCAGATCCTTCTCCAGTACCGCCCGCTCCTCCTGCGTGAGCTTGTCGAGCCCGGCCGGCCCCTCGTCCAGTAGCAGCTCCAGCGACCGTACTGCCGCTGCGAGCATCTGCTCCGCCTTCCGTCTCGGCAGCCGATCCTGCCCTGCCAGGATGGTGGCGGCTCGGCCCTGAGTGGCCAGGACCCAATCGCGCAGGGCTCCCTCCGGGGAACTTGAGCAACATTGCCGTTCCAGTTCATCCAGATCCACGAAATCCCCTGCGAGGGCAGCAGTGAACTGCCGGAGATCCTCGAGGCTTGTTCCTGCCAGCACCAGTCTCCATCGGTCATGCTGCGGCCCGGAAGATCCCAGTTCATCGTCCAGCCAGCGATCCCAGCATGAATGAAACAGTTCCTTGAAGCGAGCGCCGTCATCCTCTTGAAAAGACGGATCAATTCCAGACTCCATTGGATGAAGACGCAAGAGGTGCGCGGCAAAACTATGCAGGGTGCCAATCTGGGATTTCTCCATCTCTTCCAGTGCTGCCGTTGCCCGTTCGCTGATCTGCTCCGCCGAGAGATGGCACCTGATCCGGAAGGTCTCGATCAGTTCATCGTCCTGATCGGTCAGGCGGAGGAGTTGCGCCCGCAGCCGCTGCTTCATCTCGGTGGCAGCCTTATTGGTGAAGGTCAGGGCCACGATCTCCGTGATGGCCAAGGGGCTCGGCTCCCTCAGGAGGAGATTGAGAATGCGATTGACCAGAATCGTAGTCTTGCCGGTCCCGGCCCCTGCCACGACGACGACATTACGGTCCCAGGTGGTCTCAGCCAGGAACCGGTCCTGGGAGTCTGTGAGTGTCGGCATGTCACTCATCGTTGATCTTCTGCTTTCTCAATTTGCGTAACACCTTGGCCTGGGGCGACCGGTAGGACCGCCACCAGGCCATCGCATCGTGGCGACGGCAGGCACCGGAAAATTCGCAATAGTCGCAATAGCCGTCTGGCAGAATGAAGAATTCTCGTTTCGCAATCCCCTGAACCAAGGTACCAAGGGTCTGCCGGATCATGTCGCCCGTATGGCCGGTCCAGAGGCCTGCGTCAAAGGTGGAGCGGGAGATCTGCGGCTTCCACTCAGGCGCCAGAAAGAGTAATTGGACATCGGTTGCAGGAGGCAACGACGGCAGTCTCATGCTGGCATAGAGCGGAGGTTGCAGGCGAAGCCCCCGCACGGCAGACAGGGCCAGGTTGCGATCGACGGCGCTGATCTCACTCCCCTGCTTGAACTTATAGTCCACGATCCGAAGCGCCGGAGGCTCGGCCCGGTAATCGACCCGGTCCAAGGTCCCATGGATCTTCAAGGACACAGGAGCCCTGTCGGACTCCAGCGAGACGACTCCCTGGGCTGCCGCCTCGAATGATACAGGACGGAATCCGGTGGCGAGATATTCCTCCTGGTCGGACGACACAGCAACAGTCACGAGCTCTGTGACCTGTTCAGAAGCCAAGGTCCAGAGCAGCGCATGGCCGGTCCCGTGAGTCGCAGCATGGGACGCAAAGGTCTCAGCCACCGATTCATGCACGGTTGATTGCAC
>SYGW01000098.1 GCA_005800255.1 Nitrospiraceae bacterium | reverse complement strand
TGGGCTCCTCCTTTGAAAATATGTGTTGTCTTGGACTGGAGATCAAAGTGAGGAAGGAATGGGCCGAAGACGCAAAGACCATGGCGACTCAAGGCTGGCTTCCGATCAAATTCCCACACAAAACCAAAACAACATCTGTCTAAGGCCTTGTCACTCTCTGTAGTATCACCACCAGGCCCTTCGCGATGACACACACCCGATACTGTACTCCTTGGCCCCCTCAAATGCAAGCGATGGCACAATCACGCGCGAAACAAGACAACCATCTAGTAGGCTGCCGGGGCAGAAAGCGGACGCTGGGAAAACAGAGGAATGGCATGCAAGCTGTCAAAATCTAACGAAGTTTGTCCGCGAACCAGGAGCCCGACCTGACCGATCGCCAACGACTGATCTTCAACTGTCACGACAAACTGCCCGTCAAAAAATGTCTCGATAAAGTCCTTGCTGATGATAGTATTTCGCTGAATCCGCAACGTATGCCAGGGAACCACCTTGGGCAGAATCGGCGCCTGCGCGAGTCTCAGCTCCTTGCCATCTACCACGCGACTCACGTCCAACGTCTTGGTCGCCAAATTGACCACCACTGCGTAGAAGTGCCTGCTATCCTTCACCCCGAATACCACTCCACCAGCCCCTGTTGCGGCATCGAGGGGAAATCGCATCCGGACCGACACATCCGGATATTCATACTGAAACCCGTTGGCGACGATCAACCGGTAACAGGTCGCGACCTGGCAGGATGAATTCACGGCCAGAATATTGGCTGCCGAAGGAGCCTCGCGGTCACCCTTGATTGTCCAGTCCGCAGCCGGCCCTTCGCCAACCCCCAGCATCGAAAATCCGGCAGGCGCTTCGCCAGAACTCTGCTGGTCGAAGGTCCAGCGATTGAACAGCCCCTCTCGGGCCTGATCCTTCAAATTGGCTTCTTTCTCCGCATAGCTCTCTAACTGAATGGCCTGCGACCGCTCGACAAACAGGCTCCACTCACCGGCGATAGCAGCCAGCGCGCATAACAGGAAAACCCTGCCGATGAGCCAGGACTGAATATGAATGCCGCGCTTTCTCACGTCTATCCCCTCAATAACTTCTTACTTCGATGCGCTTCTTCAGACCCAGAATATCCTGCTGGAACCGGTCTCGCGCCGCGGCAATCGCCTTGCGCCGTTGCCAGCGATCCCAGGTCCACCAGCGAAGGCGACTCCGAAACGGGACCACCGGCGGTGACACACTGCCACCGGGCGCATGCTGAAAATCATAGCCCTGGCGCGACTCACGGTTCTCGAAGAATCGGCGGTAGAGATGATCGTATAATCCTTTGCCTGAGTCGCCTGCGGCCATGGCACCCTCCCTACAATAAGCTCAACGTCTTCACGCTCCGCTACCGGGGTCAACCAAATCGACCCCCGCGACCCCCTGCGCCCAGGAACTGCTACTCGATCCAGGCATAATACCTCCGCTCGCTCGTGAAAGAGAAGAGTCGTAGCGAGAGACGCTGGCAATTATGGGATCTCGTCAAGAAGATTGGATTGAATCGATGGCACCGGCGCAGCTTGACGTGGAGGACCAGGAAGAACGAGCGGCGAGCCGCCCTGATTGGCGCCCTGGATCAGTCCGATCGACAATTGAGGCCCGAGCGTGGGCACAGCCCCGCTCCAGGCCTGGCCGGTCGTGGGATTCCGAAAACTATACGATTGAAAATTATTTCCGGGATTGTAGAGAAATCCCTGCGTCCCTTGATTGTCGAGATAGAGATTGCCCGGGCCGGTTAAATTAAACAACGGCGCGACCCCTCCGTCGAACGAGCGCACACTGGAAATCGATTGCCCCCAGGTCTGCGAATCCAGCGACGACAGCCCCCAGGGAAGCAAAGCCAGCGCACAAAACGCCGCGGGCAGCGTCGGGGACATGATCCAACGGATCTGGCAGCTCACCAAATTTAGCCCATGACAGATTCGCATGGAATCATTATAGTATGAGGCATATTCTTTGTCGATCAACGGGGGGGCCATGGAGCAGCGTACAGGAACAGACGGATGGTGGCGCGCCTGTGGTTATGCCGTCAGCCTTAGCCTGATCCTGGCGCCTGGACTTAGCTGGAGCCTGGAACTGAGCAAAACTCCTCCCACGGAAAGGCGGGAGGCCATCTCCCTGGCCGACGCGGCGCTCCAAGCGCTGAAACATAATCTGGACATCAGCATCAGCCGCCAGACAAAAGAAAGCCGACAAGCCGATATCACCGTCGAACAGGCCAAGTTCGACCCGACGCTCAGCGTCAACGGTCAATACAACCGAACGGTGAACCCGCTCAACCGGCCGGTATTCGGCGGAACCTCCGGCGCCTTGGGCGAGATTGCGACCTTCGATCAACGAAACCACTCCGTCACGCTCGATGCGACGACCAACTTGCTCACCGGCGGCAACGTCGATATGAACTACAGCCCAACGCGGACGGCGGTAAATCAAAATATGGCCGGCGGATTCCTGTTCAACCCTTCCTACACAGGCGGCCTTGCCCTGACACTCACACAGCCCCTGCTCCGCAACGCCGGCTTCGACGTCACCAAGACCTTCATCCGCGTCGCCCAGAACAATGCCTCCGTCGAGGAACATGTCTTTCGCGATCGCGTCCTCACCGTCCTGGCCACGGTGGAACAAACCTATTGGGAAGTCGTCTTCGCCAATGAAAATCTGAAAGTGGCGGAAGCCGCCCTGAAGGCGGCGCAGGAACTCCTGGCTAGCAACCGCGCCAAGGCGAAGGCCGGCGTCATGTCAGTCGTCGACGTCCTCCAAGCCGAAGCGGCCGTTGCCTCGCGGGTCGAGCAGGTCCTGATTGCAGATAAAACGATTCGTGACCAGGAAGATCAGTTGCGCCGCCTGCTCAATCCAGCGGAAGAGGATCTCCGGCAAGACTTGCGCTTGACCCTGCTTGATCAACCGGTCGTGACCCTCGAACCCATCAGCCTGCAGGAAGCCATCGACACGGCTATCGCGCAGCGGCCAGAAATCGTCCAGGCGAAAAAGAACATGGAATCAAGCGATCTCAATACCAAGTTTGCTAAAAACCAGATCCTCCCGACCCTCTCCTTCCAAGGCACGATGGGCATGGCAGGGCTCGGGAAAGACTACGCCGACTCCGTAAGCAAAAACTTCAACGGCGATTACTACAATTATGGTGCGGGCCTTGTCTTGAGCTACCCGCTCGGCAACCGCTCCGCCTGGAGCACCTACAACAAGCGGCAGCTGGAGGGCAAGAACGCCGAAGCCTCGCTCGTGAGTGTGCGGCAGCAGATCATCGTGGGAGTACGCGAAGCGGTCCGCCGCGTCCAAACGGATTTCAAACGGATCGAGACCACCAGATCAGCCAGGATCATGGCAGAGAAACAGTTGCAGGCGGAGCAAGAGCGGCTGAAGGTGGGATTGAGCACGACGCGTTTCGTCCTCGACTTCCAGCGAGACCTTGCGACGGCCCAAGGGAACGAATTACGCGCCACGGTCGACTACAACAAAGCGCTCTCCAACCTCGCGCGGCACAAAGCCACCACCCTCGACCGCTACAACTTCCAACTGAACTGACGGCCTCCATGATGGAGCCAGGGCCCGGTCCTCACGCCACACCGACTCAGCCAAAAGAACGGCGAGCGGCCCTCGCGCTGCTCCCCCTCGCCGCAACGCTCGGCTTCTATACCCTGCCTGCCTCGCTCCAAGGGCGGACACTCGTCCAATTCGCGCCACAGATCGTCGCCTATCTGGCCTTCAGCCTTTGGGCCGCACAGAACCACAGCATCGCGGCGCAGCTCGGGTTGGAACAACGAAATATAGGGAATGGCCTTCGCTGGGGACTCCTGACAGGACTGCTGCTGGGTTGCCTGAACAGCGTCGCGATCCTCTCGATCTCTCCCTCTCTGGGCTATGACATCGGCTTCCTGACAACGACGCCCCATGCCCAACTTCCCCTCTTTCTCATGGTTCCCTGGTTCATCTGCCTCATTGCGTTCTTTGTGGAACTGAATTTTCGTGGCTTCCTCCTAGGGCGGCTGGCTGCGCTTGAATCGAGACTGTGGAGATCCGACCTCACCTCTCGCCTCTCGCCCATCGCCCTGTTCACCAGCGCCCTGGCATTTGCATTCGACCCCTTCATGGTCAATACTTTCCAGCACCTCCATTGGATCGCCCTCTGGGACGGTCTCATCTGGGGCATCATCTGGCTGAGAACCAACAACCTCTATGCCACGATCATCGCCCATGCCGTGGAAGTGCTGGTGATGTATTGCGCCATCCGGTCCACCCTAATGCCGTGAGCCACCTATAAACCCTTCATGCTCCAGTGTTCTGGTGAATGACGTCTTCAGAGACCCTGGCGTCTATGTGGAGATCCGCTAGTCGAAGCAGGCGCTGCTGTTCGACCTCGGCCACAATGACGGGCTGGGAGCGAGGAGGCCCCTGCGGGCCAACGACATCTTCATTTCCCATACGCACCTAGACCACTTCATCGGCTTCGATACAGTCCTGCGTGTGGCTTTAGGACAGGGTAAAACGGTCCGGTTCTTCCGCCCTCCCGGACTCATCAACAATGTGCAGCGCAAATTGTAAGCCTACACCTGGAATCTGGTGGATGGCTATCCCCTGACCCTGGACGTTCAGGAATTTCATCCTCAGGAAATCAAACGGACCCTATTTCGCGCCACCGACTCATTCCGCACCGACACACAACCGTCGCGCGCGCTCGCACAGGAGCCAGCCACGGGCCGATTCACGGTCCTCGCGGACTCTATGTTCACTGTGAACGCGGGTTCCTTGAACCATCGCATTCCCTCCTTTGTCTATTCGCTGGAGGAGCAATCCCACATCAATGTGAACAAGCAGAAGCTCCACAAGGCGAACCTGCCGGTCGGGTCCTGGCTTAAGGACGTGAAGCAATATATCTGGCAAGGGCAACCGGACGAGTTCCGCTTCACCACCACCCTCTACGACAAACACCACCGCACGGTTTTGCACCATCTCACGAGGGCAAAAGATTGCCTGCGTCGTCGATGCCAGGTTCGACGAAGAGAATGAAGCGAAAATCATTGCCCTCGCTCAGGACGCGGACCTGCTCTACTGTGAAGCACCCTACCTGGATGCCGATGCGGAGAAAGCCCGCAGCCACTATCATCTGACCGCCAGGCAGGCAGGCCTCATGGCTTGCAAGGCCCAGGTGCGCGACCTGGTTGTCTTTCACGTCTCACCCCGGTATACAGGACAAGACGACGCCTTGGAACGAGAGGCGAGAAAAGCGTTTCACGGAACCTGAGGAGAAACCGGCGTGAATGATTTCGTAAAATATGCGGTCTATTTTCTCTTAGGCGGCACGATCGTCAGCGTCTCCACCTACCTCGGCTCTCAAGGCCGTTCGTTCCTCGCCGCCTTTGCAAGCACCTTCCCCGCCATTACCGGCGCAACATTCATTCTCATCTATCTGAACGGGGGCAACGAATCCTTGGTGGGCTACGCCAAGCACCTCTTATGGTTTGTGCCGCCCTGGATCGTCTACGTCCTTGCCATGATCCATGGCGTGCCGAGGATCGGCTTCTGGCCTGCCATGGCCCTCTCCATGACCCTCTACTTCGGCTGTATCGGACTGGCCAAACTGGCAATCCGATAACCGCCGCGCCCTGTTTCCCTCAATCTCTCCTTGAACCCCCGCAGGGGGATTGTTACGATGCTCAGATTTTCCAGGCCTCGCAACAACCTATGGCAAGCACTAGACAGCCTCCCATTCCTTCACGAGACCTGATCGTCGAAGGGGCGCGTCAAAACAACCTCAAGAATATTTCGCTCCGCATCCCCCACAATCAGGTCACGGCCATCACGGGAGTATCGGGCTCGGGAAAATCCTCCCTCGCCTTCGACACGCTGTTCGCCGAAGGCCAATGGCGCTATGTGGAATCGCTCTCCATCTATGCCCGCATGTTTCTCGACAAGGTCAACCGCCCCGATGTCGACCGGATCATCAACGTCCGCCCCGCCATTGCGATCGAGCAGAAGAACCCCATCCGCACCGCCCGCTCAACGGTCGGGACCACGACCGAGATTGCCGACCTGCTGCGACTCCTCTTCGCCAAGGTGGGCCATCCAGTCTGCCCGAACTGCGCCATCCAAGCACGCAGCTTTCACCCTGGCAGCGTCGCCGACGACCTCCTGAGCCATTGTCCAGACGCGCGAGCGATGATCCTCTTTCCGGTCAAAGCCCCGGCTCCGAAGCAGGACCAGGCCTTTCTCCAATCACTCTTGCTGCGCGGCCTCACCAGACTCCAGTGCGACAAGGAGCTCCTCGATCTCCATGAGGTCCACAGCCTGCCCAAAACCAGACCAGACCATCTCCATGTAGTCCTCGACCGGCTGGTGATCCGGGAAGACAATCGATCCCGCCTCGTCGAAGCGATTGAAACAGCGTTGCGCGAAGGCGAAGGCCTCTGCCGCGTGGAGGTCATCGACCAGGGCGCCCGCACCTACAGCACCGACTTCCGCTGCCAGCCATGCGGCAGGACCTTCGAACCGATTCGTCCGGTCCTCTTTTCCTTCAACCATCCGCTCGGCGCCTGTCCCGAATGCAAAGGATTCGGCAATATTCTCCGCTACGATCCCGACCTCGTCATTCCCGACCACAGCAAGTCGCTGGCCCAAGGCGCCATCGAGCCCTGGAGCAAACCCAGCGGCGATTGGTGGCAGAAGCAAATGTTGCTCTCCATGAAGCAACGCGGGGTTGACCTCACCCTCCCCTACAAGGACCTGCCGCCGGAGATCCAACAGATGCTCTGGCAGGGAGCAGGCAAGATGGAAGGGGTGCAGCAGTTCTTCGACTACCTGGAGGGCAAGCGCTACAAACTGCATGTGCGCGTCATGCTCAGCCGCTACAGGACGCCAGTCCCCTGCCCGACCTGCGCGGGGTCCCGCCTGAGGCCGGACGCGCGCTATGTGAAGATCGCGGGCCGGGACATTCATGAGCTGTCCTCGCTCACGATCGAAGAAGTGGCAGCCTGGATCGCAGCCCTCCCCCTCTCGTCCTATGAAGAACAGGTCGCCCGCGACATCCTCCGGCAACTCACGGCCAAACTCGGCTTTCTCCTCCGCGTGGGCCTCAGCTATCTGACCCTCTCCCGCCAGACCCGCACCCTCTCGGGAGGTGAGGCCCAGCGCGCCGCCTTGGCCAATCAACTCGGCGCGCGATTGGTCGGCACCCTCTACGTCCTCGACGAGCCGACCATCGGCCTCCATCCTCGCGACACAGCCACGCTCGCCGGCATCCTGCGGGAACTGGCAGTCCAGGGCAACACCGTGGTCGTCGTCGAACATGACCGCCAGATGATGCTAGCCTCCGACTATCTGGTCGAGCTAGGCCCCCTGTCGGGAGAAAAGGGCGGCGAGGTGATCTGCGCCGCGCCGCGAGAGGAATTCATCGCGGACACACGGTCGATTACGGCGCGCTATCTGCGTGGCGAAGACGAAATTGCCACGCCCCGCTCTCGGCGGAAGGGTAACGGGAAACTGCTGGTCATCGCCGGGGCTTGCGAGAATAACCTCAAAGATCTGTTCGTCCGCATTCCGCTCGGCATGTTGGTCTGTGTCACCGGCGTCTCCGGCTCCGGCAAGAGCACCCTGGTCGAAGACACGCTCTATCGCGCCATCGCCCGCGCCTTTCGCATTGAGTCGCTGCCTATGGGCAAGTTTCGCGCGATCAAGGGGATCGAGCACCTGACCGGCATCAAACTCATCGACCAGGAACCGATCGGCCGCACCCCTCGCTCCAATCCGATCACCTATCTGAAAGCCTTCGATGACGTGCGTTCCCTCTTCGCCTCCGAGCGCGATGCGCTCAGAAGCGGGCTGACTCCCGGCCATTTCTCCTTCAATACCGCCGGGGGCCGGTGCGACAAATGCGAAGGGAGCGGCGTCGAAAAGCTGGAAATGTATTTCTTCGAAGATATCTATGCCACCTGCGACGCCTGCGACGGGAAACGATTCAAACCGAGCGTCCTCTCCATTCGCTATCGCGGGAAAACGATCCATGACGTCTTGCAGATGACGGCCGAAGACGCGCTGGGCTTTTTCAGCGGGTCGCCCAAGCTGACAGAAAAACTCCACCTGCTCACATCCATCGGGCTCGGCTATCTCCGGCTCGGCCAAGCCGCGACCACCCTCTCCGGCGGCGAAGCCCAGCGGCTGAAGATCGCCGCCGAGCTCAAAGGCTCCTCCACGAAGAACGGGCTCTACATCATGGACGAACCAACCACGGGCCTGCACGTCGAGGACATCAAAAAGCTCCTGGCGATGTTGCAGAAACTGGTAACCAGCGGCAATACCGTCGTGGTCGTAGAGCACAATCTAGACGTGATCAAAAGCGCCGATTGGATTATCGACCTAGGACCGGAAGGCGGATCGGCGGGCGGACAGATCGTGGCGGAGGGAAGACCGGAGCAAGTGGCCAAAGTGGCGGAGTCTCATACGGGGAGATTTCTTGCCCCCCTGCTTAATGGCAACGAATAGACGAGACGCCTACGCAGCCTCCTAGTTCAAAGAGGGGTCGAACGGCATGTCCGCATACAGACGATAGTCGTCACCGAGCGCACTCACGATATCGGGCCAGACACGGGTGGGATCCTTGTCGAAGACGACATTGGGGTCTGCCGGAATGGTGAACCAGGACCCGGTCTTCATCTCGGACTCCAGTTGCCCTGGCCCCCAGCCGGAATAGCCGAGGTAGGCGCGGAACGCCTCGCGCCCTTCACTGGCAGTCAAAATACGATCGACCAGCTCTGCATCCCCTCCGAGACAAATCCCGTCGAACACATGGTGGGAATTCTCAGGCAGTTGATCCAGGCGATAGAGCATCATGACCTGATTCGTCTGCACCGGCCCTCCTGAAAACAACACATGCCGTTGGCCTTCCAGGATCGGCACTTGCGGCAAGGCCTCCGAAACCGACATGGCCGTCGGGCGATTGACCACGACGCCCAGCGCACCCTCCGCCCCATGTTCGCAGAGCAATACGACGGTCTGCCGGAAGTTCGGATCGCGCAAGGACGGCGCAGCAATGAGGAAGATGCCTTTCCCGAGTGGAGCTTGCATAGCCATAATCCTACCGTGCGGACCGGTGGTGTGCAAGCAGCACGAAAACCAAACTCTGCCGATGGACAAAGCAGGATGCTCAAACAGGCCGTCCAGCAAGGCCGTAACTTCGAGCTGACCCTCGTTTCACGTTTTACGTTTCACGAACCCCGAGAACGAAGCTGGCGGTCTGTTTCAGCATCCTGTTAGCGGTAGAGGGATTCGCGCCGATCACGAAGCAGATCATTGTACGGGGTGAGGGCTTTGTTCCGCGCCTCGGCAGGATCGATCTCAACCATGTACAGTTCGTCCTGCTCGCGCGGCGCACGATGCAGAATCGCCCCCTTGGGAGCGACGACTTCGCTGTTTCCGATAAAGGTCAGCCGGTCTTTGCCCCCTCGCGCTTCACTGCCAGTCCGGTTGCTCGTGATCGCGAAGACGCGATTCTCCCGGCAGCGAACCGGCATGGAATCGGGGCAATCCGGCAATACTAGGTTTGAGGGATGACAGATGATCTCCGCCCCCTTGAGCGCCAGGGTGCGAGCCGCTTCCGGGTAATACCAGTCGAAACAGATCATCACGCCAATCTTGGCCGGTCCGATATCCCACACCTGAAACCCCGTGTCGCCCGGCGTAAAGAACAGCGTTTCTTCGAAAAACAGATGGGTCTTGCGATAACAGCCGATGAACCCGGATGGGCCGACGACCACGGCGGAGTTATAGCAAACCGATCCGGCCCGCTCGGAAAGACCGGCGACAATCACCATCTTGCGACGCTTTGCCAGATCGATCAGCCGTTGCGTGGTCGGTCCATCCGGCACAGACTCCGCCAGAACGTTTGCTTCCTGCTGCGAGGTGAACTGATAGCCGGAGGCGCACAACTCCGGCAAAACGATCACATCGGCATCCGCCCGATCGAGCGTATGCGCAATCGTATCGAGATTGCGCGACACCTCCCCGAACTGTGGGGCAAACTGAAAATATCCGACTCGCATGCCATCCTGCTCCTAAAGCAGAACGGGCAGGGTCGCCCCTGCCCGTTCCGAAAAACTCTGACTGAACGGCTTACTTCACTTCAGATAAATGGGTGACTGCGCCCTCGGCATGCCGAGTGGCCACATCGGCGTGACCGGCCCTGCCATGGACCACGGCTTCCACGAGATGTTTAATACCTTCGTCCAGATGCGGGTTCTTCAGGCCTGACGCTTCGGCATGCTTGAGCGCTCCCTCGGCATGCTGCACCAGGGCATCGGCATGTCCCTGCTTGCCATGCGAGACCGCTTCCTTGGCATGTTCGACCGCTTCGCTCACATGCTTGTTATCGGCAAGGGCGAACCCACTGAACAGCGGGAAACCAACGAGCACGGCAACCGCCGCCACGACCAGTGCTTCACGATGGATTCTCATTTTCATGGGTTCCTCCTCAAGGGTTAAGCTTTATTCGACCGATATAAACCGTTACAGAATCACCAACTCGCTCACCTTACACAGCCAATTTTAAACTGTCAAGAAGGCCGCACTTGTGGGTCCACGTTCAGAATACGCTGCAATCCCTTGGCGTCTTTTTCCACCGGACAGGAGAAGTCCCGGCTCCATTCCCACCAGGATCCAGGATAGTTGTGGACCTTCCGGTAGCCGGCCAGCTTCAGGACAAAGTAGAGCCAAGCCGAGCGGACGCCACCGGTGCAATAACAGATGACCTCGTGATCCTGGGTTAGCCCCTTGTCGGCCAGACTCTCCCGAATCGTCTCCAGATCTTTCAGCGTGGCATTCGGCTGCAGGAACCCCGTCCAGGCCAGATGGATCGCGGTGGGAATGTGGCCAGGCCGCGGAATACCCGAAACCTCCTTTCCGAGATATTCTTCGAGGCTGCGCGCATCCAGAATTGCAGTGCCGGGACGCGGCTGTTTTACCAACTGCTTCAACTCGTCTTTGTGGGCAATCACGGCAGCCACCGGCGTGACGGTAAAGGTCCCGGGCTTGGGCGTCACACAGCCATGTTCGAACGGCCGTTTTTCCTGCACCCACTTGACCCATCCTCCGTCAAGAATCCGCAGCTTCGTATGGCCGAAATATTCCAGCATCCAGAACATGCGACCTTCGTCGCCCCAGTTGTCGAAGGGGTTGGAATAAATCACCACATCGCTGTCCTGACTGATGCCCAAAGCGCGAATCTTCTGTTCCAGCCTGGCGTGATCGGGATCGAGCAGACCCTTCGGCACGGCCTTGGGGTCGCTGTACTCATGCCAGGTCGAATGCACCGCGCCGGGAATATGGCCACCAAACTCGTAGGCGGCCCGCCCCCGCACATCCAGAATCACCAGGCCTGGCTGGCCCAAGCTCTGCTGAAGAGTTTCTGTATCGATCAGCAACGGGTGTGTCATGTCGTTCCTTTGTGGTTTAAGCTGTCAGCGGTCAGCCCGCAGCTCCGGCCTTACAACTGGTCCCCTCAGGCTGGCGGCTCAGGGCCGCTGCCCGCTCGCTCTCGTTCAACGCCGCAGCAAGATCGCCGGACAGCGGGAACTCCCGCTCGTACACGACGAATCGGTAGGGATCGTTTCCCGTCAATCCATATTGAGTCTGCAACATCTCATGCTGCTTGTCGGTCAGGATGTGGTACTGCACCCGCGCCTTGACTTTCAAGCCCTCTGCCTGAGCCGGGAGCTGGTACGCAAACTGGTACTCCCGGCTGGCCAGGGGCAAGAGACGATTATCATACAACTCGACGATAGCCGGCTGCCACATGATCCAGCGGCCCATCGTGGAGGTCTGCTGATCGAGTACCTTCCCCTGCCGGTCCTCCACCGAAAACTCCACCGTGAAAAACCGGTCCGGATCGCCGGTCGGAATCTTATGGCCGGCTCCCGCGTTAATAACGGTGAGAGTAAAACTCACTCGATCGCCCGGCTTGGGCGAAACGGTATCGGCCTTGACCTGCACCCCCACAGCCCGTTTCACCATGTCCGGGTCGTGCCCGCCGCGCCAGAGATGCTGCCGTCCCCGCCGGATCGGACTATTCGTCGCCACGGGCCGGTCGATTTCAGGCATGTGACAACTCTGGCAAATGAAGCCCCGTTCCTGCATGAAGAACTTGCCTTCGTACTCCGAATAGGTCCCGCAAGGCCCCACATTATAGAACTGGGCGGGACCGGACACCACGTTATGGCAACGCTGGCAGATCTGCGCGGTGCGAAAACTCGGATCGAACTTGGTCGGATGCGGCGCGGCGGAGTCTTCAAACGGTCCATAGAGCACTCCATCCCGCACATGGCAGGCCGCGCAGGTCACCGACTCCTTCTGATACTCAGGGTCGTAATGCGGATTAGGCTCTTGCACCGCCTTCTCGACGCGCCATCGCGGAATCTCCTTCACCAAGGTCGGCTGCTGGTTTTCCAGCGGGGTGTGGCAGTTCAAACAAACCCAAATCTTCTGATCCTTTTTCCAATAGGCCTGGAAGAACGGATCTTCATAGGCATGGGCATGGATACTCGTCTTCCATTCGTCATAGATCGCGCGATGGCATTGCCCGCAGGATTCGGCCTTCAAACTCGTCAGCCCCTTCGGGATCTTTTGCAATGGAATCGCATGGGCGTAATCATCGCGCAGTCCGAAGATCACGACCGGCTTAACCTCGGTGTAATAGAGATACACGAGCAGACCAACCAGAGCAGACCCGAGTAGAATCTTAAAAGGGGTTTTCATGCGGCCAAGAGAGCCCGGATGTGGCGATCCACCGACGTAGCTAAGGCTGTCAGATGATACCCGCCTTCAAGCGACGAGAGGATGCGACCATTCGCATGACGTTTGGCAATGCCGGCCACAATGCCGGTGAGGTCCTCGTAGCCCTCTTCGGTCAACCCCATGCTCGCAAGCGGATCCTCTTGATGGGCATCGAAGCCAGCCGAGATGATCACGAATTCCGGCTTGAACGCATCGGCGGCCGGGGCCAACGTTTTCTGAAAGACGGTACGGTACTCCTCATCGCCCTCCCCCGCTTCCATCGGCACATTGATCGTAAACCCCTCCCCT
This sequence comes from Nitrospiraceae bacterium, assembly GCA_005800255.1. The sequence goes on along the minus strand of SYGW01000098.1, from coordinate 1,094 downwards.
GCCCCTCGGCCCCGCTCTGTCGCGCGGCCTGTGCCTGGGTAATGGGGAAACTGATGGGTGCTGAAGAACAAGACCGACGGATCCTCTTCAAAACTATGCTGCGTGCCGTTCCCGTGATGCACGTCCCAATCGACGATCAAGACCCGGCTCAGCCCATAACGTTTCTGCGCGTAACGCGCGGCAATCGCCACATTATTGAAGAGGCAGAAACCCATCGCATGCCCCGCCTCTGCATGGTGTCCCGGAGGCCGCACCGCGCAGAACACATGATCGACATCTTTCGACAGAATCGCATCGACCGCCGCCAAGGCTCCGCCTGCTGCCAGATAGGCCGCGGTCAAGGAACCGGGAGACATGGAGGTATCGGCATCGAGGGAGACCCGCCCAGTTGCCGGGGCCTCAGCCTTCAACATCTCAAGATAGGACGCCTCGTGGATCTGCATAATCCATTCGTCTTCCGCCTTTCGCGGTGCAATCCTGGTCAACCGGGCCGCAGTCCCGCTCTGCTCCAACTGCTGCATGATGGCACGCAGCCGATTAGGCGACTCAGGATGGCCGGTGCCCATATCGTGTTCAAGATAGCGTGGATCGTAAAGGAGTCCAGTGTTGCCCATGACGAAATCCGTGAAACGTTAAACGTAAAACATGAGACATATCATCCGTGACGGATAAAATCAGATTAGCACGCAGTCAAACGCATAGACAACGAGCGTTCGCCGCTGCTATCGTCGCATATACTTGGAGGAAACCATGGCGAACCGCCGCATTGAACCGCTCAAAAAAGTCCTGGAGATCGATCCGACCGACGAAGTCGCCTGGTTCGGTCTGGGGAAGGCCTACATGGAAGATGCGAACTTTGAAGAAGCGGCCAAGGCCCTGCAGCAATGCGTCACGGTCAAACCCGCCTACTCAGCCGCCTACTATGCCCTGGCCCAATCGCTGCACAAGCTGGATCGCATCGACGAATGCCGGACCGTCTGCGCCACCGGCATCGACGTCTCCACGAAAAACGGCGACATGATGGTCACGAAGAGTCTGGAGTCGCTCATCAGCTCGCTACCTACCTAGACCGGCTCCGCTCCGTCATCGTCAGT
>SYGW01000097.1 GCA_005800255.1 Nitrospiraceae bacterium | reverse complement strand
TTCTTCCTTTGGACCGTTCCAGCCGATACCGTGCGCCTGCTCGTTTCGCAGCCTGGGCTGGTCAGCGACATCGCCTATCGGCCCTCTCGCAGTACGCTCATCCGCCGGAAACGGGAACGATTGTCTCCGCAAGAGAAGGAACTGACGTCGCAAATCATTCAGAATGAGGTCGCGACGAAATCTGATGTATGGAGTCAGCTTCCGGTGCCTCGACAGGCATTCGTGCTGGATGTGGCCTCGGATTATCTTCGGTACAAGAGCGAGGCGAACGAGGCTGCCACCGAGTACAAAGAGCGCAATCGAACGTTGTTGACCGCGCGCAGCGAATTGCGGATTCCATCCGAGAATATTCCCGTTGAGCCCTATGCCCAACGGCCTGAATTGGGCCACAAGACTGCACGCGCGCAGATGGGTGCAGGCTGGCGCAATCACGATAGCTATGAGGAGTTCGTGGTTCGCGCCGGCTATCAGGATCTCTTGGATCCGGAGATCGGTTATACCCCGAACTCGCAATTGGAGCTGGCGTCCGTGTCGGTGCGGCATTACAACCGGGCGGATCAGTTCCGGTTGGAGCGGGCGACGCTTGCCAATGTCCTGTCGTTGTCGCCGATGGATTCTCTCTTCCATGCCCCCTCCTGGAAGATCAATGTCGGCATGCAGACGATCCGGCACAATGCCTGCCGCCTGTGCAGCAATGGCGCGATCAATGGCGGGATCGGCGCAGCGGTCGAAAGTCGTTGGTTGAAGCGCGAGGTCTATTTTGCCTTTGCGGAGGGGGAGGCGAATTATAGTAAGGCCTATGAGGAGCGGCACCGCATCGGCGGCGGTGGAACGGCCGGCCTGCTGGCCGACCTCACCGACCGCTGGAAAATCATGGCCACCGGCACCTATCTGAAATATGCGCTGGGTGAGAAGTCCGACGACATCCGGTGGTTTGTCGGGTCGCGCTATGCCCTGACCCAGAATTGGGCCATGAGGCTGGAGTGCAATCACCGCGGCCATGACAACGATGTGGTGTTGTCGGTTCAGGCATTCTTCTGAGTGCAGCGGGAGATCGCGTGAGTATCCTCGATCAAATTTTTGTGTTACATCCAGACCCCTGGAAAGATCGGGACTGGAAATCCCTCAACGGCTTGCCGCTGGAGGAGGTCTGGTTCGCCGCCGCCGATGGGACGAAGCTGTTTGGCTGGTATGTGGAGGGCCCTGCCACCTCAGGTGTCATTTTATGGTGCCACGGCAACGCGGGCAACATCATCAACCGGCTGGAGAATCTGAAGCTCCTCTACCAGTCAGGTCTATCAGTGTTCCTGTTTGATTATCGCGGCTATGGGCGAAGCCAGGGGCGGCCCTCGGAAGATGGGCTCTATCGGGATGCGCTGGGCGCGTACGATTACCTCACCCGAACCAGAATGATTCGCCCTGAGCGCATCGTGCTCTTCGGGCGCTCCCTCGGGGCGGCAGTGGCGGGGGCGGGGGGCTAGCCGTCCAGAAGCCTGCCGCAGGTTTGATTCTCGAATCGTCGTTCCCGTCGATCGAAGCGGTGGCCAAGTTTCATTACGGCGGGAGCCGGTTCATTGGCTGCTCAGGGTGGACTTTTCATTGATCGATCGTCTGCCACAGCTCTCTTTGCCGAAACTGATTATTCACGGAGATAAAGACGACATCATTCCGCTCGAACTAGGGCGGCAGGTCTTCGAGGCGGCGAAGCCACCCAAGTCCTTTTATCTCATCGAAGGCGCCGATCATAACAACACGTACTAGATTGGTGGCGCCGCCTATTTCCTGCGATGGGTCGAGTTCGTTCACACCGTGATCCGGTCTTAGTTCGTTTCTCGCACCTCACGTCACCGATCAGAATGAGTGAAATTGATTGGAGATCGGTTCGATATTTGATACAGTCCGTTTCGGCAAGGTTAAGTGGCTGCTCAGAGCGGCCCGATAGGGGGTGGGTGCGAATAATGGCTAAGGAGGCCGGGGTGGTAATGCCTTCTCGTCTGCTGACGGTCAGTCTACTGGGTTTCGTGACGCTGCTTGCTTCCGGCTGTGCGGGAAGAGCCGCCACAATACAGCCGCAGGAGCGGAACGACGCGAGTCCGGTCGTGGAGCAGCCCCTTGCATCAGCCCCTTCCACAGCGCCAGATACCGCGCCGGACAACCAGCCCTATAGTTTTATTCGGGCCGATGATGCCGATCCCCGGCTTGATCCTTTCGTCAGGGCTGTCGATCTGTTCGCCAGGGCCAATGAATACTATCCTCCGGAGGCAGCCGAGCCGATTCCTTTATCGACCTCCATGCTGACCCTTGCCTCGACTTCTGTGGTGATTCCTGCGTCGACCTCTTCGGTGCCGCAAGATGCGGCTCCAGACGAAGCCCTTGATCCCTTTGCGAAAGCCGACGAAGAAGCCGGGGCGGACTATGATCCCTGGGAACCGGTAAACACCCACATCTTCGAATTCAACCGTCAGCTCGATCGATTTGTGCTCAAGCCGGTCGCGAAGGGCTACGATTTCCTTATGCCGGACTGGGTGCAGATCAGTATCAAGAATATCTATTACAATCTGAGGTTTCCGCCCCGTCTGTTGAACAATGTATTTCAGGGGAAGTTCAAGGGAGCCAGCATCGAGGTGGGACGGTTTCTCGTGAACAGCACGTTAGGTGGAGCGGGGATCGTCGATGTGGCTAAGGACATGGGGCTGGAGACGCCAGAGGAAGATGTGGGCCAGACACTCGGACGGTACGGCGTCAAGCCCGGCCCCTATCTGGTGTTGCCGCTGCTTCCTCCCTTTACCGTCAGGGACTTCGTCGGCTTTCTTGGCGACATTGCCTTGAACCCGATCAATTGGCTGGTCGCGCCGATCGTCGAGGTGAAAAACGTTCCCTCAATCATTGCCCATAAGAATCGGATGACATCCACGTCGCTCCAGCTTGGTGTCCGAATCGAAGAAATGGTGAATGAGCGTTCGATGAACCTTGAGAAATTTCAGGGAGTCGAGAAAGCCACGCTCGATCTCTACACCGCTGTTCGCAACGCCTATCTGCAGAAACGGGCCAAGGCGATTAGGGAATAGCGCGAAGGCGGTCTGTCTGGAGCAGCGAGATAGACTGAAGAGACTGGTCAGGCCAGATAGACGTTTCTATCGGATCACGTCGATTTCGACGGCGGCTCCGCGAGGGCGGTAACGGCTCGCTCGAGCTGTTCTCTCGTATGGGCCGCCGACATCTGCACCAGAATCCTGGCTTGATCTTTCGGCACGACCGGGTAGCTGACCCCACGACATAGACCCCTTCTTCTAACAGCCGTTCTGCCATCTTGTTGGCAAGCGGCGCGTCTCCGAACATGACCGAGATAATGGGATGCTCGCCGGGAATGAGCCGGAATCCGAGTGCGGTGAGTTGCGCGCGGAAGAAAGTCGCGTTTTCGCGCAGCCTGGCCCGCAACTCATCTCCTTGGGCCACGAGAGTCACGGCCCGTTGTGCCGCCGCGGCGATCACCGGAGGGAATGAATTGGAAAAGAGGTAGGGCCGCGATCGTTGCCGCAAGAGCTCGATGATTTCTTTTCGTCCTGACGTAAACCCGCCTACTGCGCCGCCCAATGCCTTTCCCAATGTGCTGGTGACGATCTCGATCTTGTCCGCAACGCCGAAATGATCCGGTGTGCCTTGCCCGTTGCGTCCGAGCACACTGGTCGCGTGGCTGTCGTCCACGATCACGGCCGCATCGTATCGCTCCGCCAGTGTGACGATCCGGTCGAGTTGTGCGAGATCCCCGTCCATTGAGAAAGCCCCGTCCGTCGCGATCAGGCGGTGTTTGCTGGTGGCCGATTCGCGCAGTTTGGCTTCCAGGTCCGTCATATCGGAATAGGCATAGCGGAGCCTGGCGGCCTTGCAGAGCCTGATGCCGTCGATCAGGCTGGCATGGTTCAAGGCGTCGCTGATGATGGTGTCTTGCTCGTCGAGCAGGACCTCGAAAAGTCCGCCGTTTGCGTCAAAGCAGGAGCTATAGAGGATGGTGCCCTCGGTCCCCAGGAAGGCACTGATTGTCTGTTCGAGTTGTGTGTGGAGGTCCTGCGTGCCGCAGATGAATCGGACGGAGGCCATGCCGTAGCCATGCTCGTGCAGTCCTTCGATGGCGGCTTCCCGGATGGCTGGGTGGTTGGCGAGGCCCAGATAATTATTGGCGCAGAGATTGAGGACTTCGCCCTGCGCGACGCGGATCTCGGCCCCCCTGCGGACCGAGGATCTGCCGCTCGGATTTGTAGAGGCCGGCCGAACGGATCTCCGCAAGCCTCTCCGCGATAGTTTTTTGAGTGAGTTGTAGGCCATATTATCGACGGCAGCGATGAACCGGGAGCGATGAATGCTGAAAGGAAGAGTTTGAGCTCATCGTTCAGCGCTCAGCCTTCAGCGTTAGGGTTTGAGCACCACTTTGCCGCATTGTCCTGAATTGATCAAATCGAACCTTTGCGCGAAGTCTTTCATGGGAAAGGTATGGGTGATGATCGGCTGGATGTTGAGTCCGGCCTGGAAGAGACCGGCTAGGCGATACCAGGTTTTGAAGAGACGGCGGCCTGTCACCCCATAGACACGGATACCTTTGAAAATAATTTCGTTCGGCAGATCGAAGGACACGGAGCCGGTGGGAATGCCGAAGAGCGTGACGCGGCCTCCGTTTTTCACGGCGCTGAAGGCCTGGTACAGCGCGGTCGGGTTGCCGGACATTTCGAGTGAGGCATCGCCCCCTTCACCCGCTGTGATTTCCCGAATGGCTGCGGCAATTTGCTTCGGGTTTCGGTCTTGGCATTGAGCACGTGATCGACTCCGACTTGTGTGGCCAGGCCCAGACGATAGGCGCTGACATCCGTGGCGATGATGAGGGAGGCGCCGGCCGTTCTGGCGACAGCGGCGGCGAAGAGTCCGGTTGGACCGCAGCCGGTGATCAGGACGGTCTGGCCCGTGAGGTCTTCCACGAGGGCGGCATCGACGGCGTTACCGAGCGGCTCTTGGGCGCAGGCCAGTTCCTGTGGAATAGAGAGCGACGTCTTCCAGAGCACGGCTTCCGGTAAGACCACATATTCCGCGAAGGATCCGTCCAGATCGACCCCCAGGATGCGGTAATTTTTGCAGACATGCGCCTCGGTGCGGCATTGGAAACAGTGGCCACAGGTTAAGTGCGATTCAGCTGCGACATAGTCCCCTACCTTGACCAAGGTGGTTTTGGCTCCGACCTCCACGACTTCGTCGCACATTTCGTGGCCGATGATCCTGGGCGGGTGGATGCGACTATGGGCCTAGGGGTCCCAATTGTAAATATGGGCATCGGTCCCGCAGAGGGAGGTGGCTTTGACGTGGACGATAGCATCGGTGCGGCCCGGCTTGGGATCCGGGCAAGTGGTGGCGGTCAATCCTGGTTGTGCAGCTGCTTGCTCTCGCATACCCCTACGAGGTTGCGCCAGGGTCCGCGAGATCGGTAGGATGCGGTTGATGAAGGCGCTGCACCACCGAGTCCCTATGTTGCTGTCAGGGCTGTGCTGTGCGGCCAGCGTCCCTCTCTTTTTCTCGCCGGTTTTTTCAGCCTCCTTGCCACAGCCTGTTTCTTCGTCCAACTCCATGAAACGGTGGGTGCAGTTCGAGCTGAACCACCCAGAGTCGATGGGGGATCAACAGGCTGATAAGCCGGTCACGCTGACGATATTTCTTCGTGGCCTGGCTATGAGGAGGGCTCCAGTGGTCGCGATCTGTGAATCGAAGGTGTTTTATCCGCAAACGGTCACGCTTGAGCCGGACGCATCGTCGCTGGTGTGGAAGGGGACGGTTAGGCTTGAGCCGATTCCGATGAGCCGGACGTCCGTGCCACCCAAGGCGGCGCGAGTCCAAGTGACCTTCGCGCGATCCCGTTCAGACAAAGGGGAGCGATTCCTCCGGCGGGTGGTCTATGTCACGCTGGATCAGACGGGGCCGATGAGTGAGACGAGTGAATTGCCTCCCGTTCAGGGCGAAACATTGCCGGGCGAAGGTGTCGTTGTGGAGGAAGTGCAACAGGCTGTGACGCCGGTCGTGCCCCATGTCTTGCTCGAGGAAGATCTGGGCTCGCGCGCCGTATCGGGAGAGAAGAAGGCCTATTGGCAGCAGGTGAGTCAACTCATCAATTGGAGCTGGGTCCGCCATGTCCGGGGAGTCCGGCATGTTCCTAGCGGCAAAACAGTGAGGGTTCGTTTTAAATTGTACCCCAACGGTCGGGCGCAGTTGATCGAGGTTGAGAAGGGGTCGGGCGAGCGCGAGATCGACGAAGCTGGAATTTATGCGGTGGTCCAGGCTCAACCGTTTCCCTCGTTTTCTGCCGAGCTGGGGGCTGGGCCAGTCGATGTGCATGTCCGGATGCGAACCGGCGGTCAGGTCGTTCCCCTTGACATGGAGTCGCTTAGGAGTCCGTTGCAGGGCAAGTCCGATGCGCCGGGCCAGCCGCTGAAGAAATAAGCCGTAACCGGTTCAGTCGCCTCGCCATATATTGCCAAGGAGGAGATGTATGTTGAAGAAGAGAAAAAAGAGTTGGTTCCTGTTTTTCTGGTTCGGCGCGCTGGCCTGTTTCCCGCTCACGATTCAGGCAGAGTCAGCCCGTTGGAACGTGGACCCGGACCATTCGACGGTGGAGTTTCGTGTGGCCCATATGGTCGTCTCCAAGACGACAGGCCGGTTCATGGATTATGCCGGGTTCATCGAGATGGACGCCGAAGCCGGGACCGTGAAAGCGATCGAAGCCACGATCAAGACTTCGTCGGTGAACACGAATCATGAAAAGCGGGACGCGCATTTGTGGAATGCCGATTTTTTCGACGTGGAGCAGTATCCGACGATGAGCTTCAAGATGAAGAGTTACAAGAAAACTCAAGAGGGGTACATGGCGCTGGGAGACCTCACGCTGCATGGGGTGACCAAGGAGATCACGCTGGCCGGTCATTATAATGGGGTGGCCAAAGATCCCTGGGGCAATGCCAGGGCCGGGTTCAGCGCAGAGGGAAAGCTCAATCGCAAAGACTTCGGCATGGTCTGGAACAAGACGTTGGATAGCGGCGGGCTCGTCGTCGGCGATGAGGTCCAGATTAGGCTGGAGATCGAGTGCATCAAAACCAAGAACTAATAGGATGCTGAAAAATTCCGCCAGCAGCGTTCTCGCCTCGAAGGCATCCCAACGTAGCCAGAGGCTACGCCTCCGGTGCTTCCATCGGCTACGGTCTTGCTGGATGGACTGTTTCGGCAGCCTGTTCGATGTTCTTTGGTTGTTCTGTCTCCGCCAAACCCAGCGCGCACTAGCCGGGAGCCCCCTCGGCTGTGATAGAGTGGGCGGCTATGTTGCGCCTGTTTGCCGTCATTGTCGCTGCTCTTACGCTTGGCTTCAGCCTTCCCGGTTGGGCGCTGGAGTTTACCGCCGATCAGGTCACCAAGATCGATGGCCGGACGCAGAAGTCCATTATCTATTACCGCGATCAGATGTGGCGGATCGAGCACCACACGATGGGGCCGGTCAACGTCAGTATCGTGCGGAAAGACAAGCAGGTCGTTTGGCTGCTGTTGTCGCGGATGAAACATTTCAAGGCGCTGCCCTATAGTCCGGAGCAGGACCTTCGAATAAGCGAACGGCTGGAGGGCGAAGTCTCGCGGCAGGAGATCGGCACGGAGGTGCGCGAGGGGCATCCGACGATCCTGTACGAAGTGACGACGAAGCAGGGGGAGCTGGTCGAGGTCTATTATCAGTGGGTGGCCATGGACATTCATTTCCCGATGAAGCTGGCGAGGAAAGACGGGAGCTGGATCGTGGAATATCAGCATGTGAAGCTGCGGTCCGTGTCGGACTATCTCTTCAATCTCCCGCTCAATTTCCACCCGTTGGAAGATTTCAAGAAACAAGAATCGCCGGAGCCTGTCGGGTCCGGCATGTAGCGTCACAAGGAGGTTGAATCGTGCGAGCATCTGGAATGATCGTCAGTGTTGTGATCGCAGGGGTAATCGGAATCGGTGGATCGGCCTATGCCTTGGATGTGTCCGATGTCGTCCGGGAATGGACTCCCGAAGGCAAGAAGCTCGCCATTGAGCGGGCGAAGTTGCCGGCTCATGACGAGATGGTCCGGATTCCCGCCGGGCCCTTTCTGATGGGGAGCGACAGGAAGGTAGACCGCAATGCCTACTCGGCGGAGCTCCCTCAGCGGACAATCCATCTCGACGCCTACGAGATCGACAAGTTTGAAGTGACCACGGTGCAATATTTGAAATACATCCTGGCCAAGGATCTGCCCCCGCTCATCGATTGGCAGTACGACGGTGGCAATTTTCAGGAGACGATGGCCAGCCATCCTGTGATGCATGTGTCCTGGGCCGATGCTGATACCTACTGCAAGTGGGCGGACAAACGCCTCCCGACGGAAGCGGAATGGGAAAAGGCGGCGCGCGGCGAAGACGGGCGCATTTACCCTTGGGGCAATCAGCCTGCCGGCTTATCCCGTGCGAACTTCGGTCGCACGGGTTTGTCCGGTCCTGTGCGCGATCGTCCTGAGCGATTGCTGCTCTATCCCCCGATCATTTCCGTAGACAAATACGACAATGTCGTCGGTCCCTATGGCACGTTCCAGATGGCGGGGAACGTGGCTGAGTGGGTGGCGGACTGGTACGACAAGGAGTACTACAAGACTGCGCCGGATAAGAATCCCAAGGGACCGGAGAAGGGGACGCAGCGGAGTTTCCGCGGCGGCGGCTGGGTCGACAGCACGCCGAGCGTACGGACCGCGCAACGCAACGGGACCGATCCCAACACCAAGATGAACTGGATGGGCTTTCGCTGCGCGAAAGACGTAAAGGAATAGCGGCTTGCGCAGGGCTAGGCCGATTGCTTCTGCTGAAGAAGAGCCTGGGCCTGCTCGCTGGTTTCTTTGACCAGGATGCCCATTTTCGAGTGGGAGGGTTCGAAGTCGACGGGGAGATGGTAATGGAGAAGGCGTTCGCTGGCGGTGGGGCCAATGGACGCTAGGACCATCCTTTCGCAGGCTTTTGCAAACTGAGGAATGGCGCTGTCCTGCTCGAGTAACTGCATTACATGATCGACCTGCGCGGCGTTGGTGATCAACATCACCTGAACCTGTCCCGCAAGAATCTCGCCGAGTACCTGCCTTAACGGGCCCCTGTCTTCTGGCAGCATCCAACGGTATATCGGCACGGGGAGGACCTCTGCTCCTCGCTGTGTCAGGGATTCCAAGAGTTCCGGATTGGATGTGCCATATTCTTGGACGGCGACGCGGAGGCCTTTGAGGGGCCGATAGGAGTCCAGCGTGGCAAGCACTTCAACCCAGGTATTCGGTTCCGGCACGGTGAGAGTCGGGGTGATGCCATGGGCCTTGAGTGCCGCAGCAGGCTTGGGGCCGCGAGCGACAGTTGTCGTCCGCTGGAGCCCTTCCAGGATCGACGGCAGGGGATGGCGAGATTGGAGAATGTCCAAGAGGGCGGTGGCGCCGATGCCCGTCATGAGGATCAGGAGATCGATCTGTCCGTCGATCAATTCGGCGCCTAAACATAAGGCAGCGGGATTGTCCTGAATTGGAATTTCCTGGAGGGCGGGAGCCACAAGAGGCTTGCCGCCACAATGTTCAATCAGCCGGGCCATCTCCTTGGCCATACGGCTTTCGAATGAAGCGACCGCAAGGCCGGAGAACCCCGTTCCGTTCATGACGATCCCTATTGGGCAGCGGACGTGATTGCGCAGCGGAAACCCGTGGACTCGTTGCGGATCGTCGGGTCACTGTCCACTCTGGTAAAGATCCGGACCGTCGGGGTTTCGTTCTGCCAGCCTGCGCCCCGAATGACTTTTTTGGTTCCGCTATCCGGCCCTTGGGGATTTTTCGCCGGACTCTTCTCGTAGTAGCGGGAATCGTACCAGTCGTTGACCCATTCCCAGACGTTGCCGGCCATGTCGTAAGCGCCGAAGGGGCTCTTGCCCAATTCATAGCTCCCGACCGGCATCAAGGTTTTTTCGCCGGTCCATTGCTGATTGAAATTCAGATGTTTGTTCGTGGGCTCGACATTGCCCCAGGGGAAGCGCCGGTCGGCTATGCCCTTG